>WVWV01000161.1:0-17812 GCA_011773845.1 Lysobacterales bacterium | reverse complement strand
CGATGGGCAGGGCCACCAGGCCGGCGTCGAACAGGGGCTTGCGGATCGCCACCGAGAACACCAGCAGCCCGACAGTGACCAGCGCACACAGCGACAGCACATTGAGGATGGTGATCTCCTCAACCCGCCCGGCGCCGAACCAGTGGTGATATTGCGCCGCCATGTGCAGGATCACGCCGATAAAGGTCAGGCCCATGGCGAGGTTGCGTTTGCCGGGCGCCGACCGCAGCACCGATAGGTACAGCACGGCGGTCGCCGCCAGGTAGGCGGCAGCGGTCGCTACCAGGAGGAAATCATGCATTGCAATGACCCGTTCCGTACATTGCCGGCCCCGCTATAATAACCGACTGCCCGAGCCGGAGTCGCCCATGTTCAGCAATCTGACCGAACGCCTGAGCGCTACCGTGGAGCGGTTGCGCGGCAAGGGCCGCCTGACCGAGGAGTCCATCCGCGAGGCGTTGCGGGAGGTTCGGGTCGCTCTGCTGGAAGCGGATGTCGCCCTGCCGGTGGTGCAGGACTTCATCGCCCACGTGCGCGAGCGGGCCCTGGGGCAGGAAGTGGTGAAGAGCCTCACGCCGGGGCAGGCGCTCATCGGCGTCGTGCACCAGGAACTGGTGCGCCTCATGGGCGAGGAGAACGAGCAGCTCGATCTGCGCGCGACGCCGCCGGTGGTCGTGCTGCTGGCGGGCCTGCAGGGCTCCGGCAAGACCACGACCTGCGCCAAGCTGGCCCGCCACCTGATCGAGGAGCAGAACAAGCAGGTCATGCTGGTCAGTTGCGATGTGTACCGGCCCGCCGCCATCCAGCAGCTGGAGACGCTGGCCGGGCAGGTGGGCGCGGCGTTCTTTCCTGCCAGCGCCTCCGAGCAGCCCGCCGAGATCGCCGCCGCGGCACTGGCCGAGGCCCGTCGCCGATTTATGGACGTGGTGCTGGTCGACAGCGCGGGGCGCCTGCACATCGATACCCAGATGATGGACGAGATTCGCGCCGTCCATGAGCGTGTCGCGCCGCAGGAGACCCTGTTCGTGGTGGACAGCATGACCGGCCAGGACGCGGCCAACACCGCGCACGCCTTCGGCGACGCGCTGCCGCTGACCGGCGTCATCCTCACCAAGACCGACGGCGATGCGCGCGGCGGCGCGGCCCTGTCGGTGCGCCACATCACCGGCAAGCCGATCAAGTTCATCGGCACCGGCGAGAAGGTCGATGCGCTGGAGCCCTTTCACCCCGAGCGCATCGCCTCGCGCATCCTCGGCATGGGCGACGTGCTGACGCTGGTCGAGGAGGTCAAGCGCAGCGTCGACGAGGAGCAGGCGCAGAAGCTGGCGCGCAAGCTCCAGCGGGGCAAGGGGTTCAGCCTGGAGGATTTCCGCGCACAGTTGGAGCAGATGCAGACCATGGGCGGCATCGGCGGGCTGATGGACAAATTGCCCGGCATGGGCCAGGTGCCGGACCCNNCGGCGTTTTCCGGACCTGATCCGGGGCTCGCGCAAGAAGCGCATCACCTCCGGGTCCGGGACCACGGTCCAGGACCTGAACCGCATGTTGAAGCAGTTCAGCCAGATGCAGCGCATGATGAAAAAGCTCGGCCGGGGCGGCATGCAGAAGATGATGCGCAAGATGGGCCAGCTCCAGGGTCAGATGCCGCCTGGCGGCTTTCGCAGGTAGTCGACGTTCATGGCTGGGCCTGCCTCCCGCCGGGCGTTCCTGAAAGCCGGGCTGCTGGCCGCCGGCGGCGCGGGCCTGGGATGGGCGGCCCTGCAGTGGTTGGGACGGCCCGGCCTGGTGCCGGTGCCGCATCCGGCCGCGGGCCCGCTGCGCGCGGTGGCGGACCAGACCTCCGGCCTGCCCCTGCTGATGTTGCCGGAGGGCTTTCGCTACCACACGCTGGCCTGGGCCGGGTCCGAGCTCGGCGACGGTTATGCCGGACCGAACCGTTGCGACGGCATGGGCGTGGTGGGCGCCCGCGACACCCGCATCACCCTGGTGCGCAACCATGAGCGTCGCGGCTCCGACGGGCCCATTGGCGATCCGGCCACGGCCTGGGACGTGACGGGCGGCGGCACCACGACGCTGGTGTTCGACACCCGGGACGAGCGCCTGGTGGATTCCCACATCAGCCTCAACGGCACGCTCAACAATTGCGCCGGCGGGGTCACGCCCTGGGGGACCTGGTTGTCTTGCGAGGAGGCGCCGTACACCCCGGAACTCGCCCACCACGGCCTGGAGACTCGCCAGCGGCACTGGGGCCACGGCAAGGCGCGCCGCCCGCACGGCTTCGTCTACGAGGTGCATGCGGCGGGCGAGCGCAGCCCGCGGCCCATCGAGGCCATGGGGCAGTTCTACCACGAGGCGGCCGCCATCGATGCGCGCACCGGCATTGTTTACATGACCGAGGACCGCACGCCGGCAGCGGGCCTCTACCGCTACCTGCCCGAGGTGCCCGGCCAGCTGCTGGCCGGGGGGCGGCTGCAGATGCTCCGGGTGCCGGGCCGCCCGGCGCTGGACCGGGAGGTTCCGCTGCAGTCCGAATTCCCGGTGGAGTGGGTGGACATCCCGGAGCCCGGGCGAGGCCACACGCCGGGCACCCACGACGGGCAGGGGGTCGTGCGACAAGGGCTGGCTGCCGGCGCCTCGGCGTTCATTGCGCTGGAGGGATGCGCGCTGCGCGAGGGCAGGTTGTACTTCACTTCCAAGTATGGTGGCGCCGCGCAAGCCGGTTACATCTTCGAGCTCGATGTCGACCGGCAGGCCCTGAGGCTGATTTTCGAGGCGCCGGCGCGCAACGGGTTTTCCGGGCCCGACAACCTGGTGTTCAGCCCGGGCGGCACGCTGGTCGTGTGCGAGGACCGCGTGGGCCTGCGAACCGCCGGCCAGTACCTCGTGGCGCTGACGCCGGACGCGGAACTGTTCGCCCTGTGCCGGGTGAACCCGGACCTCCGGGGTCAATATCTCGGCCATCCGCTGCGGGACACCGCGCTCAGCAGCGAGTGGGCGGGCGTTTGCTTCTCGCCCGACGGCGCCTGGATGTTCGCCAACCTCTATGCCCCCGGCGTCACCTTCGCCATCACGGGCCCCTGGCCGCCGGGCCTGGTCTGAGCGAGCTGCCGTGCGGAAGCGTCGGGAGCCATGCAGCGGGCGCCGATGAACGCCAAGCCGTTGTTTTCTTTTGGTGCGATTGGCGTTAAAATGCCCGGTTTTCCGGACCCGGCGGACTCGCGGGGTTGGCCGAATTGAACGGCGCCATCGCCCACGCCAGTGGGATGCGCCGGGGACAGAAGGTTTTCGAAGCATGGTTAAGATTCGTTTGGCCCGTGGCGGCGCCAAGAAACGTCCGTTCTACCACATCGTGGTGACCGACAGTCGTAACAAGCGGGATGGTCGGCGCATTGAGAGGATCGGTTTCTTCAATCCCATCGCCCGGGGCCAGGAAGAGCGCTTGCGGGTCGACCTCGAGCGCGTTGAATACTGGACCGGCGTGGGCGCGCAGCTCAGCGAGCGGGTGCGGCACCTGGTTTCCGAGGCGCGGAGGTCTGCCTCCTGACCTGAGCGCCGCGCGGCATCGATGAGCGGGCGCGAACAGGACGAACGCGGCACGGTGCCGCTGGGTTATGTGGCGGGCGTTCACGGCGTGCGGGGTTGGGTCAAGATCCATTCCTGGACGNNGTGATCGTGGCGCTGCCGGGGATCGACGACTGCGATCAGGCCCGGCGCCTGGTGGGCCGCGAGATCGCGGTCCGCCGCGAGCAGTTGCCCGAGCCGGCCAGGGGCCATTATTACTGGTCCGACCTGGTCGGGCTGGAAGTGGTGACGCTTGGCGGGCAGCGGCTGGGACGGGTCGAGCGGTTGCTGGAAACCGGCGCCAACGACGTGCTGGTGGTCCGCGGCGAACGCGAACGGCTGATCCCGTTCGTGCCGGGGGCGCAGGTCCGGCGCGTCGACCTGGAGGCCGGCGTGGTCGAGGTCGACTGGGATCCGGAGTTTTGAGGGGTGGGCATGCACATTGATGTGATCACCCTGTTTCCGGAAGCCGTCGAGGCGCTGGTGGGTTTCGGCGTGACGGGGCGCGCGGTGGAGCGTGGGCTGGTGGAACTGCGGACCTGGAATCCGCGCGATTTCGCCGATGACCGCCACCGCACGGTCGATGACCGGCCTTACGGCGGCGGACCGGGCATGGTGATGACGGTGGAACCGCTGCGCAGCACGCTGCGGGCGGCACGTGCCAGCGGCGGGGGCGGCGGATTGGTCAGTCTGCTGAGCCCGCAGGGCGAGCCGCTGACCCAGGCGGCCGTGGCCGCGCTGGCGGCGCGGGATCGGCTGATCCTGCTGTGCGGGCGCTACGAGGGCATCGACGAGCGCCTGGTGGCAGCCGAGGTCGACGAGGAGTGGTCGCTGGGCGACTACGTTATCAGCGGCGGCGAACTGGCGGCCGCGGTGGTTATCGACGCGGTCGCGCGCCTGTTGCCCGGCGCGCTCGGTGACGAGCTGTCGGCAGTCCAGGATTCCTTTGCCGAGGGCTTGCTGGACTGCCCGCACTACTCGCGGCCGGAGTGCGTGGACGGCGTGCGCGTACCGGAGGTGCTGCTGTCCGGGGACCACGCCGCCATCGGTCGGTGGCGCCGCAAGCAGGCCCTGGGGCGCACCTGGCAGCGCCGCCCGGATCTGCTCGAAGGCCGCGAGCTGAACGAGGAAGACCGGGGCCTGCTGGAAGAGTTCCGGCAGGAACTGAAAGAGTGACGAGATCTGCGCCGGTGCCGGTGCACCGGGGAGGTTAGGAAACAGCCATGAACAAGATCATTGAAGAAATCAACCAGAGCCAGATGGACCGCGAGCTGCCCCCGTTCGCCCCGGGCGATACGGTCACCGTGAACGTCAAGGTGCGCGAGGGCAACCGCGAGCGACTGCAGGCCTTCGAGGGCGTGGTGATCGCGATCAAGCACCGCGGCCTCAATTCAGCCTTCACGGTGCGCAAGATGTCGCATGGCACCGGGGTCGAGCGCGTGTTCCAGACCTACAGCCCGCTGATCGAGTCGGTCAAGGTCAAGCGCCGGGGCGACGTGCGCCGCGCCAAGCTTTACTACCTGCGGGGTCGCGAGGGCAAGGCGGCACGCATCCGCGAGAAGCTCAAGTAAGCGCCGGCAACATGCCGGTTTCGCAAGAGCCCGCCCCGAGCGGGCTTTTGTGTGCCCGCGGGGAAAACTTGAAAGCCCGGCTGCGGGCCCAAATTTTGCGGGTGATACGCTTGTGACGGCTTGCCCATGAACCCGACGGAACAACAGACCCATTCCTTCCAGGCCGAGGTGCGCGAAGTACTGCGGCTGATGATCCACTCGCTGTACTCGAACAAGGAGATCTTCCTGCGCGAGCTGATCTCCAACGCCTCGGACGCCTGCGACAAGCTGCGCTTCGAGGCTCTGCGGGACGATGCCCTGCTCGCCGACGACCCGGATCTGCGCATCGAGATCGAGGTCGACACCGACGGCGGCTGCCTGCGGGTGCGCGACAACGGCATTGGCATGAACCGGGAAGAGGTCACCGAACACATCGGCACCATCGCCCGCTCCGGCACGCGACAGTTCCTCGAGCAGGCGACCGGCGACGAGGAGCTCGATCGGCAGCTGATCGGGCAGTTCGGCGTGGGTTTCTACTCGGCTTTCATCGTGGCGGACCGGGTGACCCTGCTGACGCGCCGCGCGGGCGACGCGCCCTCGGAGGGCGTGTACTGGGAATCCGCGGGCAGCGGCGAGTACACCATCCGCCAGGTGGAGCGCCCGGAGCGAGGCACGGAGGTCATCCTGCACCTGAAGGAGGCCGAGCACGAGTTCCTGGAGACCTGGCGGCTGCGCGCGCTGGTCAGCCGTTATTCGGACCACATCGGCTTCCCGATCCGGTTCCGCACGGAGGCCGCGGCCGACGACGAGGGCGAAGCGCCGGAGGCGGGCGGCTGGGAAACGGTCAACCAGGCCTCGGCGCTCTGGACGCTGCCGCGGGCGGATCTCGACGAGGACGATTACCGCGCTTTCTACAAGCACATCAGCCATGACCTCGAAGACCCGCTGTGCTGGTCGCACAACCATGTCGAGGGGGCGCAGACCTACATCAACCTGCTCTACGTGCCGTCCCGGGCGCCGCTGGACATCCTCCTGCAGCGCGACGAGCGGCGCGGGCTCCGGCTCTACGTGAAGCGGGTGTTCATCATGGATGCGGCCGAGCAGTTGTTGCCGCATTACCTGCGGTTCATCCGCGGCGTGGTCGATTCCGACGATCTGCCGCTCAACGTCTCGCGTGAGCTGCTGCAGGAAAACGAGCTGGTCGGGAAGATCCGCGCGGCCGTGGTCAAGCGTGCGCTGGACATGCTTTCGCGCCTGGCGGACGAGGATGCCGAGCGCTACCTCGAGTTCTGGGACCAGTTCGGCGCGGTGCTCAAGGAAGGCATCGTGGAGGACCACGCCCACCGCGAGCGCATCGCCGGGCTGCTGCGCTTCGCCTCGACCCATGACAGCGAGGCCGGCCAGCGCACCAGCCTGGCCGAGTACCTGGCCCGCATGCCCGCCGACCAGGAAACCATCTGGTACATCACCGCCGACAGCCACCGGGCCGCCAGCCACAGCCCGCACCTGGAAATCTTCCGGCAACGCGGCATCGAGGTGTTGCTGATGTCGGACCGCATCGACGAGTGGATGATGGGCTATTTCACGGAATACGAGGGGCGCCGGTTTCGCTCCATCGCCAAGGGCGAGGTCGGCTTCGAGCCCGCCCAGGCGGAACCGGGCGGTGAGGACGCCCAGCCGGCGCGCCCGCAGCTACTCGAGCGCATCGCCGAGGTTCTTGGCGAGGCCGTGGCCGAGGTGCGCGCCAGCCAGCGCCTGACCGAATCCGCCTCCTGCCTGGTGCTGGGCGAGCAGGAGCTCGCCCTGCACATGCGCCAGCTGCTGCAGCAGGCCGGCCAGGCCGTGCCGGACGCCGCGCCCGTGCTGGAGGTCAACCTGGGCCACCCGCTGCTCAAGCGCCTGGAGACGGAGGCGTCCGACCAGGCGTTCACCGACCTCGCACACATCCTCCACCAGCAGGCGGTGCTGGCCGAAGGCGGCCAGCTCGACGACCCGGCAGCGTTCGTGCAGCGCCTCAACCGGGTGATGGCCGGCGCCCCGGCGGAGACCGCCTGACGGCGGGCCGGGCCGGTGCGTGCTCCCGGGGAGGTCAGGGTCGACAAGTGGTTGTGGGCCGCGCGTTTCTTCAAGACCCGGGGCCTGGCGCGGGAAGCGGTCAGCGGCGGCAAGGTGCGCCTCAATGGCGCCCGGGTCAAGCCGGCACGCGGGCTCGGGCCCGGCGACCGACTCAGCATCCAGCGCGGCGAGGACCGCTTCGAGATCACGGTGCGCGAAGTCACGGACCGGCGCGGGCCCGCCAGCGAGGCGGCCGCGCTGTACCATGAGGATCCGGCCAGCCGCCACCGCCGCGAGGCGGCCGCAACGGAACGCGCCCTGCAACGCGCCGCGCGCGCCGGCCGCGAGCGACGCCCGGACAAGCGGCAGCGCCGGCGCCTGATCCGTTTCCGGCAGCAGGACTGAGCCGAGCACCCGCCCGCTGTTCGCGGCGAGCGGGCCAGCGCCCCTTCAGGAGGTCTCGTCGGGGCCGGAGCCGGCGGCCAGCAGGGCCTGGAGTTCGTACAGCAGTGCCAGTGCCTGGCGCGGGCTGAGTTCATCCGGGACCACCTCCGCCAGCCGCTGGCGGAGCGCGTCGGGCGCCGGCTCGGGCGCAGCCGGCGGCGATGGGGCGGTGAACAGGTTCAGCTGTGGTGTCTCGGCGGACCGGGCTTCCAGCCGGCCGAGGTGCTCGCGCGCCTGGCGCAGCACGGCGGCCGGAATGCCTGCCAGCGCGGCGACCTGCAAGCCATAGCTCTGGCTGGCCGGCCCGTCGGCCACGGCATGCAGGAACACGATGCGCTCGCCATGCTCGACCGCCCGCAGGTGGACGTTGCTCACCTCGTCGTGGCTGTCGGCCAGCTGCGTGAGCTCGAAATAATGGGTGGCGAACAGGGTGAAGGCATGCACCTCGCGGGCCAGGAAATCGGCGCAGGCATAAGCCAGCGCCAGGCCGTCGTAGGTGCTCGTCCCGCGCCCGACCTCGTCCATCAGCACCAGGCTGTGCTCGGTGGCGTTGTGCAGGATGTTGGCGGTCTCGATCATTTCCACCATGAACGTCGAGCGGCCCCGGGACAGGTCGTCACCGGCCCCGATGCGGGTGAACACGCGGTCGACCGGGCCGATGCGGGCCTGGCGGGCGGGCACCCAGCTGCCGGCACAGGCCAGGATGACGATCAGCGCCGTCTGGCGCATGTAGGTGGATTTGCCGCCCATGTTGGGCCCGGTGATGATCAGCATGCGCCGCTCCGGCCCCAGCTGGATGTCGTTCGGCGTGAAGGGTTCCTCCTGGACCCGCTCGATGACCGGGTGGCGGCCACCGGTGATCTCCAGGACCGGCTCCGCCACCAGCTCCGGGGCACAGAAATCGAGTTGCTCGGCGCGCTCGGCAAATGCGCTCAGCACGTCCAGGCGCGCCAGGGCACGCGCCAGCTCCTGTAACGGCTGCAACGTTTCCTGCAGGGCTTCCAGCAGCCCGGCATAGCAATGCTGTTCCCGCGCCAGCGCGCGCTCGCGACTGGACAGCACCTGGTCCTCGAATTCCTTGAGCTCGGCGGTGATGTAGCGCTCCGCGGATTTCAGGGTCTGGCGCCGCGTGTAGTGCTCCGGCACCTTGTCGCCGTGGGCGTGGGTCACCTCGATGTAGTAGCCGTGCACGCGGTTGTAGCCGACCTTGAGGGTGGGGATGCCGGAGGCCTCGCGCTCGCGCTGCTCGTATTCGAGCAGGAAGCCGCTGGCGTTCTCGGACAGCTCGCGCAGCGCATCGAGCTCGCTGTCGTGCCCGGTCCGGATCACCCCGCCATTGCGCAGCAATGCCGGCGGCTCGTCGACGATGGCCTGCTGCAGCAGGGCGGCCTGGTCGGGGAATTCCCGCAGCGAATCGCGCAGCTCGCCCAGCGCGCCCGTACGCCCGTCGCCGATGGCGGAGCGCAGCGTCGGCACGCACGCCAGGGCGCCGCGCAGGGTCGCGAGGTCCCGTGGCCGCGCCGAGCCCAGTGCGACGCGCGCCAGGATGCGTTCCACGTCGCCCACGCCGCGCAGCAGGTCCCGCAGTTCACCGTGCAGGCGCTGCTCGAGCAGCGCGCCCACCGCCCGGTGCCGGCGCCCCAGCCGCTGCCGGTCGCGAATCGGCTCGCCGATCCAGCGCCGCAGCAGGCGCCCGCCCATGGGCGTGATGGTGGTGTCCATGATGCCCACCAGCGTACGGCGATGGTCCCCGGCCGGGTGGCTGAGCAATTCCAGGTTGCGTCGGGTCGCCGCGTCCATGTGCAGTTGCGAGTCGGCCTGTTCCAGGTGGACGCTGCGCAGGTGCGGGGGCGCCGCGCGCTGGGTTTCCTGCACGTATTGCAGCAGGGCGCCGGCCGCCGCGATCGCCGGGGGATGGTCGCCGATGCCGAAACCGGTCAGGTCACGGGTGCCGAATTGCGCGTTGAGCAGGTTCTGTCCGGCCTGCACGTCGAAATGCCAGGGCGCGCGCTCGCTGGCGCGCGCCGCCAGCCAGGCGTGCCGCAGCCACTCGGAGTCCTCGGCCACCAGCAGCTCTGCGATCGCCAGCCGCTCCAGTTGCGCTTCCATGTCCAGCGCGTCCCGCACCAGGCGGACCTGGAAACGCCCCGCGGCCAGGTCGAGCCAGGCCAGCGCCGTCTCCGGGCCGCTGCCGGCGATGGCCGCCAGCAGGTTCTCGCGGCGCTCCTCCATCAGCGCCTCGTCGGTGACGGTGCCGGGCGTCACGATCCGCACCACCCGGCGCTCCACCGGCCCCTTGCCGGCGCCCGGCTCGCCGACCTGTTCGCACACCGCCGCCGGGCAGCCCTTGCGCAGCAGCCGGGCGAGGTAGGTCTCCACCGCGTGCACCGGCACGCCCGCCATCGGGATGGGGGCGCCGTTGGACTCGCCGCGCGTGGTGAGGGTGATGTCGAGCAGCTCCGCGGCATGGCGCGCGTCGTCATAGAACAGCTCGTAAAAATCGCCCATGCGGAACAGCAGCAGGATGTCCGGGTGTTCGGCCTTGATGCGCAGGTATTGCTGCATCAGGGGAGTGTGTCCGGAGAGGGCTTCGACGGCTGGAGCTGACATCGACGAAAGTGTAACGTAATGGCCGCAGGCAATGAACTCGCGCTGCCGGTTGGCCGGTGCGGATGGGGATTCGCGGGTGAGCGATTACGATGATGCGGCGATTCAGGCGGCGGTGGCGCGGGTGGCGGCCGTGCTGCAGGAGCGCGGCTGGCTGCTCAGCACCGCGGAGTCCTGCACCGGCGGCTGGATCGCCAAGAGTTGCACGGACCTCGCCGGCAGCTCGGCCTGGTTCGATCGCGGCTACGTGGCCTACAGCTACCCGGCCAAGGAAGAAGAACTGGGCGTGATCCCGGCCGACCTCGAGGCGCACGGCGCGGTCAGCGAGGAGATCGCCGGGCAGATGGCCCTCGGCGCACGGCAACGCAGCGGCTCGCAGGTCACGCTGGCGGCGACCGGCATCGCGGGCCCCGGCGGCGGCATGGCCAACAAGCCGGTGGGCATGGTGTGCCTGGCCTGGTCGGTGCGCGGCGGCCTGCTCACCGCCACCACCTGCCATTTCGAGGGAGACCGCGAGGCGGTGCGGCGCCAGACCGTCATCCGGGCTCTCGACGGCGTGCTGCACGTCCTGGGTGGCTGATCGGGCCCGCCTGTTTTTCGCGCTCGACCCGGACGAACGGGTGCGGCAGCGGCTGGGACGCATCCAGGCGGACCTGGCGCTGCCGGCGCGTCGGGTGCCGCTGCCCAACCTGCACATCACCCTGGCCTTTCTGGGCGACGTCGCCGCTGCCGATATAGGCCGCCTGCAGACGCTGGCCGGGACGGTCGATCTGCCGGCCGTGCGGCTGATGCTGGACCGGCTGGGATGGTTCCCGCGCGCCGGGGTGGCCTGGCTGGGTTGCGCCCGCCCGCCGCCCGCGTTGAGCGAATTCCAGCAGGCGCTCACGCGGTGCCTGCTGCGCGAGGGCTTCGCGCCCGACACGCGGGCCTGGCAACCGCACGTCACCCTTTATCGCAATTTGAGAACGCGCTGGGAGAAGATACCGTTCGAGGCGGTGGCCTGGCCGCTGCAGGGGTTTTGCCTGCTGCGCTCGACCAGCGCCGAACGGGGCCCGCGCTATGAGCCGCTCGGGCATTGGCAAGCCTCCGGCTGAGGTCATTTCGGGCAGACGCGTAGGAAGTCATCGATGGCGTCCCCGGGCCTCTAAAACGGGTCCATGCGGCTATGTCATAATGCCGTCCTGGCACCCGCCGGCGCCGGCAGGAGCAACCACCGGTTTCAGGAGACGATACGTGGACGACAACAGGAAACAGGCACTGACAGCGGCCCTCACGCAGATCGAGCGCCAGTTCGGCAAGGGCGCGATCATGCGCATGGGCAACGGGACCGCCTCCATGGACGTGGAGGCCATATCGACGGGCTCGCTCGCGCTGGACGTGGCGCTGGGCATCGGCGGCCTGCCGCGCGGGCGGGTGGTGGAGATCTACGGCCCGGAGTCCAGCGGCAAGACCACGCTCGCCCTGCAGGCGGTGGCGGAGGCGCAGAAGGTGGGCGGCACGGCGGCCTTCGTCGATGCCGAGCACGCGCTGGATCCGCAGTACGCGGAGCGCCTGGGCGTCAACGTCGAGGATCTGCTGGTCTCGCAGCCGGATACCGGCGAGCAGGCGCTGGAGATCACCGATATGCTGGTGCGCTCCGGGGCCGTGGACATCGTGGTGGTGGATTCGGTGGCGGCCCTGACGCCGAAGGCGGAGATCGAGGGCGAGATGGGCGATTCCCACGTCGGCCTGCAGGCCCGCCTGATGTCGCAGGCGCTGCGCAAGCTGACCGGCAACATCAAGCGCTCCAACTGCCTGGTGGTGTTCATCAACCAGATCCGCATGAAGATCGGCGTGATGTTCGGCAGCCCCGAGACCACCACCGGCGGCAACGCGCTCAAGTTCTACTCCTCCGTGCGCCTGGACATCCGCCGCATCGGCGCGATCAAGAAGGGCGACGAGGTCATCGGCAACCAGACCCGCGTGAAGGTGGTGAAGAACAAGATGGCCCCGCCCTTCCGGCAGGCGGAGTTCGAGATCCTCTACGGCGACGGCATTTCCAAGGAAGGCGAGTTGATCGACCTGGGGGTGGCCAATGACATCGTGGAGAAATCCGGAGCCTGGTACAGCTACGGCGGCGACCGCATCGGGCAGGGCAAGGAAAACGCCCGCCAGTTCCTGCGTGAAAATCCCGCCATCGCCACCGAGATCGAGCGCCAGCTGCGCGAGCGCCTGCTGCCCGGCAAGCGGGTGGTCGAGGAGGCCGTCGACGAATAGCCGCCGTGGCCGAGCGCCGCGGTGAGGGCCCTGGTCACGCGGACCTGCGGGCCATGGCGCTGCGTTACCTGGCGCGCCGCGAATACGCGGCGGGCGAGCTCACAGAGCGCCTGCGCCGGCGCGGCGCGCGCCCCGGGGATGCCGAGGCGGTGGTGGCGGAACTCGTGGAGCAGGGGCTGGTCTCCGACCGTCGCTTTGCCGAGGCCTTCGTGCGCAGCCGCGTGCAGCGGCTGTACGGCCCGCTCCGGATCCGTGCCGAACTGCGCGCCCGGGGCGTGGGTGACGACACGGTCGAGGCGCTGCTGGGCGCGCTGGCGGACGACTGGCAGGAGCACGCCCTGGCCTGGTGCCGCAAGGGCCTGGAGGGCGCGCTGGATCACGACATGCGCGTGCGCCTGTATCGCCGCGGCAGCCGGCGCGGCTTCACCCACGAGCAGTTGATGCGGGCGCTCGATCGCCTGGCCGGGGAGGGGCAGCGGTAAGTGGCCACGCGCCCCCGGCGGGCGCTGCGCCTTCATCACCACCCTCAGATTGGTTACACTGCAAGGCTTGGGCACGGCCGCGGCGGCTGGCGGCAGAGGGTCTCGAGTTTTGAAGTCGACGTCTGAAATTCGCGCAGCGTTCCTGGCGTTCTTTGGCGACCGCGACCACCAGGTGGTGGCGTCGAGTTCGCTGGTGCCGGCGGACGATCCCACCCTGCTGTTCACCAATGCCGGCATGGTGCAGTTCAAGGACGTCTTCCTCGGCGCCGAGCAGCGCCCCTACCGGCGGGCGGTCACCGCGCAGCGCTGCGTGCGCGCGGGCGGCAAGCACAACGACCTCGACCAGGTGGGCTACACGGCCCGCCATCACACCTTCTTCGAGATGCTGGGCAATTTCAGTTTCGGCGACTATTTCAAGGCGGACGCGATTCGCTACGCCTGGGAATTGCTGACGGCGGAATTCGGCATCCCGGCCGAGCGCCTGTGGGTGACCGTCTACGAGACCGACGACGAGGCCTACGCCGTGTGGAAGGACGCGATCGGGGTCGAGCCCGGGCGCATCATCCGGGTGGGCGACAAGCCGGGCGGCGCACCCTACGACAGCGACAACTTCTGGGCCATGGGCGACACCGGCCCCTGCGGCCCCTGCACCGAGATCTTCTACGACCACGGGCCGGGTATCGACGGCGGGCCGCCGGGCTCGCCAGACGAGGATGGCGACCGCTACGTCGAGGTCTGGAACCTGGTCTTCATGCAGTACGACCGGGCCGCGGACGGCTCGCTGACGCCGTTGCCGGCGCCCTGCGTGGATACGGGCATGGGGCTGGAGCGCATCGCCGCGGTGCTGCAGGGCACGCATGACAATTACCACACGGACCTGTTCCGCCACCTCACCGCGGCCGCCGCGGAGCTGACCGGGGCGGCGGACCCGGACAGCAAGTCGCTGCGCGTGATCGCCGACCACATCCGCGCCTGCGCCTTCCTGGTCGCGGACGGCGTGCTGCCTTCCAACGAGGGCCGGGGTTACGTGCTGCGGCGCATCATCCGGCGCGCCGTCAGGCACGGTTTCATGCTGGGACGGAAAGAGCCGTTTTTCCACCTCATGGTCGGCCCCCTGGTGGAGGTGATGGGAGAGGCGTGCCCGGAGCTGGCCCGCCAGGCGGAACGCGTCGGCACGGTACTCGAGGAGGAGGAAATACGCTTCGCGCGCACCCTGGATACCGGTATGGCGATCCTCGAGAAGGTCATGGAGCAGGCGCACGCGCGCCGTGGGCAGATCGATGGCAAGACCGCGTTCGAGCTGTACGACACCTACGGCTTTCCGCTCGACCTCACCGAGGACATCGCCCGCGAGAACGGCCTGACGGTGGACCTGGCCGGTTTCGAAGCCGAGATGGCGGAGCAGAAAGCGCGCGGGCGCCGGTCCGGCAAGTTCAGGCAGCGCGACCAGATCAGCGCCGAGGCGATCAAGGCCCTGCAGCCCACCGAGTTCACCGGCTACGCGGAGCTCGCCTCCGAGGGCGTGCGGCTGATCGGCATCCTGGTCGATGGCGAGCTGGTGGAAGCGCTCGAGCCGGGACAGTCCGCGCTGCTGGTGCTGGACCGCACGCCGTTCTACGCGGAGTCCGGGGGGCAGGTCGGTGACACCGGCGTGCTGCGCAACGAGGAGGCCTGCTTCCGGGTGGAGGACACGGTCAAGCTGGCCGCTGTTTTCCACGCGCATGTCGGCACCCTGGAGGCCGGCGGCCTGGCCGCGGGCGACCGCCTGGATGCCGCGGTGGACGGCGAGCGGCGCGCGGCCGTGGTGCGCCACCACTCGGCCACCCACCTCATGCACAAGGCGCTGCGCGACGTGCTCGGCGCGCACGTGGAGCAACGGGGCTCGCTGGTCGCGCCGGAATACCTGCGGTTCGATTTCTCGCATCCGCGCCAGGTCACCGGCGAGGAACTGCGCGAGATCGAGCGCCAGGTGAACCGCGCCATCCGGGACAACCCGGCCGCCAACGCAGAGGTCATGGGCTTCGAGGAGGCCATGGAAACCGGCGCGGTGGCGCTGTTCGGGGAGAAATACGGCGACCAGGTGCGGGTGATGCGCCTCGGGGATTCGGTCGAACTGTGCGGCGGCACCCACGTGCGCCGCGTGGGCGACATCGGGCAGTTCAAGATCACCGGGGAATCCGCCATCGGCGCCGGCATTCGGCGCATCGAGGCGGTCGCGGGCGAGGCGGCGGTGGCCTCGATGCAGCAGACCGAGGCCCGACTGCAGGAGGTGGCCCAGGTGCTCAAGGTGGCGCCCGATGCGCTGGAGGCGCGCCTGCAGCAGTTGCTGGAGCGCAACCGGGCGCTGGAGAAGGAGGTCGATGCGATCAAGTCGAGCCTGGCCAGTTCCAGCACCGGCGATCTGGCGGGGCAGGCCGAGGAGGTCGAGGGCGTCAAGGTGCTGAGTTGCCGCCTGGACGATACCGACGCCAAGGCCCTGCGCGAGGGGGTGGACCGCCTGAAGGACCGGCTCGGCTCGGCGGTGGTGGTGCTGGCGGGGGTGGAAAGTGGTAAGGTTAGAATTGCCGCGGGTGTCACCAAGGACCTCGTGTCCCGGTTCCGGGCCGGGGAACTGGTGAACTTCGTGGCCCAGCAAGTCGGCGGCAAGGGAGGGGGCCGCCCGGACTTCGCCCAGGCGGGAGGAACGCGTCCGGAACACCTGGACAAGGCGCTCTCAACTGTGTCGGCCTGGGTCAAGGGCAAAAATTAGGTGTCGAAGCGGCGCTGCGCCGCCGCGGCACCTGGGGTAGATAATAAATGAGCATTCAGGCGTCCCCGGATCCCTGAGGCTCAAAGGAATGAGCTCATGCTGATATTGACGAGACGGGTCGGCGAAAAACTCGTTATCGGGGAGAACGTCACGGTCACCGTGCTGGGTGTGAAGGGCAACCAGATTCGCATCGGCATCGATGCACCGCCCGAAGTGCAGGTGCACCGCGAGGAAATCTACAAGCGCATCCTGCGGGAGCGGCAGGAGTCCGCCGAGGACTAGCATCGCCCGCGGGCCTTTACCGTCCCCGCGTCAACCGTTATCCTTGCGGCCTTCATGAAGCCGGGGTGAGGCGCATACGCCCCCGGCCCGGCAGCGGGCCCGGGCAGCGGCGAAGCATCGACAGGAGAGGTGGCCGAGCGGCTGAAGGCGCTCCCCTGCTAAGGGAGTAAGGGCTTAAAAGCCCTTCGAGGGTTCGAATCCCTCCCTCTCCGCCAAATATCATTATAAATGTCTGAATATTAGGCCCTTTTGATAAGGGCCTTTGTTTTCTCCCGCGCCCCGCCGTCCGTGCACCTGCCCCCCGGCCAATGGCCATTGCTTGACCTGCGTCACCGCCGCGGAACCCTGCGGGGCTTAGCGTGGGGGGCACATCGCCGTGACCGCTCGCGGGGCGTTTCATGACCATCACCGGCCTGCACCTGCTGCTGACCTACGCCTGCAATTTCGAGTGCGAGCATTGCTTCGTGTTCGGCGGGCCGCAGCAGAGCGGCGTGATGACCCTCGATCGCATCGGCGAGATTCTCGACCAGGCCGACGAGCTGGGGAGCGTCGAGTGGATCTACTTCGAGGGCGGCGAGCCGTTCCTGTACTACGGCGCGCTGGTCAGGGGCGTGCAGCAGGCCGCCCGCCGCGGGTACCGGGTCGGCATCGTTTCGAATGCGTACTGGGCCACCGCGCCCGAGGACGCCCGCGCCTGCCTGGAGCCGCTGGCGGGCCTCGTCCAGGACCTGTCGATCAGCAGCGATGGCTACCACGGCAGCGAGCCGGACGGCCCGCAGACCCAGAACGCGCTCGCCGCTGCTGCGGGGCTGGGCATCCCCGTCGGCCTGATCAGCATTGCCGGGCCGGAGGCATCCGGGGTGGCCGCGGCTGCCGGCCAGATTCCGGCAGGCGAGTCCGCCGTGGTGTTCCGCGGCCGCGCGGCCGAGAAGCTCGCCCATCGCGCCGGCCGCCGGGACTGGCGGACCTTCTCCGAGTGCCCCTACGAGGACCTGCGGTCGCCGGGCCGGGTGCACCTGGACCCCTTCGGCCACGTGCACATCTGCCAGGGCATCTCGCTGGGCAACCTGTTTGCAACGCCGCTCAAGGCAATCTTCGCCGACTACGACCCCGATGCCCACCCCGTTACCGGCCCCCTGCTGCGGGGCGGCCCGGCCGAACTGGCGCGCTGTAACGGGGTTCGCTGCCAGCCGGGGTACGCGGACGCCTGCCACCTGTGCTACGCCACCCGCCGCGCCCTGCGCGGGCGCTACCCGCAAACCCTGGCGCCGGGCGCCATGTACGGCGCCGCCAGCGCGGGGCGGCACTGAACCCTGTTCCTCGGCGGGCTCGCCGCCGCTCAATTCCCGAGTCGCTGGAAAGAAGCGCCCGCATGGCTGGCGCATGCGGGGTGCCTGTGCGTTAGGGCGCCGGTAGCCTGTCCCTCATCCGGTCGAAAAAAATGCCCTGCACGATGGCAGGGCATTTCCCGTTACCGCTAGAGCATGGGAAGACACACCCATGCCACAGGAATCACGGGTCTGGGCAAGAGTTCACATGACAAGTCAGCTTAACCCGGCCAGAGGGGCTGACCTTTGCATGCGACACATTGGTGAACCCATAGAACCCATAGTCATCGGAACCGACACCGCAGAGAAACCCTTCGGCCACCCATGCACTTGAAATGTCCACTTCGACCTCACCCTTGCACGTCAGCGTCGCGTCACAAGTATCTGGGTCAAACGTGAGGATGAATTTCGTGTCATCCAACAACACGCCTCCAGGCGGAAACGGGATACCAAGAAAACAAACCCCGGCATCCAGGTCCACGAACGCTTCCGGTCCCG
>WVWV01000035.1 GCA_011773845.1 Lysobacterales bacterium | reverse complement strand
CGATCACCTCCTGGCGCAGCAACTCGTAGGCCGGGAAACCGCCGCGGTTCAGTTCCGTGCGCCAGGCAAACGCCCACTCATGCGGATTGGCGCCCGCCTCGAGCAGTTGCTCATAGCGTTCGATCACCTCGCTGGAGCAGGTGTCCAGCGGCTTTTCGGGTCGCTCCACCAGGGCGCCTTCAGGGCCCCGGTCCATGTATGTATTGACTGCTTTCATCGTGCCTGCATCGATCATTCCGGGAACTGCGGCAGCGCGCCGCCGCGCCCATTCTCCCTTGGGAGCAAAGCGCGGTAAAGCAGTTTACCCAAGGACCGCAGCGCCAGCCAGTTTTTTGAATGATATTCAAGGGTTGGCCAGGCGCCCGCGGCCCCGGAGCTCGCTGCCACGGCCGAGGCGACAGGCATCCGGNNTGTGCCGGGGCCCGGCGATCACTCACCGCTCGCCGGGCCCGGGCCGGCCATCTAGGAAGTGGAACCCGTAGCTGCCATGAACGCAATGAGCATGCCCAGCCGCCTCGAGCTGCACGCGCTGACGGGTGTCCCGCTCGTCCGCGCGGGCGATGACCTGGCCGCCCTGCTGGGCGCGGGGTTGCAGCATGCCGGCCTGGTGCCGGTGGCCGGGGACGTGCTGGTGGTGGCCCAGAAAGTGGTTTCCAAGGCGGAGGGCCGCCACGTGCTGCTGGCGGACATCGAGCCGTCCGAGCGGGCGCGGCAGCTGGCGGCGGAAGTCGACAAGGATCCGCGCCTGGTGGAACTGATCCTGCGCGAGTCGGCCCGCATCATCCGCGCCGCGCCGGGGGTCATCATCGTCCAGCATCGCCTGGGCATCGTGTGCGCCAATGCCGGTATCGACCAGTCCAACGTCGAGCACGACCGCGGCGAGTGCGCGCTGCTGTTGCCCCGCGATCCGGATGGGTCTGCGCGCGCCCTGCGCTCGGCGTTGCGGGACCGCACCGGCGTGGCGCTGGGCGTGGTCATCACCGACAGCATCAACCGGCCGTGGCGCCTGGGCACGGTGGGGATCGCGGTGGGCAGCGCCGGCATCACGGTGCTGGACGACCGGCGCGGCCAGCACGATCTGTTCGGGCGTGAGCTGCAGGTCACCATGAGCAACCGGGCCGATTCCATCGCGACCGCAGCGCTGCTGATCATGGGCGAGACGCGCGAATCGGTGCCGGCCGTGCTGCTGCGGGGGCTACCGGCCGAGGACAGCGACCAGTCCGCCCGCCAGGCGATCCGTCCGCCGCACGAGGACCTGTTTCTCTAGCATGAACACGCCGCGCTACCTGGCCATTACCGGCGGCATCGGGGGTGCCAAGCTGTCTCTGGGCCTGGCCAGCATCCTCGGACCGGAAGCGCTGGCTTTCGTGGTGAACACCGGGGACGATTTCGAGCACCTGGGGCTGCATGTCTCGCCGGACATCGACACGCTGGTGTATACCCTGTCGGGCGAGGTCGACACCGAGACCGGCTGGGGCTGCCGGGACGAGAGCTGGCAATTCATGGCCATGCTGGACGCCCTGGGGGGCGAGACCTGGTTTCAACTGGGCGACCGTGACATGGCCATGCATGTCGAGCGCAGCCGGCGCCTGGCCGAGGGACAGGGCCTGGCCCAGGTCACCAAGGAACTGGCCGGCCGCCTGGGCGTTGCCCACCGCATCCTGCCCGTGAGCGATGACCCCGTCCGCACGCGCGTGCAGACCACCGCGGGCTGGCTGGATTTCCAGCACTACTTCGTGCGGGACCGCTGCGAGCCGGCGGTCACGGGTTTCGAATTCGCCGGGGCGGAGTCGGCGCGCCTCAACCCCGACATCGCCGCGTGGCTGGAATCGGAGGCCCTACGCGGCGTGATCCTGTGCCCGTCCAACCCCTTTGTCAGCATCGACCCGATGCTGGCCGTGCCGGGCCTGCGGGACAGGCTGTGCGCCTGCCCGGCGCCAGTGGTCGCGGTCTCCCCGGTGGTGGGCGGCGACGCCATCAAGGGCCCGACGGTCAAGATGATGCGGGAACTGGGGGTGCCGAACAGCGCGTCGCAGGTGGCTTCGCACTATCGCGATTTCCTGGACGGATTCGTGCTGGATTCGGTGGACGTCGCGCTCGCCGGCGAGATCGAATCCCTGCGCATGGCCGTGATGCACACCCATACCGTCATGGTCTCCCTGGAAGACCGCACGGGCCTCGCCCGCGCGGTCGTCGATTTCGTCGACCGGCTCGGCTGAGCAGCGGGTTTTGTGGCCGCCCGCATTGGCCAGACCCATTTGGGAGATGGGCCAACCGTGCAAGACGTCGATTTCGACGGTGCGTTGCTTGGCAGGCGTGGATGCCTGCCGGCTCCGGAACCGAACAGTGTGAACCCATATCACGCTGCCACCAAGCTGACGTCCCTGCAAGAGGTTCCGCCGCATGAGCTGCTGACGGAACCGACAGGCTACGGCTGTTCCTCGGCAGCCTCACCAAGAAGCCGAGCCAATAAATCGGCGGAACCCACGTAACTCTCTTCGTGATCGCGAATAAATTGCCGAAGGCCTGGCTTTCGGTTGAAGTCTCTGACAACCCAATCAACATATCGAAAATTGAGGTCCGAGACCCCCTCGCGCTCGAGATCCAGGACATATTCGGCAATGTTCAAGCGCGAGAACTGAACCGTGTCGAATCGATATCGTTCTACAGGATTCAACGCTCCGCGATCTTTGGTGCCCTTGATCAGGATCGCCACCAACTCAGCGTCCGAATAAATCCCGACATTCAAGTCATTGACGCTCGCCGTGATTGAACGTGAACTTTCGGCACGGAGTTGCACCGTGTTCTGGCGGATTTCATAACCGACGAATAACAGACCACCCAGAACGCCGATATTCGCGATCAAAGACAGCCAAAAGTTGAGATTTTCCCGGTTCATAATTGATGCTCGCTTTCTGAGTAGTTGCCTCTGGCCGGAAGCGGACCTTCACGTCACGGCGGTCAGTGAAGCAGCCGATAGGCCCGCTCCGCGGTACCCTTGAACAGGGCCGCGCGCTCGGCTGCCCCATAAGCACGGCCGAGGCGCTTGAAGGCGTTCCACAGCACGGTGTACGAGCACGAGGCTCGGTCCACGGGGAAATTGCTCTCGAACATGCAGCGCTCGGGCCCGAAGGCCTGGATGCAGTGCTCGATGTAGGGCTGCATGGCCTCGGCCAGTTCCGCCGAGCCCGGCGGCCGGTTCCGTTTGTGCCAGCCGAAGCCCGCGTTGGTCATGGCGCGACCACCGAGTTTGACCAGCACGTTCTCGCAGCGTGCCAGCTCGTCCATCTGCCTGGCCCATTCGTTCCTGACCGCCTGGCGGTCGCCGGCGAACGGGCCGATGCCCAGCGGGCCCGCCATGTGGTCGAGAATGAGGGTCGCCTGCGGAAAGGCGTTGGCGAGGTCGATCAACTCCGGCACCTGGGGATGGTAGATCCAGGCGTCGAAGCACAAGCCCAGTTCCACCAGCACGGCGAAGCCTTCCCGGAACCGCGCGTCCAGCAGCAGGCCCTCGGCGGGACGCGTGTGGGCGTTGTGCACCTGCTCACTGGCGTGCCAGGCCGTGGCATGGCGAATGCCGCGGAAACGCGGGCTGGCCTCGAGGTGCGCCTCCAGCACCTCGCGCACCCGCGCGCCCAGCGCGAGGTCCGCGAAGCCCACGATGCCGGCCGCGATCCGGGGTTGCGCTGGCTCCGCGCCAGCCGCCAGCTGATGGACATGCTCCGTTTCGCCCACCGGCCGCAATGCCTCGGGGCCGGAGTCCCGGTAAAACTGCAGGCATTCCACGAACACCGTGCTGGCGACGTTGTGCCCCCCGGCGAGGTCCGCCCGGAATTCCTCGAGCAGGTAGCGGCTACCGGGGTATTCCCACAGGTGATGGTGGGGGTCGCAGATGGGCAACTCGGGGTCGAGCGCGGCCTCGACCGTCAGGCCCAGCCACTGTTCCCGCTCGGTCACCCCGCCCCGGCCCGGTCAGTCGCCCGCGGCCGGCCGGAAGACCGGCAGGGAGACCTCGTCGCGCCGCTCCTCGAAGGCCACCTCCACCGGCATGCCGATCGTCACGTCCGCGGGTGCGCAGTGGCGCAGCACGCTCATCAGCGTGGGGCCCTCGTCCAGGCGCACCAGGGCCAGCACGTACGGCACCTCGTCGGCGAAGGCCGGTGAGACCGGGTGGCGGATCACGGTGAAGCTGCGCACCGACCCGCGCCCGCTGGCTGCGACCCATTCGGGCTCGTGCGCCAGGCAGGCCGAGCACAGCGTGCGGGGATAGAACTGGTACGCCTGGCAGGCCGGGCAGCGCTGCAGCAGCAGCCGATGCTCCCGACAGGCCGCCCAGAAGGGTGCGGTGGCTGGCGTTGGCCGTGGCACGGGCCGCGCGTCGCGTGGATCGCCCATCACTGCGCCTCCCGCCCCAGGATCACGGTGGCATGGCTGGACATGATGCCGCCCTGGCCGTGCACCAGCGCGGTCTCCGCGCCGCCCACCTGGCGTTCGCCGGCCTGGTGTCGAAGCTGGAACACTGCCTCGGTCAGACCGAACAGGGAACCCGGGTTGCCGGGGTGACAATAGGACAGCAGGCCGCCGTTGGTGTTCATCGGCAACTGCCCCCCGAGCCCGGTATGGCCCTCGGCCACGAAGGCGCCGGCCTCGCCCTTGGCGCAGAAGCCCAGATCTTCCAGCTCGATCAGCACCACCGGCGTGAAGCAGTCGTATATCCAGGCCAGGTCCATATCCGCAGGACCCAGGCCCGCCATGCGATAGGCCCGGCGCCCCGATTCCACCGCCGCCGAGGTCGTGAGGCTGCGGGCCTGGCTGATGTGCTCATGACTGTGGCCCTCGCCGAAACCCAGCAGGTAAACCGGCGCATGCGGGTGGTCCCCGGCGCGCTCGGCCGAGGTCAGCACCACCGCGGCGCCGCCGTCCGAGACCAGCGAACAGTCCAGCAGGTGCAGGGGGTCGGCGATCATGCGGGAAGCCAGCACATCGGCGATCTCGATCGGCTCGCGCATCTGGGCATGGGGGTTGCGCATGGCATGCTTGCGGCCGCTCACCGCCACCGCGGCCAGCTGCTCCGGGGTGGTGCCGTAGCGGTGCATGTGGGCTTGCGCAATCAGCGCGTAGAATGCCGGCACCGTGGGGCCGTAGGGAATCTCGAATTCCGGATGGCCGGTGGAGGACTGGATGAGCATCGCCTGCTCTCGCGTGAGCCCGCTGCGGAGGCTGTCGGCCATGGTGACCAGCACCGTCTCGCACACGCCGGCGGCGATGGCCGCGGCCGCGTTTTGCAGGATGGAAAACGTCGTGCCGCCACCGGCCACCGCGGTGACGCAATAGCGCGGATCTATCTGCAGGTACTCGGCGATGGCCTCGGCGTGATACATGTATGGCTCGGCGAATGCATTGCAGGTCACCAGCCCATCGACCTGCTGCTTGCCGATGCCCGCATCCGCGAGCGCCCGGCGGGCCGCGTCCACGCACAGGCCCGTGGCACTGAACTGCGGCACCTTTCCCACCGCCGTGTCGGCCGCGCCAACCACGGCCACCTTGCCCCGCAGCGAGTCCCGCTCAGCCATCCCGGAATGTCACCCTGGCCACCCCGGGGATGATCACCTCGCCGGCTTCGTTGACGATACCCACGTCCAGTTCCGCGCTGTCCGAGTCCACATCCACCGCGCGCACCCGCCCGGCGAACCGAAGCGTCTCGCCGATGATCGATGCCTTGCGGTTGGTGTACTCGAGCGCGGTCAGCGTGCCGTCTTCACCCAGCCACTCCAGCACGCCCTGGGTCAGCCAGTCTCCCATCAGGGGGCCGGCGTTGACCAGCCCGGGGTAGCCTTCCACCTCGGTCGCATAGGGGTAGTCGAAATGGATGCGGTGCGCGTTCCACAAGGCCGCGTTGTACAGGAACAGCTGCACGTTGTCGGTGCGAAACTCCCGGCCCGGAAGCTCGTGACCCATCGAAATGTCGGCCAGCCGGGGCATCAGCGCAGAATGCGGGTGGCCCGTTCGGTCAGGACCTGCTCGCCGTCCTCGGTGTCGACATTCGTCGTCACCTCGTAGAAGATCAGGGGCCCACTGGATCCTTCCTTCTCGTAGATGTCCGTCAAGGTCCGGCGGGCGACGACCCGGTCACCGGGGTGCATGGGCCGATGAAAATCGATCTTCAGGCCGCCGGCCATGGCGCGCTTGAGCGGGAACTCCGGGATCAGCGTATCCGCCGATATGCCGTCCGGCTGCAGCTGATCGAGCTCCACCACGTCCCAGAACAACGCGATATAGAACATCGGCGGGGCCTCGTCGCCCGCCAGGAACTTCCCCAACCGCTGCCCGGTGGCGACCGCGTATTTGCGGATGTCCCGCCGCGTGACCAGCTCCCGCCTGGGGGCTGCCGTGCGGCCGATGTGGGCCATCAGTTCCGGTGTGAGCAAGCCGGCCATGCGGGCGGCCCCGTCAGAATCCCAGCTCGAGTTTGAGCAGGCGATCGGCGATGCGCCATCCCTGCGCGGTCTTTGCGACCCGGTCCCGGTAGACGCCGCTGGTCACCAGCCCGATCTCGCCATCCTCCGCCGAGGTGACCACCACGGTGGACACCACCACGGCATGACTCTCGCCCGCGTCCTCGAAGATGAAATTGCAGATGATGTGACGGCGGGTGTCGGACTGCGAGTCGAGGGTCACTTTCATCAGGCCCATGATGGCCTCACGGCCCTCGAAGGGTCCGAAGGTCTGCCCGTCGGCAATATCGACCCGCAGGGTCGCGTCCTCGGCATAGCAGCCTTCCAGCATATCCAGGTCGTGCTCGTCGAAACTGTAGGCGGCACGGCTCAGAAGTTCGTGTATCGCGAGTTTGTCGTCGGCATTCATGGTCGTCATTCCCGGGTGAAATGCGCCAGGCTCAGCATCTCGCTGCGGAACAGGCGCAGCGCCTGGGACAGTTCCAGGCGGTTGTCGAAAAAGGCCGCGGTGCGCAGGCCGATGAGCATCGCGTAGGCAAGCTCGGCGGAATCCCCTGCGTCCTCCCGGCCGCACGGCGATTGCGCGAACAGTTCTTCCAGGAAGCCCTTGCAGAATCGGTCCAGCGCCCGCTTCTCCGCATGCAGGATATCGTCGTGCACCGCCACCCCGAAGCATTCGAGCATGAACCCGATCTCGGAGCGGGTGATGCCCTTGCCGGCGAAAAACAGCTCGGACAGCCTGTCGATCTGCTGGCGCGGTTCCAGGCCGCGAAAACTCTCCAGGCGCCCGATGATCCGTTGCGCGACCTGCGCGAAGTAGTGTTCCAGGATGGCGTCCTTGCCGGTGAAGTAATAGAGCAGGTGGCTCGCGGTCATGCCCGCCTCGCGGGCCACGTCGCGCAGCGTGGTCTTGGCGTAGCCGCGGGTGATGATGCAATCGTGGAACGCCTCGAGGATCCGTTGACGCCGCTCGCCCCCGCGCGAGCCGGGCTGGGGATCGGCCGTGGTGGGGGACGCCTTGGCGGGATGTTCACTCATGCCGTCGTCGCTGCGGGCTCATAACTTGCACGATTCACCGCCATCGATCACGTAGACGCTGCCGGTGACGAAATCGGAGCAGGGCGACGCCAGGTAGCAGACCAGCGGCCCGATTTCATCGATGTCGCCCATGCGGCGCATCGGTATCTTGCCCAGTCGGCGTTTCAGCAGGTCGGGCGAATCCAGCACCGCTCGCTGCGCCTCGGTGGCGAACGCACCGGGCGCGATCGCGTTGACCTGCACGCCCTTGGCGGCCCATTCCGCGGCCAGCGCCTTGGTGAACTGGACCAGCGCGCCCTTGGACGCCGAGTAGGAAACCAGGATGGCCTTGCCGAGGATTCCGGACGTGGAGGCGATGTTGATGATCTTTCCCGAGCCTTGCGCCAGAAGGTGGTGGCCCGCTGCCCTGGCCAGCACCGCGGGCGCCGTTACGTTGATCGCCAGCACGCGGTCCCATTCCTCGTCGGCCTGTTCCAGGAACCGGCCGGCCGGCGCGATGCCGGCATTGTTGACCACGATGTCCAGTCGTCCGAAGGCGTCCAGGGCCAGCGCCGGCAGTTCCGCCACGCGGGCCCGGTCCTGCATGTCGCAGCGCACCGCATGGATGCGATCCGGGTCCCGCGACGCCAGCTCCTCGAGTTCATCGGCGGAACGGGCCACGGCGAGAATGCGCGCGCCCTCGGCGTGGAGCGCGGCGGCCGCGGCCCGTCCGAGACCGCGGCTGGCGCCCGTGACGATGGCCACTTTGTCCTGGAGTTCGAAATCCATCATTCCGACTGCCTCGTCAGTTCCGCCGCGATGCCCAGGCGCAGGACCTCGGAGGCCCCCTCGTAGATTCGCATGGGCCGTGCCTGGCGGTAAAGGCGCTCGATCCGGGCATTCCGTATCAGCCCGAAGCGTCCCATCATCTGCACGCAGCGGTCCACCACCCGTCCCGCCATCTCGCTGGCCGCCAGTTTGGCCATGGAGGAATGGGGCAGGGTGGTGGCCGGATCTTCGACGGCCATGGACGCGGCCCGGTACGTCAGCAGGCGGGCCATTTCGATTTCGGTCCAGCAATCCGCGAGCATCTGCGCGACCGGGCCGAGCCGCGCGAGCGGCCGTCCGAACTGGATGCGGGTGCGGGTGTGGCGGACCGCTTCGTCCAGCGCCGCCTGCGCGAGGCCGACCGCGGCGCCGGCCACCGACACCCTGAATACCCCCAGCGTGGCCATCACCAGCTCGAGGCCCTGGCCGGCAGCGCCCAGCCGGGCCTCCGGCGGCAGCCGGACCTGTTCGAAGCGCATTTCCCCCAGCACGTGCGGCGCGATCAATTCGGGGGTGGCGGTGATGCTCAGCCCGGCGGCGTCGGCCGGTACCAGCACCATCGAGTAGGCGTCGCCCTCGCGGGCGAACACCACGTAAAAATCCGCGGCCCCGGCGTTGGAGATGAACGACTTGGAACCCTCGAGCAACAGGCCGTCGCCCTCGGCGCTCAGGCGGGTGGCGACCGATTTGAGGTCCGAGCCGGAATCCGGTTCGGTCAGCGCGAAGGCCGGCAGGGCCTCGCAGGCAGCGACCCTGGGCAGCCAGTCTGCGCGCTGCCGCTCCGTGCCGGCCACCGTGATCGCATAGCTGCCGATGCCTTGCAATGCGAACAGGGAATCGGCATGCGCCGAGGTGGCCATCAGCGCTTCGCGCACCAGGCAGATCGCCAGCGGGTCCGGGCGCTCTAAACGCCCGCCGTGCTCCGCGGGCACCATCAGCGTGCTGAGGCCGCTCTCGCGCAGCGCCGCCAGCACACCGGGGTGCACCTCGCTCATCTCGTCGGCTTCGACGGCAAGCGGCTCGATGGCGCGCGCCAGGGAACGCGCCTCGGCCTGGATTGCCAGGTACTGCCCGTCGAGCTCTAGCTTCATCTATCGTCCCCCCTGGGGCAGGGAGTGCGGCGCGGCGTCCATGCGCGTGGCACGTTCACCCGCGTCAGTCCTCCCGGGGGGCGCGGCCCTCGAACCGGGGCCGGCGCTTCTCCATGAAGGCCGAGGCGCCTTCGATCATGTCGTAGGAGCCGATGGCCTGCACCAGCATGCCGAGGCCGCTGAGGTAATTGTCGCGGCACTGGTTCCACCACACATTCGAATTGACCTTGGCGATCTCGAGGTAGCGCGGACTCATGCGCAGCAACTCCTCGGCCCAGCGGGTGACTTCCGCCTCGAGTTCGTCGGGCGGCACCACCGCGTTGATCAGCCCCAGGGCCAGCGCCTGTTCGGCGGGATAGCGTCGGCACAGGAAGGCAATTTCCTTGGCGCGTTTCTCGCCCACGCTCATGGACAGAAAATTGTTGCCGCCCAGCACCGGGGCGCTGCCGACCTTCACGCCGGTCTGGCCGAAGGTCGCGTTCTCGGACGCGATAGCCAGATCGCAGGCAATCACCAGTTCGTTGCCGCCGCCGGCCGCCGCACCGTTCACCGCGGCGATCACGGGCCGCGGGCTGGTGCGCAGCGATTCGTAGACCTTCAGCGAGCCGTAGAACATGCTCCGCAACTCCTGCGGGTCCGGATCGCTCAGGTTGGCCAGGTAACCGCCTGCACAGAACGCCCGGCCCGTGCCGGTGAGCACGATCACGCCCGCGTCGGAGGCGTTTTCCACCGCTGCGATGAGTTCCTGTGCCATTGCAGCGTCGTATGCATTCATGCGTTCGGGACGGTTGAGGGTGATCCATTCCACCTCGCCCTTTCGTTCGACCTTGATGTCAGCCATGTTTACCTCGATTTTCGACAGGGTCCGCGGGTGCCTGCCGGGTGTTTTGGGGGCCGGCCCCAGGTGCTCCCTGGGCGGCGTATGCTTGCTTGACAGAAATTTGTATTCTGTGGAAAAATTGAATAAAGTTCAAGTTTTACGGGCGCTTCGGCGGGGCCGCTGCGGTCTCGCCGAAGTCTGCAACTGCACTTGGCAACCTGGGGACAGCAACTCATGAAAATCAAATTTGGTTGGCTACCGACCAGCATCGCCGTGGCCCTGGCCGCCGGCGCAAGCATGGCCCTCACCGGCCCCGCCCTCGCGCAGGACATGGCGGAGAGCGAAACCGGCACCGCACTCGAGGAAGTCACGGTCACCGCTCGCAAACGCGAGGAAGCTTTGCAGGATGTCGCGCTGTCGGTCAGCGCCATGGGGCAGCGGGAAATCGACGCGAACTTCGCCACCGATCTGCGGGACTTGACCTACGTATCGCCCAACCTGGTGCTCGACGACACCAACCAGGGTCCGGGCGGTGTCGCCGCCACCTACATTCGCGGCATTGGCGTCTCCGAGGTCGAGAAGAATTTTGACCCGGCCGTCGGGGTGGTGGTGGATGGCGTGTTTCGGGGCACCATGACGGGCAGCATCGTGCGCGCCATCGATCTGCAGCGCGTCGAGGTGCTGCGCGGCCCGCAGGGAACCCTGTTCGGCCGCAACACCATTGGCGGCGTGATCAACCTGGAACGCAGCAAGCCGACCATGGAATCCGGCGGCAAGGTCCGCGGCAGCTATGGCGACTACGAGACCGCCGTGCTCGACGGCATCGTCAATTTCGGCAACGGCGAGACCTGGGGCGTGAAACTGAGTGCCTCATATCGCGACCAGGGTGAGGGTTACTTCAAAAACGTCACCACCGGGCGCAGGGACGGCCAGTCCGAATACAAGGCCGGCGGCGTCAACCTGCTGTTCGCGCCGGCAGACGGCGTGGAGATCGAATGGACGTCCCTCATCGAGCGTACCGACCAGGATTCCAACCAACTGCTGAACGTCGCCCAGCCGGGCCAGGTATTCTGCGACGTATATGCCTGGTGTTCACCCAATACCAGCACCCCGGTGAGCGGTGATCGCTACCGGGTAGGTCAGGCCTTCGACAACTACACCTGGCCGACCGAGCGGTTCCCGACCAACCAGACGCCGGATCCCGGTTTCGACCATTTCGGGCTGTCGCCCTTCAACTCGACCTTCGACGCCGATACCCATCAGGTCGAAGTGCGCTGGGATCTCAACGAGAACTATCGCATTGACTACATCGGTGCGCGCTGGGAGACCGAGGAGAAGGTCATCACCGACTGGGATGCTACGCAGGATCTGCTGTTTCACACCGATCGCCCGGCGGAGTACGAGCAGGACACGCACGAGCTGCGCCTGACCTACGATGCCGGTGAGGAACTGACGTACACGGTGGGCGCCTATTACTGGGATTCCGAGTACGAAATCCGCCTGCGCAGCCTGATCGCCTTCTTCACCCCGTTCGACGGGTTCCTGCTGGACCTGCCGCAGACCACCAACCAGACCAGCGAATCCAAGGCCCTGTTCTTCGAGGGAGACTACCGCTTCAACGAGGCGTGGACCCTGACCGTTGGCGGGCGCTGGACCGACGACGACAAGACCACCGACCAGTTCAACGAGGGCAACCCGTTCACGACCACCGCATCCGCCAAGGAGAGCTGGAGCGAGTTCACCCCGAAAGTCGCCTTGAAGTGGGATTTCCAGGATGACGCCATGCTGTATGCCCTCTACTCCCGTGGATACCGCGCCGGGGGATTCAACGGCCGCGTGGATTCCGTGGAAACCGCGACCATCCCGTACGACCCCGAGACGGTGGACAACTACGAGCTGGGCTACAAGTCGCGGCACATGGACGGCCGCCTGCAGTTCAACGCCACCTTGTTCTACATGGACTACAAGGACAAGCAGGAGGAGATCCAGCAGCCCTCCGAGACCAGCGGCACGGGGCAGGTCACGCGCGTGGTGAACGCATCGAACGCCACCATTTCCGGCGCCGAGCTGGAGCTCATGTATCTGTTCGAGAGCGGCCTGACCATGCGCGCGAACCTGGGCCTGCTGGATGCCGAATACGATGATTTCCTGGTCGACGTCGGCACGCCAGACAACCCGGTGTTCGCGGATTTTTCCAGCCTCGACTTCCGGCGCGCGCCGGAGGTGACCGCCAGCGTTTCGGGCGAGTATGAAGTCGACCTCGAAAAGGGCAGCCTGCTGCTCCACGCCGGGGCGCGCTACATGAGCTCCCACGAGGTGGATTTCGCCAACAAGCCGGAGCTGAGCAATGGCTCGTCCACCGTGGTCGACGCCTCGATCAGTTACTTCGTGAATAACTGGTACCTGAGTGCGTTCGGACGCAATCTCACCGACGACGACAGCTATGCGCTGGGCTTCGACGTGGCCGGCCTGTGGTCGTATGCAGCGGTGCGTCCGCCGCGCACCTACGGGTTCGAGGTGGGATACAGCTGGTAGTCCACATTTGCAGTGCTGAATTTACAGGGGCGTGCGCGCCCCTGTAATCTGTCATGTACCGGGGTGGCGTCCGAGCCCCGCCATGATGATTTCAATGAGATAGGAGCAAATTCAATGGCCGAAGCATCTGATGTACGGTTCGATCCGATCCGGCTCGAGCGACTCAACGTGCGCACTGACTACCCGATGGAACAGGACGAGTTCGAACTGCTGTACCGCGAAAGCGCCTACTGCAACATGGGGCACGTCAACAAGCGGGGCTACCCGGTGGTGACGCCGATGTTCTACGTGATCAAGGACGACAACATCATGATGAGCACGATCAAGAACTACCGTCTCAAGGTGGGTTGCCTGATGGAGAACCCGAAGATGTCGGTGGCCATCCACAATGACGGCACCAACGTGCGTCACCAGAAGGCCATCCTGGTCATGGGCCAGGCCAAGATCCACGATGACGACGCGTTCATGCGCGAGATCCACTGGATGATCATCGACAAGTATTTCTTCGAGCTGACCACCGATGAGGAGCGCGAGGTGGCTTTCGAGGCGGTGCACACGCCGCTGCGCTGCATCATCGAGGTCATCCCGGAAAAGATATTCACCTGGGACCTGGGCAAGATGCTGCACGCGCACGACGACGGCGTCTGGTACGGGGAGTCCCAGAAACTGATCAACAAGTACATGCAGCAGGCCCACCTGGACCTCTCGGTCTCGGTGGACTGAGCCATGGGCCGCTGGGACGACAAATTCGAGCGCCACGCGAAGAAGTGGGCATCGTGGAACATGCAGGAATATGCGCAGCACGACCGCGTGCTTTCGCACATCATCGAGGACAAGGCCCGGCAGTTCCCGGACCACGTCGTGTTCCAGTTCGGGGACGACCCGCTCACCCTGGGCGATTTCAATGAGCGCATCAACAAGACCGCCAACGGGCTGCTGTCGCTGGGCGTCAAGCACGGCGACAAGGTGGCGATCATGCTGCCCAATTGTCCCGAGTTCCTGTACACCTGGTTCGCGCTGAACAAGATCGGCGCCTGCGAGGTGCCGATCAACGTCGCGCTCAAGGGCCAGGGTCTCAGCTACCAGATGACGCAGTCCGACTGCGTGGCGCTGGTGGCGGACACCCAGTACCTCGACCGCCTGGAAGGCGTGGTCGACGACCTCCCGGATATCCGGAACGTGGCGTTCATCAGTTCCGACGGCCAGGCCGTGCCGCAGTGGCAGGGTTTCGAGAATCTCGGCTTCGCCGATTTGATGGATCACTCCGGCGATGCGCCCGGCGTCGAAGTGCACTACAGCGACCTGGCCTCCATCCTCTACACCTCCGGAACCACGGGCGTGTCCAAGGGCGTCATGTTCAGCCATTATTACTGGTACGACGTGTGGGCGGAGTCGGTGAAGTACTCGCGTTACACCGAGGACGACGTGCTCTACACCGGCCTGCCGTTTTTCCACGGCAATGCCCAGGGCATCACCATCGGCCCGGCCATCCTGGCCGATGCCAAGGCGGTGATCGTCGAGCGGTTTTCGGCCAGCCGGCTGTGGGATGACTGCCGGCGCTGGGAGTGCACCGAGGCCAATTACATCGGCGGCATCATTCCCATCCTGCTCAAGCAGGAAGAGCGCGAGGACGACAATGACAACCCGGTCCGCCTGATGGTGGGCGCGGCGGCCCCGGAGGACGAGTGGCATGCGTTCCAGGAGCGCTTCAATACCAAGATCCTCGAAGTCTACGGCATGACCGAGTGCTACTGCTGCCTGGTGAGCCCCTACGACGAACCGCGCGCCGGTTCCTGCGGCAAGACCATCACCGGCTGGGACGTGCGCATCGTGGACGACGACGACAACGAGTGCGAGCCGGGCAGGCTGGGTGAGTTCATCGCTCGCTCGAACCGCATGCATGTCGGCACCACCGGCTACTACAACATGCCGGAGGCCACCCTGGATCTGTTCAAGAACGGCTGGATCCACACCGGCGATCTCGGGCGCATGGACGCGGACGGCTACTTCTACTTCGTGGACCGCAAGAAACAGGCCATCCGCCGCCGCGGCGAGAACATCTCCTCGTTCGAGGTGGAATCGGTGATCAGCGCCCACGAGGGGGTGCTGGAATCCTGCGTGGTCGGTGTGCCGTCCGAGGTCGGCGAGGAGGAGGTCAAGGCGGTCGTGGTCCTCAAGGAGGGCTTCGATGTCACCGAGGAGGAACTGGTCCGCTGGTGCGAGCCGCGCCTGGCCTATTTCTCCATCCCCCGCTACATCGCCATTCGCGGCAGCCTGCCCAAGACGCCGAGTGAGCGGGTTGAAAAATACAAACTCAAGGAAGAGGGCATCACCGAGGATTGCTGGGACCGGGAAGCGGCGGGTATCGAACTGCAGCGCTGAGGTCCCGTCACGGCAAGTTACAGGAGACAGCAAATGGGCGACCGAGGCAATGGACTGACCCGCCGGGAAGTGCTGAAGGGCGCCGGCGCCGCAGTGGCTTCCATGGGCGTGGTCTCCCTGGCCGCGTCCCGGGCGTCCGCGCAGGGCGAGTGGGATCACACCACGGACATCCTGGTGGTGGGCAGCGGTGTCGGCGCCTGCAGCGCCGCGGTGACCGCGCACGATAACGGCGATGCGGTCCTCCTGATCGAGAAAGCCGAGTTCCTCGGCGGCACCTCGGCCAAGTCCGCAGGCGTGCTGTGGATACCCAACAACTTCACCCTCAAGGCGCGCGGCATCGAAGACGGCCGCGCGGATTGCCTGGCCTACATGGCGCGCTTTTCCTACCCGGAGCGCTTCGATCCGCAGGCGCCGGCATTCGGCCTGGAAGCCCACGAGTTGGCGCTGCTGGAGGCGTTCTACGACAACGCGTCCCCGGCGGTCGACCGGTTGCGGGCCAGCGGAGCGCTGAGCGTCGCCGAGTGGCGGATGTTCGCGCTGGACCGGCCGGCCACCGACTACCTGGACAACGTGCCGGAGAACAAGGTGCCTGCCGGCCGGCCGCTCGGCCCGGTCAACGCGGAAGGCGCCATGGGCCTTGGCGCGGAGCTGATGGCGCAGCTCACCCGCGCGGTGCAGCAGCGCGGCGTTGCGACCCTCACGGGGCACCGCGCCGCGCGCCTGGTGACCGACGGCGAGCGGGGCGTGATCGGCCTCGAGGCCGAGACGGGTGGCGCGACCGTGACCATCCGCGCGCGCAAGGCCGTCATCTTCGCCACCGGCGGGTATGTTCACGACCCGGGGCTCACCGCCCGGCACCAGCGCGGGCGGCTCTATGGCTCCTGCGCGATGCCCATGGCGGAGGGTGATTTCATCCGCATTGCGGGCGCGGCGGGTGCGCGCATGGGCAAGCTCGGTTCCGCCTGGCGTACCCAGGTGCTGCTGGAGGAGTGCCTCAACAGCCCGATGCTCGCGGCGGGCGCCTTCTACATACCGGGCGATTCCATGCTGCAGGTGAACAAGTACGGCCTGCGCGTGGTCAACGAACACCGCAACTATAACGATCGCACCGAGGTGCACAGCGCCTACGACGCGTCCCGCGCGGAGTACCCCAACCAGGTCCTGTTCATGATTTACGACCAGCGCAGCGCCGAGGGGTTTGCCGGTGCCTATCCGATCCCGGCCAAGCCCGGCGACGCGGCGCACGTGCTCTCGGGCTCGACGCTCGAGGCCCTGACCGCGCGCGTATCGGAGCGGCTGGAGGAAATTGCGGCCAGCACTGGCGGCCTCAGCCTGGACCCTGCATTCGGCGCCAACCTGAAGGCGACCATCCAGCGCTTCAACGGGTTCGCCATCGCCGGTCGCGACGAGGATTTCCAGCGTGGTGCGGCCGCCTACGACAACGAGTGGCATCCGGTCTTCTCGCCCATGGCAGCCGATTCCGGGTGGCCCGCCAACCGCTATCCGGCACTGTGCATGCATCCGCTGAGGGACGAGGGCCCCTACTACTGCACCCTGCTGGTGGCGGGCGCTCTGGACACCTGCGGCGGGCCCGCCATCGATGCGTCCGCGCGTGTGCTCGACGCCGGCGGCAAGCCCATCCGCGGCCTGTACGGGGCCGGCAACTGCATCGCCAGCCCTTCGGGCGAAGCCTATTACGGGGCCGGTCACACGCTGGGCATGTCGTTGACCTTTGGCTACATCGCGGCCAATGCCGCGCATGGCGAAAAGCTGGCGGAGACCTGAGCCGTGGCGGCCGGCGAGCTGAACAGCGATCGCGTCGAGGCCTTGCTGCGGCGGGTGGATGAACTCGAGAGCCGCGCGGCGCTGCGGGACCTGGTGACCGATTACTGCCTCGGGTTCGACACCCACGACTGGGAGCGCTTCATCGGCATCTGGCATGCGGATGCGGTGTGGGAGATCGGCCCGCCGTTCGGAACTTTCGAGGGCCACGAGGGCATTCGCAGGGCGGTGTTCGAGGTGCTGTACCCGGTGTGGCGGGAGACCCACCACCTGACCTCCAACCTGCGCCTGGAATTCGATGACCCGGACCACGCCCGCGGCGTATGCAACGTCGATTGCATGGGCGCTACCAAGGACGACGTGGTGCAGATGATCAGCGCCACCTATCGCGACGACTTCGAGCGTCGCGACGGCGTGTGGAAGATCGCCCGGCGCGCGGTGACCATTCACTACTTCAACCCGGTGCCCGGGGCGGAGATGAGCGCGCCGGGCGGATGATTCCGGCCGGCGGTGGCTCGCTGGAGCCCCGGGCGTCGCACCCCCAGCCCTGGAGTTGCCCGTTTCCGATCATGGAGAAAAGCGGATGAAGGACCAGGTCGCGATTGTAACGGGCTCCGGCAAGGGCATCGGCGAGGCGATCGCGCGGCGCTTCGCCGCCAAATGCGCCATAGTCGTGATCAATGCCCGCAGCGGGAAGGACGTGGTGGGCGTGGCAGGCCCGTGCGGTCCATGACTTTTGGCATGGCCTCCGATTTAAGCTATATTTAGAGACAGAACGAATCGCTCTCAGGGCAATGGATTAGCCCCCCGCACGCACCGTTACGGCAAAGGGATTTGGGGCTTGATGAACAAATTGACGCTTAACCTGGGTCTGGCCCTGGCCATCCTGTGCGCGAGCTGTGGGGCTTGGGCGCAGAGCGAGGTCGGGCAGGCCACCCGCCAGGCGAAGCTGCTGGAGCTGGCCGAGACCCTTCAGCAGCGCGATGCCTACGACCGCCAGCAGGCACTGCAGGCGGCCACGAAACTCGGTATTCCACTGCGGCGCGAGCTGCCCAACGGCACCGTGCTCGAGTTGCAGCGCATCGTGCCGGGTGTCGGGCCCATTTTTTATGTCACCAACAACGTCGATGCCGCGGATACCGTTTCCACCGACGAGGTGTGGCCGGGTGGCTCGGCCGGACTGAACCTCGATGGCGCCGGCCTGGTGGTAGGCGAATGGGATGGCGGGGCCGTGTTCGACGCGCATCCCGATTTCGCCGGCCGCCTGACGCAGGTGGATGGGGCCGGTGCGTACAGCAACCATTCGACCCACGTGGCCGGCACCCTGGCGGGCGCAGGCGACTGGCTCTACGCAGAGGCGCGCGGCATGGCGTATGCAGCGCAGCTCAATGCCTGGGACTGGAATTCCGACACCGCGGAGATGGCCGCGGCGGCAGCGGGCGGCTTGCTGATTTCCAACCACTCTTACGGCATCGCCGCGGGTTGGCTGTACATGGGCGGGCTGCCACCCGATACCTGGTGGTGGATCGGCGGCGAGAACAACACCGACCTCGAGGATCCCAATTTCGGTTACTACGATACCGAAACGCAGCTGTGGGACCAGATCGCCTTCGATGCGCCGCAGTACCTGATCGTCAAGGCCGCCGGCAACGACCGTTCCGACACCGGGCCGGCGCCAGGCGAGGAATACACGGTCATCGACCAGAACGGCAACTTCCTGTTCACCTCCACCCTGCCGCGGCCGCCCGATTGCGCGCCGGCGGGGTACGACTGCCTGCCCACCAACAGCGTGGCCAAGAACGTGCTGACCGTCGGCGCGGTCGACGATCTGCCCGGCGGCTACTCGCCATTGTCCGGCCCCAATTCGGTACTGATGTCCCCGTTCAGCAGCTGGGGCCCCACCGACGACGGGCGCATCAAGCCCGACCTGGTAGGCAACGGCGTGTTCCTGTTGTCGACCTGGGTCGACTCGCCCTACTACGCGGTGGCGGCCGGTACCTCGATGGCGGCGCCGAACGTGACCGGCTCGCTGTTGCTGATGCAGGAGCATTACCAGGACACTCATGGGCCCGGCAGCTTCCTGCGCGGCGCGAGCCTCAAGGCACTGGCCATCCACACCGCCGATGAGGCGGGAGGGGCTGACGGCCCGGATTACGCTTTCGGTTGGGGATTGCTCAACGCCAAGGCCGCCGCGGAGGTGATCACGGGCGACGGAGCCGACCACCGAATCATCGAAGCGAGCCTCGCCAACGGCGCCACGGACAGCGTGGAAATCAGTGTCACCAACCCGGACGCGGCGCTGCGGGCAACGCTGGTGTGGGCGGATCCACCGGGCACGCCGCCCGCGCCCGCGCTGGACCCGGCGGACCTGATGCTGGTCAATGACCTCGACCTGCGCATCGGCAAAGGCCCGACGACCTGGCAGCCGTGGGTATTGAACCCGGCTGCCCCGGCCGATGCCGCCACCACCGGCGACAATATCCGCGACAACGTCGAGCAGGTCCTGGTGAGCGGTGGGGGCACCGGCACCTTCGTTATCGAGGTCAGCCACAAGGGCACCCTGCTCGACGCCGCGGCCCAGCATTACTCGCTGATCATCAGCATCGAGACACCGCCACCCACCAATGGCGGCCTGCTGGTCAACGAGAATTTCTCCGGCGGCCTGCCCGCGGGCTGGTCGGTGGACACCCTGAGCGGCGTGAGCTGGACGGTGAATTCGCCCGTGCCGGGTGACCCGCGGCTGGACAACCTGACCGGCGGGGCCGGCAACTTCGCCATGGTGGACAACGGCTGGGTCAACCGCACCTATACCTCGCTGGTCATGCCCGAGTTCGACCTGTCTGCCAATACCGGCGTGGTGCTGCGTTTCAACAGCGCCTTCGGGCACGACACCTACGAATCCATCAACGTGGACCTCAGCACCAATGGCGGCTCCAGTTGGTCCAATGTCTGGATGTGGCAGGGGTTCAATCCGTTCCCGACGCCCTACTCGCTCGACCTGAGCAACCAGGCCGCGGGCCAGCCCAGCGTCATCTTGCGCTTCCGCTTCGACAGCCACGCCGAGGTCCAGGGCGACTACTGGCAGATCGACGACGTGCAACTGGAAGTCTTCGGTGGCGGCGGCGGCGGTGGCGGTGGCGATGCGCCCGGCCTGGCCAGCAACCCCAGCCCGGCCGATGGCGCCACTGGCGTGGATATCAACGCGGACCTGAGCTGGAGCGCCGGCAGCGGCGCTACCTCGCACATCGTGTTCTTCGGCACCGACGCCACACCGGATGAAACCGAAGAGAAGCCGGAACAGGGCACAACCAGCTTCGAGCCAGGCACCCTGGCATATTCCACCACCTATTACTGGAAGGTCGACGAGGTCAACGCCAACGGCACCACCACGGGCGCGGTGTGGAGCTTCACCACCGGTGCCGCGCCGTCGAAGGTCCACGTTGCCGACATCGAGGGCGCGGGCCCGGCCGGCAACGGCAACCGCTGGCATGCCCAGGCGCGGGTCACGGTCTCAAGCGACGGCGCGCCCGAGTCCGGCGTGCTGGTCGAGGGCAGCTGGTCCAGCGGCACCAACGGCAGCGGTTCCTGCACCACCGACGGCGCCGGGCAATGCACCATCGAGCGGAACAACATCCGCAACGCCAGCAGTGTGCTGTTCACGGTCGACAACCTGAGCAAGTCGGGTTTCGAGTACGACAGCAACCTGGACGTGCTGGGCGAGCTGGTGATCAACGAGGGCGACCAGTTCGATGTGGGTGACCTGTTCCCGACCGCGGTCGACGACAATTACGCCACCAGCGAGAATACCGAGCTGAGCGGCGTGAACGTGCTGGACAATGACGACCTGGGCGACGGCGGCACCGTCACCGGCTTCGACGCGGCCAGCGCGCTGGGTGGCAGTGTCAGCATCACTGACAACGGCGACCTGAGCTATACCCCGCCGGCCGATACCACCGGCACCGACACCTTCGGCTACACCCTCACCGATGCCGACGGCGATTTCGACACGGCCACCGTTACGGTCGAGATCTCCGGGGGCGGAGGCGGCGGCGGCTTCACGCTGAGCGTCACGCCGTACAAGGTGAAGGGCGTGCACACCGTGGACCTGAGCTGGTCCGGCGCCACCAGTGGCAGCGTGGACATCTGCCGCGATGGCGGGCTGATCGGGAGCACGGCCAACAGCGGCGCGGATACCGACAGCACCGGCAACAAGGGCGGCGGGGTGACGTACGTCTACCAGGTCTGCGAGGCTGAGCCCGACGTTAATACCTGCGGTAACCCGGCTGCGACCTGCAGCAACACGGCCGGCGCAACCTTCTGAGGCTGCCGCGGACGCGGCCGTGGCCCGTCCCGCTGCGCAGCCCGCTGCGCGGGGTCATCCGTTGACCCCACGCTTCAGTCGCGGGCGTCCTCCCGGCGCGGCAGCCTGAAGACGTACAGCGCGTTGCCGCCATTCGGCTGGTAAATCTGCGGGCTCTGCCGGGCGGTCAGCAGCTTGAACACGCCCATGCCCGTGGGCACCGCGAGGTACTGCTCGCCGTCGACGGCGTAGCTTATCGGGTAACCGTGCAGTGCCGCGCCAAGCCGCACCTGCCACAGGATCGCTCCCGTGTCGCTGTCGAACGCCTTGAAATAGCGGTCCAGGTCGCCGATGAAAGTCAGGCCGCCGGCGGTGCTGAGCGCGCCGGTGAGAAACATGGCCGGCTGGGTGTGGTTCCAGCGCGGCTGCAGGCTGCGCAGGTCGTATGCCACCAGGCGTCCCAGATGGTCGCCGCTGCCGGGTGCGGGATAAACGCGCGACGCGCCCCCATACCCGCCGGCGCCCATCACCCGTTCCACGGGCTGCCCCACCATCTCCACGCACAGGCGGTGCAGGGGTATCACCAGGGTGGCGGTAGCGGCGATGTAGCTGGTGGCCTGCCAGTTGTGCCCGCCGTAGATGCTCGGGCAGACATCGATGGCCTCGCCGACGCCCGCCTCGACGATATCCCGGCGATAACGCAGCTGGCCGGTGGCGTGGTCGAGGTGTTCGAACAGGTTCTGCTCCATGGTCTCGGTGAAGGCCACGAAGCGGCCGTCGCGGCGGTCGAGCAGCCACAGGATGCCATCCTTGCCGACGGTCACCACCAGTGGCCGTCCGTCGAGCTCCACCAGCACGCGTTCAAAGCCGACTTCCATGTCGATGGTCTCCCCCGGCACATGCTGGAAATACCATTTCATGGCGCCCGAGCGCGGGTCGAGCGCCAGGGTCGAATTCGTGTACAGTGCCGCATCCAGCGCCGACATGCCGCGGCTGGCGGCCACCCATGGCTTGGCCTGGGACGTGCCGATATAGAAGAGCTCGCGCGCCGCATCGTAGCTGCCCGCGATCCAGGTATCGCCGCCGGCGCGGAAGGCGGGCTCGATGCCGCCCCAGGAGCCCTCGTTCGGGTCGCCCGGCATCGCAATCGTGGAGGTGCGCCACAACTCCGTGCCGGTTTCCGGGTCGTGGCCGGTGATGAAGCACCCGCCCGGCTTGTAGCGCTCGCAGCCATTGATGCCGCTCAGCACCACGCCGGCCCCGATGATCGGCCCCGCGGTATGGGTGTAGCCCTGCCTGTAATCGGCCTTGACGCTGCGCCACAGCAGTTGGCCGCTGCGCGCGTCGAGGGCGATCAGGGCCGCATCGTAGGTGGCGAGGAATACCTTGTTTCCGTAGATGGCGATGTTGCGGGTCGGCCCGGCCAGCGTCTTGGCCTCCGGCGGGTAGGGGTAGGCGTACTCCCAGATCACCTCACCGCTGTCCGCCGCCACCGCCTGGATGATGTTGTCCGGGTGCGTCAGGAACATGATGCCGTCGTGCACCAGTGGCGTGGCCTGGTTACTGCCCTCGTACATGGTCAGCACCCAGGCCAGCTGCAGCGTCCCAACGGTATCGCGGTTGATCTGGTCCAGGGGGCTGAAACCGTGTCCATCCAGCGTGCGCCGCCAGTTGAGCCAATCCCCGGGGGGCGGGTCGTTGAGCAAGGCGTCACTGACCGGGACGTAATGGTCCAGCCTGCGGTTCACGAAGCTCGAGGCCTTGCGGGCGGCCTCGGCGATGGTGCCGGCGCCTTGCCAGCTTTCCCATTGCACGGGCTCGGCGCCCACCGCGGCCGGCCCGCTGCCCTCGATCGCGGCCCGGATGCTGAGCCCGGCATCCGCTGCCAGCGCCGTGCCGTCCGGGGCCGCCCCGTTGACCCGGAGAATGTGTGCCGTGACGGCGGCATAGGTGGCTTCGCCCAGCGACTGGGGCGCCCCGGGCGGCATGGTCGCGCGGCTGGCCTCGATCAGCTCCGCCACCGGCCGTTCACCCCAGCTCGCCAGGAACCGGGCGCCGGCCAACTCCGGCCCGTGGCCGGTTCCCTGCAGGCTGCCGTGGTGGCAGGCGGCGCAGTGCCGTGCATAGGCCGCCCCGCCTTGCTCGGCCTGCCCGGCGGTGAACGAGATGGCATGCTCGCAGCACAGCGCCAGCACGCTGGCGGCGAGCAGGCGGCCGGGTCGCATCGTTTTCAGTCCCGGGGCTCCAGCACCACCACCGGGATGCGGCGCTGGCTGGCGGCGTCCTGGTAGTCGTCATACGGCGGGTAGATTTCCGCCATCATCCGCCACAGCCGTTCGCGCTCCTCGCCATCGCTGGTGCGGGCATGCACGCGGTGGTGATCAGGTCCCACCTGGATTTCGCAATCCGGCTGGGAGACCAGGTTGAGATACCAGGCCGGGTGGGTGGGCGCGCCGCCCTTGGAGGCGACGATTACGTAGCGGCCGTCGTCGGTGCCGTAAATGAGGGGCGAGAGCTGGGTGCGGCCGGATTTCCGGCCGGTCGTCTTCAGCAGCAGGGCCGGCAGTACGCCGGGCCCGCCGGCGGCGGTGGAATCCCAGCGATGGCCCCGTTCCGGGTCCTCGAGGTACAGCCGGATGTGGTCCGCTATCCAGCTCGGCAGTCGTGTGGTCTGTGGCTCGCTCATGGTGTGCATTCCTTCTGGGCGGGTGGGTTGTGACTATCTTCGCCGCACCGGGCGGTGTCCGCAACGCGCGGTGGGCCCGGCCGGTTGCGAAGCCCCCTTGCGTGCGACCGGCGAAAGGGCGCCATCGGCCGTCAATGGCCACTTCCGGCCGCCTGCTGCCGCAGCCGGGCGGCATCGGCGGGCAGCAGGAAGCCCTCGGCAACGGTGGCATCGACGGCTTTGCGCATCTGCGCTTGCCATGCGCCGGGGCCGGGGTAACGGGCCTCCAGTGATGCTGTGTCGAATGGAATGAAGCCACCGAACAGGTCGCAGAAACCGGGACCCCGGTTCGACGCCAGGTAGGTCCCCAGCGGTGCGCGCAATTCCGCCGGGCGCACGCCACCCACGGCATTGCCATCGGCATCCAGCAGCAGGCGGGCCGGGCCCGCGGCCGGATCCAGTTCCAGCAGCCGGCTCGGCGGCGGCGGGTATTCGTCTCGGATCCACCGTTCCAGGGCATGCAGCAGGGCGGCCTGCAGGTCGCCCACCCGGATCGGGTTGTAGGCGTGCTCGGGCTCCGGGCAAAAACTGGGTGGCAACCCCAGGTCCCGGGCCAGTGCCTGCCCGCCGACCGCGTTGAGCGCCGCGTCGACGTGCGCGCCGCCGGCCATCTCGTAGAACCGCAGCCGGGGAAAGTCGGCCTCGGTCTGGCGCGCGCGGTGCGCATCGAACCCGATCACCTCGGTCTGGGTCTGGAAGCGGATCACCGGCGCGTCGGTGCGCAACCAGTTGCGGGGATCCTGCACCGGCAGTTGCTCGCCGGTCTCGGCCTCGGGGCCGCGGACGTGTTTCGCCTGGTGGTGCCCGCCGGAGACGTAATAACCGTCGAACACGGGCCGGCCGTCGGGCAGGCGGTGGCGTGCATGGAACGAGTTGGCGAAGGTCACCAGGTAATCCGCCGACTGCGAATAGCCGACCAGGATCACCCGTTCGACCTGCAGGCCGGCCAGGGGATGCGGCTCGGCACCCGGTGTCCTCACCAGCCGCCCGGCTTGCCCCAGCATGTCCCATATTTGCGAGAAATGCGGCATGGACAGGGTGCGGTAACGCTGCGCATTGCGCGCCGGGTAGGGAGCCTTGCCCCAGGAATCGCGCAGGAAATCCACCGTGGCCGGCTTGCCGGAAATGCCGACCCAGGCCGCGCCGGTGCGCAGCAGATAGTGGTGAGCGCCTTGCCAGATGGGGTCTCCGTCCCAGCCGGCGGTGGCGTTCAGCAGCTCCAGGTAGACGGTGCCGTTGAACGCCTTCGCCTGATCTGGCCGACGCACCAGCAGGCGCGTGTTGTATGGCATCGCGCACTGCAGGGACGCGACCGCCGCCGAAGGGCCTGCCGGGTGGGCGTAATCGTAAATGTCGGCCTGGCCGGACACCAAAAATTCCAGCTCGCGGTAGCCGGCCGCGGAGAGGTCCTCGTACCAGGCGATGAACGGCGTCGAGCGTTGCCCGGGCGGACCGTCGCTCAGCGGCAGGAGGCGCACCGCGGTCGCCTGTTGCGCGGCAACGGGCGCTGCGTTGAACACCAGGGCCAGCAACACGCACAGCAGTGGGCCAACGGTGGCGTTCATGACCGCCCCGGCGCGACCACCCGCAGGCCCGCCCCGCCAAGCCCGTATTCTCGATTCAGGTGTCGCAGGACGGGGGCCAGGGCCTCGCTCGCGGCGGCGTTCGCGATCGGCCCGGCCAGCCAGCCGCGCAGGCCGGCGGCCTCGACCAGATGCAACACGAGCCGACACGCGGAGCGGTCGTTGCCGCACACCAGCACGTCCATGTCGAGCCGCGCGGCGTCGGAGCGCAGGTGCTTGGCGGCCACCGTCTGGAAGGCGGCGACCACCCGCACGCCGCGGCCCAGCCGGGCCTGGGCGGCGGCCGCGACCGATCCGCCCGGCACGGCCAGGGCACGGGTGGGGTCGGCCGGGTCGACGGGCACGACCGGCTCCAGCAGGATCCGGCCATCCAGCGTGTCGTCGATCTCGGCCAGCAAGGCGTCGTGGCAGGCATAGGGAACGGCCAGCATCACCACTTCGCTGGCCAGGACGGCCTCGGCAATGCTGCCGCCGGCCGCGCCCAGTGTGCGGGCCGCTTCCCGGGCGCGGGCCGGCGTGCGCGAGCCGATGACGACGCGGTAGCCGGCTTCCACCCAGCGCCGGGCCAGCGCGCTGCCCAGCCGGCCGGTGCCGCCGATGATCGCGACGACCGGCAAGGCACTGTCGAGCTCAGGATCGGGGCTCGAAACTGCCGGACACATGCTGCGTGGCCGCGGGCCGCCCGGGACCTGGGCTCAGGCCATGTCCGCGCGGTGCCGGCTGAGGTCCCCGATCAGGTCGGGCGAGATGCTGCGGCTGCGGAAGCGCCATTGCCCGTCGACGCGCTCGAACTCATCGTGGTAGTGGCCGATGAAAATCGGCTGCAACGGGAAGTCCGGCAAGCCCTGGAACACCGTGATGTAGCACTGCGCGGTAGCCGCGCCGCGGGCGTCGTCGACGTCGATTTGCACGTTGCTCATGACGTGCTTGGTGTGGGTCTTGCCGTCGTACAGGGTGACGTTCTGCAACATGCCCAGCACCGCCTCATGGCCCTGCAGCGGGCCGCCCGGATCGCCGACGATGCCAAAGCTGCCGTGCTCGAACAGCCGCGCGAAGCCCTCCAGGTCGCCGCTATCCACGGTGTAGCAGTATTCATTCATCAGCCTCAGGATGGCGTGTTTCGAATCGCTCATGGTTCGTTTCTCCAGGTCAGGACATGCGCAGGGCCGCGTCCAGCCGCAGCGTTGCGCCGTTCAGGTAACGGTTGGTCACGATGTGGTGTGCGAGCGCGGCGAATTCCGCCGGCTGGCCCAGCCGCGAGGGGTTGGGGATGCTCTTCTCCAGGGATTCCTTAGCGGCCGGCGGCAGGCCTGCGAGAATCGGTGTCTCGAACACGCCGGGTGCGACGGTCACGATGCGGATGCCGTACCAGGCCAGGTCCCGCGCGATCGGCAGGGTGATGCCGACCAGGCCGGCCTTGCTGGCGCTGTAGGCCACCTGGCCCTTCTGGCCTTCGAACGCCGCGATGGACGAAGTGTTGATGATGACACCGCGCTCGCCATGGGCGTCGGGTTCATTGGCCGCCATCCGCTCAGCCGCCTGGCTCAGCACGCTGAACGTGCCGACCAGGTTGATGTTGATCACCTCCCGGAACAGGTCCATGGGAAACCGCCCGTTCTTGCCCAGCGTCTTGGTGGCGCCGCCGCCCCGGCCGGCGCAGTTGACGCACACATGGATGGCGCCGAAGGTCTGCACGGCCTGCTCGATGCCGGCTCCGATGGCCTCGTCGTCGGCCACATCCACGTGGCAGAACAGCGCCCGCCGGCCCAGCCCGTCCGCCAGCGCCGCGCCGGCCTCCCGGTCGAGATCGAAAATGGCGACCCGGGCCCCTTCGCGGGCGAATCGCTCCACGGTCGCCCTGCCCAGCCCCGAAGCGCCCCCGGTGACCACGGCTACCTTGTCGTTCAAGTCCATTGATATTCCTTCACTGAGTGGCAGCGGCCGCGCCGGATCGGACCCGCCGAGGGCCGCGAAAGCCTCGCCCCGCGTCGCGGCCAGGACGCCGCCTGGGAATCGGTTTTTGAACTAAATACAAATTCTATGATAGCGTATTCAACGGCTTATTCGCCAACCGAATTTCGCGCCGCGGACCCCGCCGGCGCGCCCATGAGGCCATCTGCCTCACAGCCAGGGAGATGTCGACCCGTGAGCAAGATCGAGATCGCAAAACGGCTGTACGCTGCGGCCGCTGCGGAGGAATGGGATGAATTCGCGCAATGGATTCATCCCGAGTTCGTCATCCGGGAGTCGGCCGCGCTGCCCTATGCGGGAAGCTACCAGGGGGTGGACGGATTCAGGCAGCTGGTACGCGCCGTGTTCACCCACTTCCACCGGCTGTATGCGGAGCCCGGCCACTACATGGAAGGCGAAGACCATGTCGCGGCGATCGTGAGGTTGCATGGAACGGGCAAGCGGTCCGGCCGGGCGTTTGAAACCAGCGTGCTGGAGCTGTTCCGCTTCCGGGATGGCCTGGTGGTCGAAATCCTGCCCTATTACTGGGACCCGCAGTTGATCCACGAGCTCTAGCCGCCGCCACAGGCCCGCCGGAGCCAGCGAGTCGGCGCGGCCCGGGCAGATGCCCGCAGGCTAGAAGGAACGGGGCAGCCCCAGCCCCTCGGCGATCATGTTCTGGGCCATCTCGTTGCTGATGGGCCCGATCTTCATCAGGCGGGCATCGCGCCAATAGCGCTGCATGTCGGTCTCCGCCGAGTAGCCCATACCGCCCAGGATCGCGATGCCCCGGTCGGCTGCCCGGCAGGCATAGTCCGAGGCGAGGGTCTTGG
>WVWV01000106.1:418-9352 GCA_011773845.1 Lysobacterales bacterium | reverse complement strand
CGGTGCCCACCTGGCTTTCGATTACGGGGGCAACACCATCACGCTGGGGTCCGCGCTGGACAGCGTGGCGCTATCACGGGCGAGCCGGCTCATCGAAACCGGCACCGGTGCGCGGATCCGCCGTGGGGAAGCGCGCGCAGAGGAGCTGCGGGAAGCCGGGGCGGCGGTGACGGATGCGCCAGCCAGCGAACCACCGGCCGCCGCACAGGACGATGCCGCCCGGGTGTCCATCGGCTCGCCCTCCGCGCTGCTGTTGGTCGTTGCGAACCTGGTCCCGGTTGCGGGCGCGGCTTTCCTGGGATGGAGGCTCAGCGACGTCATGGTGCTGTATTGGGCGGAGAGTGCCGTGATCGGCTTGTTCAACCTGTGCAAGATCGCGGTGATCGGCCGCTGGGCCGCGCTCTTTGCCGGACCCTTTTTCGTCGGGCATTTCGGCGGTTTCATGGCGGTGCATTTCCTGTTCATCTACACGCTGTTCGTGGCCGGTCCCGATGGCGCGGCGGCGGGGGACGGCGAACTGGCCGAAGTGTGGGGATTGTTCGCCCGCCTGTGGCCGGCGCTGCTCGCCCTGCTGGTCAGCCATGCCTACTCGTTTTTCGCCAACTTCCTCGGCCGGCAGGAATACCGCGGCCGTACCGTCAAGGATCAGATGTCGGAGCCGTACGTCCGCATCATTTTCATGCACCTGGTGCTGATATTCGGCGGCGGGCTGAGCCTCGTCCTGGGCGGGCCCACCCTCGTGCTGCTGATCGTGATCGCGCTGAAGATCGTGTTCGACATGCGCGCGCACCTGGCGGAGCGCCAACGCAAATCAGGCGGCTAGCATTCGGATTACCAGCGATCGTTGCCCGCGCGCATGTCGGCTGGCTCGAGCCGGATCGGGAACTGTGCCCGGATGCGCTCATCCGCGGCGGGCGTGATGTATCTGGGGTAGTGGGTCGCGAGCATGGCGCCGACCCGTTCGTGCGCCTGCTCGTACAAGGTCTGGTGCCCGGCGTCCTCCCAGGCGCCAGGGGTCAGGCGATCGGCCACCTGCGGGTACAGGTATTCGGACTGCATGAGCGCCAGCGTTTGGGGGTGACCGAGGAAGTGACCCTCGTCCGCGACCACCTCGCGGATCACTTCCAGCGACAGCGTTTCGTCGGTGACCTCGATGCCGCGCAGCATGCGCTGAATGTTGCCCAGCATGTCGTTGTCGATCACCATGCCCTCGAACGACTGCCCGATCAGGCTGCCGACGATGCCCGGATAGGCGGACACCAGGTTGCCGCCGGCGAGCGCGGCGCTCAGCGTGGTGAGCGCTTTCTCGTAACCCGCCTGGACGTCCATGGTCTTGGCGTCGGTCATGCCGGTGCCCACGCTGGTGATCAGCCCCAGGTGGTTGCACAGCTGCACGGTGGCGGCCGTGACCAGCGCCTCCTCGCCGCTGCCGCCCGTGAACGCGCCGGTGCGCAGATCGGAAATGAACGGCCACATGCCGAAGTTGATGGTGCTGCCGGGACGCACGAGATTCACGACGCACAGGCAGGCCAACGTTTCGGCCAGGCATTGCACCAGCGTGCCGGCCAGGGCTGCCGGCGCCGTCGCGCCGGCCTGGGGCGCGACGGCGACGTCGCCGGTCAGTCCGAGTTCGGCGACCCGGACCAGCACCTCGGCGCCCTCCTTGCCGAATCGCAGCGGCGAGACGATCGGGCAGCCACCGAAGGTGCAGAACGGCCGCTCCAGGAAGCCGTCCGCTGTGCCCAGGTAGGCATCGAACAGCGCGATCAGCGGCTCGATGTGGGTGGCCTGAGAGATACCGAGCGCGAATGATTTACGCGTACCCGCCAGTTCCGCATAGGCGGCATTGATGTCGTGCACGAACACGTCGTCGCTGTATTCAGCCGCGATGAAGGGCTGCCCGAAGGTGTGGATGTGCTCGAGTTGGTCCGCCAGCCGGGCGGCATCGTAGAGATCGACCAGCCGGGTCGGACGAAACTTCTGCGTTTCGTAATCCAGGATGGTGACCGCCTCGCCGGAGGTGCTGAACAGCACGTCCTGGCCGCGCACTTCCAGGTCGTGGTCCGGGTCGGGGGCGAACAGGGTGTATTCGGAGGCGGAAACGTCGATCAGGTCTTCGACCAGCGCGCGGGGAAAACGCAGGCGTCCGGCGTCATCGAGCCGGCAGCCGCCCTCCAGTGCGTAGTCGAGGATCTCCGGGATCGGGTCGCCGATGCCGATCTCTTCGAGTATCTCGAGGGCGCTGGCACAAATGCGTTGGATATCGTGTTCCGACAGGGGCCGGTACTGGCCACCGGTCAGGCCCGGGCGAACCGCGGCATCGGTCCGGGTCGTCTGGCGTCGCTTGCGCCGGGCGGCGCTGCCGCCGCGCCTCGGTTGGGTGCGGCGTTCAGGCACCGGGGCCACCGCGCGTCAGGGCATCGCACCGCGTGGGCGCAGTTTTCAGGGGCGAATGGCCGCCGCCCTCAGGCAACGGCTTGCCGATAGAGGGTGTTGCGCTGCCACGGACGACGCCCGCAGGAAACCACGGCCTGCTCGAGGGTCTCCGCTTTCATCTCCTGGCCGTGCCGGGCGCCGGCCGCGCGGGTGATGCTCTCGTTCATGAGCGTACCGCCCATGTCGTTGGCGCCGGCCTGCAGGCACAGCTTCGCGCCCTCCAGGCCCATTTTCACCCACGAGGTCTGGATGTTGGTGATGTGCGGATCCAGCGCCAGCCGAGCCACCGCGTGCATCAGCACGGCCTCGCGCAGGGTCGGGCCGCGCCGCGCCTGCCCGCGCCGGTAAATCGGCGCCTCGTGGGCCACGAACGGCAGCGGCACGAACTCGGTGACGCCACCGGAGCGGCGCTGCAGTTCGCGTATTCGCTGCAGGTGGATGGCCCAGTGCCGGTAGCGATCCACGTGCCCGAACATGATGGTGGCGGTGGTCGACAGGCCCAGCTCATGGGCGGCGGTGACGACCTCCAGCCATTGGCCGGTCGAGAGCTTGTCCGGGCAGATGATGGCGCGCACGTCGTCCGCCAGGATCTCGGCCGCGGTGCCCGGCAGGGTGCGCAGCCCGGCCGCCTTGAGTTCGGCCAGGAACTCGGGCACCGCGATGCCCAGCGTGCCGGCCCCGTGCATCACTTCCAGCGGCGAGAAGGCATGGATATGAATACCGGGCACGGCCTCGTGGACCGCGCGGCAGATATCGATGTAGGTCTGGCCGGTGAAGGACGGGTGGATGCCGCCCTGCAGGCAGACCTCGGTGGCCCCGCGCTGCCAGGCCTCCTGGGCCAGGGCCGCCACCTCCTGCGGGCTCTTCAGGTACGGGGCATCGCTGGCCGGGGTGTTCTTGCGGCCCTTGGCGAATGCGCAGAACGCGCAGCGATAGGTGCAGATGTTGGTGTAATTGATGTTGCGGTTGACCACATAGCTCACCTCGTCGCCGCAGCGCGTGGCGCGCAGTGCGTCGGCGGCCTGGCACACCGCGACGAAGTCGCTGCCCCGGGCGTCGAACAACCTGGCCAGCTGCTCGACCGAGAGCTCGGCTTCCCCGGACGCCGCCTCTTCGAGAATGGCCCGGATTCCGGCTGCGACCGGCAGGCGGTCTGCGGGCGAGGTGCGGGCGGCGAAGTGGAAGCCAGCGGGCAGTTCCGTCGAGACCCCGCTCAGCCATTCGTCTTCGCGCGCCAGGCCGGTGGCATCGGCCAGCTTCAGCACCCCGCCGACCATGCCCGGGCCCAGCCAGCGCTCGGCTTCGCGCACATGGCGCGGGTAGATCGTCAGCCGTTGCTGCAGCAGCTTGCCGGCCCGCGCGGTCTCGTCGCTGAGGGTGTCGAGGTGCGGCCAGGGGGATTCCGGGTTGACATGGTCGGGCGTCAGCGGTGACACACCGCCCCAGTCGTTGATGCCGGCATCGACCAGTGCCTGCAGCCGGCCGGGATTCAGGTTGGGGGGCGCCTGGATGCTCATGTCCGGCCCGAACAGCAGCCGCGCCAGGGCGATGGCACGCAGGAAAGCGTCTTCGGTGGGCGCCTCGACGGCGGCCATCTTGGTGTCGGCCTTGGGCACGAAGTTCTGGACGATGAGCTCCTGGATGTGGCCATGGCGCTCATGCAATTCGCGGATGGCAAGCAATGACTCGATCCGCTCGGCTTCTGTCTCGCCGATGCCGACGAGAATGCCGGTCGTGAACGGCACCCGGGCCTCGCCCGCCGCCGCGATGGTCTGCAGGCGCACCTCGGGCACCTTGTCCGGGGAGCCGTAGTGCACCTGGCCTTTCTCGCACAGCCGCTCGGACGCACTTTCCAGCATGATGCCCATGGAGGCGGACACCGGGCGCAGCATGGCGATTTCCGCCGGCGTCATGTTGCCGGCGTTGATGTGCGGCAGCAGCCCGGTTTCGGACAGGATCCGGCCGGCGACGTGGGCCACGTACTCCAGGGTGGTGTCGAAGCCCATGGCGTCGAGCGCCTGGCGGGCGGCGGCATGCCTCAGCTCGGGCTTCTCGCCCAGCGTCAGCAGGGCCTCCTTGCACCCCAGTTGCCGGCCCTGGCGTGCCAACTCCACGGCCTCGTCCGCCGACAGGTAGGCTGCGGCCAGGCGTTTCGGGGAGGTGGCAAAGGTGCAGTAGTGGCAGAAATCGCGGCACAGGCGGGTGAGGGGCACGAAGACCTTGCGCGAGTAGGTCACGATTCCCCCGTGTCCCTGGTCGCGGAGTTCGCCCGCGCGCCGGAACAACTCCGCGGAGCCCATGGCGCCGAGGCGCGCGACGAGATCGCCGCCGTCGCCGGTCAGCGCCCGGTTTACCCTGCGGGCCGGGCGGCTCATCCCTTCATCCGCCGGCGCGGCCCGGCCGGGTCGACGTAGCCGCTTTCGAGCAGGAAGCGCCAGGTCCGCGAGCGCCGGCAACCGGCGTCCCGCGCACAGCGTGCAATGAATTCGTCGAGATCGGTGCGCGTATCGATGTCGAGGCTGATGGCCTCGGAGGTGAGGGTCTCGGCATGGCAGCCGGCCTCCAGCGCCGCCTGGCGGTGCCGTTCATAGCTGCCGGGGCCATAGCGCAGCGGGAACGCCGGTTCGGTCGCCACACACAGCATATTGGTCCCGCCACGATCGGCCGCCGGGCAAATGCCGACCAGGCGCTGCTCAGCGACCGCCTGGCGCGCGCGCAGGGCCCGGACCACGCGATCGATTTCCTCGCCCGAGGCCAGCGGCAGGTCGGCGGGGAAAATGGCCACCTGGGTGCCGCCAGCAGCGCGGATGGCCTCCACCCCCATGCCGATGGCGCGATTCATCCGGCCGGGGTTGGGCTCCTCGACCAGCAGGACGCCGTGGGCACGGGCGAGTTCCCGGACCTGCTCGTCGGCCGTCACGATGGCAATGCGGTTGATTTCCCTGCTGGCGACCAGGGCCTCCAGCAGGTCGCCAAGCATGGCTAGGCTCAGGCCGGGACGATGCTCGCCGAGGCATTCGCGCAGGCGTTGCTTGGACTGTGCCAGCGGCTTGACCGGCACCAGCGCCCACAACACCTCGTCTCGCTGTGGAAATCCGTGCAATTGCAATACGTTGTCGGCGCCCGGACCCCGCGGGTCAGGCGGCCTGGGCCTCGCTCCAGTCAAACGGTGTATGCCGCCAGAACATTATCCATATGTGCGCGCGTCTCGGCAGCCTTTTCTTCGCTGAGCGCGTTGATCGGCACCAGCTCCCGCAGGATTTCGTCCTGCAGGCTGGGATGCTTGCCGTGGTAGATCAGGCCGATCGGAATGCGGTCCTGCTCGACCAGCTCCAGGGCGGTCGCGAAAGCCATGCCGCGGTCCTCGGCGCGGTAGCCGGGATCGGCGTTCACATCGTGAATCTTGTTCATCCACTCGGGATAGGTGTCGTGGTAGGTCACGCACGGCGAGAGTACCTCGACGAAAGCCATGCCCTTGCCCTGGCGCGCATGCTCGAGACCCATCACCATCAGCTCGTTGAGCTGCGTGGAGCGGGTGGTGATGCCGCGCGCCAGGAAGGTCGAACTGCGAATGGAAAGTCCCAGCAGCATGGCGTCCAGCGGGTCCTCCTCCGGCGCCGCCAGCGGCACTTCCTTGGTGGGTGAATCCTGGCCCTTGGTCAGCCCGTAAACACCGTTGTTCATCACCACGTACAACAGGTTGGGGTTGCGCTTGAGGGCGTGCACGAGGTGCCCGGCACCGATGGCATAGCCGTCGCCGTCGCCGGCGGCGGCCACCACGGTGAGGTCGGGGTTGGCCAGCGAGGCGCCGATCGCATTCGGCAGCACCCGCCCGTGCATGGCGTGGAAGCCGTAGGCGCCAATGTTGTTCTGCACCGTGCCGGAACACCCGATGCCGGCCAGCACGAAGGCCTCGTGCATCGGCACCCCGGCGTCATCGAGGGCATGCTGAATCGCGCCCTTGACGCCAAAATGCCCGCAGCCGGCGCACCAGATGGGATGGCCCGTATCGTAAGTCTTGGTCATGCTGCACGCTCCTGCGCCAGGATGGCGGCCACCAGTTCCTCGGCGGTGTACTGCAGGCCGTCGTACTTGAGAATGCTGCGAATGCGCTCGGCCGGCGCGCCCGCGCTGCGGATCAGGTCGGCCAGCTGGCCGCTCTCGCTCTGTTCCACGATGTACACGCGCTCGTGGGACTTCACGAACGCCACCGTATCCTCCAGCACCGGCCACAGGGTGCGCGGACGGTGGCAGTGGAAACTCAGGCCCTCGGATGTCAGGCGTGCCACCGATTCGGTGATCACGCCTTCCAGGATGCCGACGCCGATGATGCCGATGGGGGAATCGGTGTCGCCCCATTCATGCGCGCGCGGCAGGCTCGGGCGCACGGTGGCGATCTTGCGGCTGCGCTTGTCCATCATGGCGACCCGCACCGCGGGCTCGGTGGAGACCCGGCCCCATTCGTTGCGCTCGTTGCCGGTCACCAGGTTCATGGCGCCAGGAGTGCCCGGCACCGCCCACGGCGAGATGCCGTCCTCGGTGATCTCGTAGCGGCGGTAGGCGTCCAGCTTGGCGACGTCGTCCGCGCTGAGCCGCTTGCCGTTGTCGATCTGGATGCGGTCCAGGTCGAAATGGGGCGCCGTGAAGCTGTCATGGCACAAGGCGTCCAGCGCCAGGATCACGGGGCACTGCGCCTGCTGCGAGAGGTTGGTGGCGAATGCGCCGTGGTAGAAACACTCTTCGACGTTGCCGGGCGCGAGCACGATGCGCGGATAATCGCCGTTGCCGCTGCGCGTGAGCATATTGACGTCGCTTTGTTCCGGCTTGGTGGGCATGCCGGTGGAAGGGCCTGCCCGCTGGCAGTCGATGATCACCATCGGGATCTCGGCGGAGCCGCAGTGTCCGATGCTTTCCAGCATCAGGGCGATGCCCGGCCCCGAGGAGGCGGTCATGGCCCGCACGCCGGTCAGCGCCGCGCCGATGGCGAGGTTGATGGCCGCCAGTTCGTCCTCGGCCTGCATGATCACGCCGCCCACCGGGGGCGCGAAGCGGGCCAGGAAGTTCATCACGTCCGTGGCCGGGGTGATCGGGTAGCCGGCGAAGAAGCGCCCGCCGGCGGCGAGGAAGCCCATCGCGGCGGCGTGGTTGCCGGTGATGAAGGTGCGCGCCTCGCGCGGACCCTGGTCGGGCAGCCTGTACACTGACTGCTCCGCGCCGATCCCGGCCCCGTCGGCGAAGGACTGCCCCTCGCGCAGCGCCCGGATGTTGGGCTCGAACTGCTCCTTGGAGAGTTTCTTGAAGTGGCGGCGCAGGCAGTCCTCCACCTCCTCGTCGCTGAGCCCGATGATGCGGCCCATGAGACCGAAACCGAGGCTGTTCTTGAACAGGTCGCGACGCAGGTCACGCACCGCGAGACGGCTGAAGGGCACCGGGATCAGCAGTGCCGTGTCCGGTATCAGGTTCGGCGGCAGCGCCCCGCGCGAGCTGTCGAAGATGATGATGCTGTCCGCCGCCAGCCTCCCGGAAGCTTTCTGTACCGCCTCGATGTCGAAGGCCACCAGGATGTCGATGCGGTCCCCCAGGCTGCTGCGTGGCGTGGTGGTGGCCCGCATGAACGCCGCGGCATGCCCGCCCTTGATGCGCGAGGCGATGTTGCTGGTGCGGTAGATCTCGTAGCCGCGGCCCAGCAGCGCCCGCGACACCAGGGCGATGATGGTCAGCGAGCCGTCGCCACCCTGGCCGGCCACCATCATGGTCAGGTCGTCCCGCTCCCTGCCCTGCAGCAGCTGCGGATCGATCATCGGCCCGATTTCATGAAGAACCTGGCTCATTCCGTGTCTTCCTCGTCAGCCTTCGGCGCCCCCGGTCCCGTGGTATAGAACGTCTTGGGACACAGGCTGCCCATCGCCTTGCGGGTCTCGAAATCCGGCATCAGCGGCGGCAGCGGCCGGTTCTTCTTCTTGTCCGCGGAAAGCTTGTTCATCAGGAATTCGCCGCGCGGCTCGTCCGACAGGGGGCGCGTTTCCAGCCAGCCATCCGCGAGCGCCGCCTGGAAGGCCTCGTGCCCGCGCTTGGTGCGGATCAGGGTGTAGGTCCAGCCGTCCAGGCCGATTCCGCCGGCGCCGATATCCGCGTTCTCCCCGCCGTAATCGAGGCAGTAGAGGCAGGCCGGGCGCGCCCATTCGCGATACGTCTTCAGGCTGACGGTCTTCACCTCCTTGTTGTCGAGGCGAATGATGACCTTGCCCTTGATGTTGATGTTCTCGATCGTGGCCGGGTCTTCCTCGATGATCTCGCCCAGTTTCTCGATGCTCTCGTTGGTGAAGCTCTCGGAGCAGAACAGGCCGAAGGTGAGGGTGATGTTCTTGCGGTACCAGTCGCTCACCTGCAGGCGGATGCTGGAATTCTGTTGCAGGCGCACGCCGTCGACCTGGCATGGCACGCCGACCACCGCCAGCGGCCCGAAATCTTCCTGCATGGCTTCCTGCAGAGCCAGCG
>WVWV01000106.1:0-368 GCA_011773845.1 Lysobacterales bacterium | reverse complement strand
GCAGGACAGGACGTCCTCGCGGGTCTTGGCGAGCTTGTGCCGGCCAACCTGGCGGTTCTCCGGGTACACGTCGCCCAGGATCGCGCCCTTCAGTTTGCCCTGCTCCATCTGGTGCAGGATGATGGCCGAGACGATGCCCCCGTCCTGGCAGCAGGCGAGGATGTCCGGGTCCGTGGCCCGCGCGTACAGGCCATAGGCGTAGGGCCCATAACCCTCGTCGATTACGGGTTCCTGGAGATCGATGAAATCCTGCATGTCGTTGTCCGGCGGCCGCAGCACCGGGCAGACCTCGGCACACAGCACGCAGTACACGCAGGCATCGGCGCGGGTTTCCACCGGTATCTCGTCCACGTAGTCGAATACGTCCA
>WVWV01000004.1:10493-15325 GCA_011773845.1 Lysobacterales bacterium | reverse complement strand
TCAAGGCGATCGACGAGACGGTCAAGGCCGGGCCACTGCCGGAGCGGCGGGTCTGACGGCGCACCACCGGATGGGCGAGAGGTTCGGGACATGACCCAGATCAGGCAGATCCTTGCGCGCGAGATCCTGGATTCGCGGGGCAACCCCACGCTGGAAGCCGAAGTGACCCTGGCTTCCGGCGCGCTGGGCCGGGCGGCCGTGCCGTCCGGTGCCTCCACCGGCGCCCGCGAGGCCATCGAGCTTCGCGACGGCGACCCGGCACGTTACCTGGGTAAAGGGGTGCTGAGCGCCGTGGCCAACGTCAACGGCGCCATTGCCGACGCGCTGGTCGGCGCGGACGCGGCGGACCAGGCGGCGCTCGACCGGGCGCTGATCGCCCTGGATGGCACACCCAACAAGGGGCGGCTTGGCGCCAATGCGCTGCTGGGGGTGTCGCTGGCCGTCGCCCACGCCATGGCTGCGGAGGAAGGCAAGCCGCTGTGGGCCCGGCTGGGGACGGCGGGCGAGGCGGTGCTGCCGGTGCCGATGATGAATATTATCAACGGCGGGGCGCATGCCGATAACAGCGTGGACATGCAGGAGTTCATGATCCTGCCGGTCGGCATGGCCTCGTTTTCCGAAGCCCTGCGCTGCGGTGTGGAGGTCTTCCATGCGCTCAAGACGGTCCTGGGCGCTCGCGGCCTCGGCACGGCAGTCGGCGACGAGGGTGGGTTTGCGCCCGACCTGCCGTCCAACGAATCGGCCGTGGAGGTCATCCTGGAAGCCATCGAGCGGGCGGGCTTCGTCGTGGGCCGCGAGGTGTTTCTCGGCCTCGACGTCGCCTCCTCCGAGTTCCACCGCGACGGGCGGTATCACCTCGATTCCGAGGGACGCTCTTTCGACGCCGAGGGCTTTGCGCGTTATCTCGAAGAGTGGATTCGGCAATACCCCATCATCACGGTCGAGGACGGCATGGCGGAGGATGACTGGGCCGGCTGGGCCGTGCACACGGAACTGTCGGGCCACCGCTGCCAACTGGTGGGCGATGACCTGTTCGTGACCAACACCGGGATATTCCAGCGTGGTATCGAGGACGGCATCGCCAACGCCATCCTGATCAAGCTCAACCAGATCGGCACCCTGACCGAGACGCTGGAGGCCATCGGTCTGGCCGCGAAGGCCTCCTACGGTGCCGTCGTCTCGCATCGCTCGGGCGAGACCGAAGACACGACCATTGCCGACCTGGCGGTGGCCACCACCGCGGGCCAGATCAAGACCGGCTCCCTGTGCCGCTCGGACCGGGTCGCCAAGTACAACCAGCTGTTGCGCATCGAGCAGGCGCTGGGCGCCGGGGCGCGTTATGCCGGGCGGCAGGCCTTTGCCCATGTCCCCGGCCTCCAGCTCTGAAGCCATGCCATGCGCTGGTTGATCGCCGCCCTGCTGCTGGTCCTGGTGTTTCTGCAATTCCGGCTGTGGTTCGGCGAGGGCGGTGTCACCGAGGTTGCCCGGCTGGAGGAGCGCGTGCAGCAGCAAAGCACGGAGAACGAGTCGCTGCGTGAGCGCAATGCCGAGCTGCGGGCCGAGGTGGAAGACCTGCGGGAACGGCTGGATGCCGTGGAAGAGCGGGCCCGCAGCGAGCTGGGGCTGATCCGGGACGACGAGGAATTCTACCAGGTGGTGCCCCCGCCGCCGAATCCTGGCGACCCGCCGTGAGCCGGGGCGGCGTGCACGCGTTGGTGCCGGCGGCCGGCATCGGCCTGCGCTTCGGCGGCGAGCGGCCCAAGCAATATATCGAGATCGCCGGCAAACCGGTCCTGGCGCACGCTATCGAAGCCGTGCGCCGGGATTCCCGAGTCACCGGGGTCACGGTGGTGATTGCGGCCGATGACCGCTGGTTCGAGGCGTCGACCCGGGCACGGGTGGAGCCGGTCGAGGTGGTTGCGGGCGGGGCGACGCGCGCCGAGTCTGTGCACAAGGGTTTGCAGGCCATTGCGCGCCGCCACCCGCAGGCGGACTGGGTGCTGGTCCACGACGCCGTGCGGCCCTGCCTGTCCGCAGCGCGCCTGGCACAGTTGCTGACCGACGGCCTGGCCAGCGCGGACGGCGCCATTCTGGCGCTGCCCGTGCGCGATACGCTCAAACGCTGCGATGCCGGCCACCGCATCGTTGCCACGCTGGACCGGGCCTCGCTCTGGGCCGCCCAGACGCCACAGCTGTTTCCGCTCGAGCGCCTGCGCGCTGCGCTCGGCGATCTGCTGCAGGCGGGAGCGCCGCCCACGGACGAGGCAGCGGCCATGGAGTCGGCGGGCGGGCGCCCGCTGGTCGTCATGGGCTCGCCGCGCAATATCAAGATCACCTGGCCTGGTGACGTGGCTGTGGCTGCGGCATGGCTGGCCGGGATCGACCCCGAGGAGGAAGACCTGTGATGCTGCGGATTGGCCAGGGACTGGACGTACACGCCTTCAGCGCGGGCGACCACGTGATGCTGGGCGGCGAGCGCGTCGCCCATGACCGCGGCATCGCCGCCCATTCCGACGGTGACGTCGTGCTGCACGCGTTGTGCGACGCCCTGCTGGGCGCCGCGGCGCTGGGCGATATCGGTCGTCATTTTCCGCCCGGGGACGCCCGCTGGGCCGATGCCGACAGCCGCCTGCTGTTGCGCAGGGTCGCTGAACTGGTCGCCAAGGAGGGCTGGTCGGTGGTGAATGTCGATGCCACCGTCATCTGCGAGGCGCCGCGGCTGGCGCCCCACATTGAGGCCATGCGCCGTAACATTGCCAGCGAACTGTCGCTGGAGCTCGGAGCGGTATCGGTGAAGGCGACCACCACCGAGCGGCTCGGCTTCTGCGGGCGCGGCGAGGGCATTGGCGCCATCGCGGTGGCGCTGCTGTCCTCGGCCTGATTCCTCGCATCGGCCTCGCAGATGACCCGCTACCGGCTCAAGGGTACCTCCGGTGCGGTTCTGAACCGGGTCTATCCACTGGATGGCCGCCTGCTGTTCGGGCGCTCCGAGGATTGCGACGTGCGGATCGACGACTCCGAGGTGGCGCCGCACCATGCGGAAATCTGGGTCGATCCGGAGCACCGTGTGCGGCTGCGCGACCTGGGCCACGGCGCCAGCCTCGTCAATGGGCGCCCGGTGTCCGAGTGTGAGCTGGCCAGCGGTGACGAAGTGCGCATCGGCAGCTGCCGCTGGCTGCTGCAGGCCCCCGGTCTGCGCCCGCAGAGGATCCTCACCGATACCGCTGCCCGCCCGGCCCGGCGCCATTACTGGCCCTGGTTGCTGCTGGTCGCGCTAGGCCTGGCCGCGGCCCTTGCCTGGTTCAACGGTTGGTTACCGGTCGGGCCCTAGTCCCTGGCCGGGCTCCCCCTCGACCCGCTGCGGAATCCGCCGAATCTCGCCCGGCCGGGTGAACAGGTCCAGTGCGCGGTATTCGGGCGGGCGCAGCCCCGGCTCGGACGGCAGCCGGGTCGGCACGTGGATGCCCGTGACCCGCAGCGCGCGCAGTCGCGAGGTCAACACCTGGCGTCCCTCGTCGCGGGTCATGAACCAGTATGGCGGCAATGCGAGATGCAGCGTGCGGGCCGCCCAGTGGTCCGCGTGGTGGGCGAAGTGCAGGTCGCGGGTGTCGGCATCGCCGAGATGCAGCACCGTGATCGCGTCTTCCAGGGTGATCCGGAATGCCAGGTTTTCGACCTCCGTACGAGCCCGGGGCCAGCCCGCATGCGGAATGCGCACGGCTTCGATCTCCAGGCCCGGCAGGCGCCGGATGACCGGGGCGCCGCCATAGGCCAGTGCGAGCGGCGTCACGCGCTCCTCGAGCAGCGGCCAGTCCGCTCCGGCCGCCTCCCGGAGCGCCGCCACGGCCTGCGCGGGCGCGTACAGACGCACCGTGGGTTGCGCCCGCAGGTATTCCACCAACAGGGCGGGCGAAAAGTGATCCTCGTGGTAGTGGCTGACGAACACCGCATCCACGCCATCGTACGGCGCGCGCCCCGCGAGCAGCGCTTCACGCATGGCTTCCGGCAGCAGCTGGTAATGGCCATAGTCGTTCTCGAACAAGGGGTCGAAGAGAATGCGCGTCTCGCCCCGCGAGACCATGACCCCCTCGTTGGCCAGGTAGTGGGCCTCGGCCTCGGCCGCCTGCGCGTTGCCGGGCGGCGCGGCCAGCAGCGCGGCGCCGAGCCACAGCAGCGCAGCGGCCCGCCGGCCTGGCCCGAGGTGGTTCGCGCTCCGATGCCGGCCGCGGCCCGCAACCCGCCAGGGGCTGAATCGGGCGTTCGCGCAACGCACATCGTGAATCATCGCCATGGCTGCCGCTCAAGCGCCTCTCAGCTGCCAGGTTGGCCGCTCGTCGCTGTCGATGATCGCGTGACGCAGGAGCCACCGCCGGGCATCCTCCGCGTCATGCCCGAACCATTCGCGTGCCGAGCCCAGCCGAAAGCCGTAACCCCAGGCATCCATATCCGTCCACATGCGTTCCCGGCCCATGTCGCGCAGGCGATCGGCCAGGATAATCTGCAGGTAGCAGACCGCATTTTCCTCGTCATAGTCCCCGCCCGCGTCGGTATGCAGGCGGCTGCGCCGCACCGGATCCATGCACACGTAGTGGCAGGCCTCGTGCAGCACGGAATGCACCGGGGTCCGGCGGCGTGCCAGCACCCGGTCGCCGACCAGTCCCGCTTCATCGCCGCCCCAATAGCTGCCGGGGATGTCGCCCTCGTGCGGCAACAGTTCCAGGGAGAGCCCGAAACGACCCAGCAAGCTCGCCAGCGCATGGCGGTCGCAGGCGCCCACGCGGACCACGTCCGGCGTGCGGGACGGGTCCGCTCGGTGGTTGGTGCGCGTGCCT
>WVWV01000004.1:0-10468 GCA_011773845.1 Lysobacterales bacterium | reverse complement strand
CTGCGCGGCGCTGCCATTGGTATTCGTCGCGCAGCTGCTCGATACGCCCTTGCCGCGGCCCCAGTACCTGGCGTGGTGGGGTCTGCACGCCCTGTTCGGGCTGCTGTATGCCTATTTTCCACGCTACCTGCCGTCCCGGAATCACATTTCGAAGCGCTTGGCATACCTGGCGGTGCTGACCGGTTGCGCGCTCGGCATCAGCGTGTTGAGCGTGACCTCGCTGGGCGGCGTCCTGCTGCTGGTGGTCGCGGGCGTGCTGCCGTGGCTGCTTCCGCCGCTGCCGGCGGTGGTGTGGCTGGTGGTCCAGAATGCGTTGCTGGCGGCCATCATCGCGCGGATTCCCGAGGTCACCACCAGCGACGCGGCCCTGACTTCCGGACTGTACCTGGGCATCTCGTTGTTCGTGTTCATGAGTTCGCTCGCCGGCCTGCGTCAAAAGGATGCGCGTGACGAGCTGCGCAAGGTCAACTCCGAGCTGCGTGCGACGCAGGCGCTGCTGGCCGAAAACACCCGGATCGCGGAGCGCGTGCGGATCGCCCGCGAGTTGCACGATCTCGTGGGCCACCACCTGACGGCCCTGACGCTCAACCTGGAGGTGGCCACGCACCTCGTGGAGGGCAAGGCGCTGGAGCATGTCCAGCAGGCGCACTCGCTGGCCAAGTCGTTGCTGTCCGACGTGCGGGAGGTGGTCAGCGACATGCGCCGCGACGACAAGGTGGACCTCTCCCAGGCCCTGCGAACCCTGGTGGAGGGTGTGCCCGAGCCGCGCATTCACCTCGATCTGCCCTCGGCCATGGTGATGACCGACCCGCGGCGCGCGCACCTGCTGTTGCGCTGCGCTCAGGAGATCATCACCAACAGCGTGCGCCACGCCGAGGCCAACAACCTGTGGATTCGGCTGTCCACGTCCAACGATGGCGTGGCCCTGAGTGCCCGTGACGATGGCAAGGGCGTCGAGCACGTGCAGGCCGGTCACGGCCTGATCGGCATGCGCGAGCGGTTGTCGCAATTCGGTGGCAAGCTGGAGTTAGAATCCGGGCGAGGTGCAGGATTCACCCTGCACGCCTGGCTACCTGCGGAGGCAGCAAAATGATCAGGGTCATGTTGGTGGACGACCAGAACCTGGTGCGCAAGGGGGTGCGCAGCCTGTTGGAGCTTTCAGAGCACATCGAGGTCGTCGCGGAAGCGGCGGACGGGCAGGAGGCCGTGCGCATGATTCCCGAGGTCGGGCCCGACGTGGTGTTGCTGGACATGCGCATGCCGGGCATGTCCGGGGTGGACGTTTTGCGGCGTCTCACCGAGGATGGCCAGTTGCCGCCCACGATCATCCTGACCACCTTCGATGACGACGAACTGGTGCTGGCGGGCATTCGCCACGGCGCCCGCGGCTATTTGCTCAAGGACGTGTCACTGGACGAACTGGTCGGCGCAGTGCAGACGGTTGCCGCAGGCGGATCGATCGTCAAACCCGCTGTCACCGAACGCCTGCTCAAGGGGCTGGAAAATCTGCAGACGGAATTCTCCAGCCTGGATCGCCCGGATCCGCTCACCGAGCGGGAAACCGAGATCCTGCGCCTGATGGCCGGCGGCTACAGCAACAAGGAGATTGCCAATTCGCTGGGCGTGGCGGAGGGGACGGTGAAGAACCACGTCTCCAACATCCTCTCCAAGATGGGTGTGCGCGACCGCACGCGCGCCGTGCTGAAGGCGTTCGAGCTGGGATTCATCTAGGCGGGCCACGCCTCCGTGCCCGCTGCGACCGGCCCGGGGACCGGGGCCGATTCAGGATGCTTTTTCGAGGTGGTCGAATTGGCGCTTGAGGTCTTCCTGGCGGTCGGTGACGATGCGCTCCAGGGTCTGCACGCGTTCGCGCAGCTCCGCCTCGAGCCGGTCGATGCGCTCTTCCAGCAGCCGCAGCGATTCATCGGACTCCGGGGCATGGCCCTTGCGGTGCCTGGCCCGAAATGCGCCGGTGACCATCGCCGCCACGCAAATCATGGTGATCGCCGTCCACATGCTCACGATTGTTTCCTCCGCTTGCCGAGCATCCTAACCATAGGAGAACCCGGCAGCGCGCGCCAGTGACGAAAGTCATCGTGGGGGCCCGCGCTGCGGTGCGCGAGGGCCCGGAACCAATCGCAGGCCGGACGGTCAGTGACAAGGCCGGTGGCCCGGATTTGGCCCGCGCCAGCCAGCCGGCTCTTGAAAAACCGGCCGTAATGCCAAAAATAATTGGGCGGCGCTGATGGCCACCTCCACTCATCGGCTGCCGGCGCGTCGAAGAGCGGTTCGAGGGAACGCAGGGCGACATGATCGAGGCGAAAGATTTGTGCAAGCACTACGGCAGCATCATCGCCGTGGATCACCTCAGTTTCACCGTGGGACCCGGTGAGGTGCTCGGTTTCCTCGGCCCCAACGGGGCCGGAAAATCGACCACCATGAAAATCCTGACCGGTTTCCTGGCCCCGACCTCGGGCAGCGCCACCGTCTACGGCCATGACATCGTCGATGACTCGCTGGCGGCGCGCCGCCGCATCGGCTACCTGCCGGAGGGGGCCCCGAGTTACGGGGAAATGACGGTCGACCAGTTCCTGACCTTCGTGGCGCGCGCCCGCGGCATCGAGGCGGGGCACATCATCGCCACGGTGGGTTCGGCCATCGAGCGCCTCAACCTCGGTACGGTCGTACACCAGTCGATCGAGACCCTGTCCAAGGGTTTCAGGCGCCGCGTGGGGCTCGCGCAGGCCATCTTGCACGATCCCGACGTGCTGATCCTCGACGAGCCGACCGACGGCCTCGACCCCAACCAGAAGTACGAAGTGCGTCGGCTCATTGGCGCCATGGCGAGCGACAAGATCATCGTCATATCGACCCACATCCTGGAGGAGGTCGCGGCGGTGTGTAATCGGGCCATGATCATTTCCGAGGGCCGGTTGCTGGCGGACGATACGCCGTCGGGCCTGCTGGCCCGGTCCCGTTACCACAACGCCGTGACCCTGGTGGTGGAAAACCCGCACCGGGCGGCCAGCGTGCTGAGTGAATTGCCGGAGGTGGCGAAAGCCGAGCTTCACGGCCGCGAGCTCACCGTGTTTCCGACCGGTGACGGCCTGTTCGAGGCGGTGTCACGGGCGGTCAGCACCCATGGCTGGGATGTTCGGGAATTGCGGCTCGAGGCCGGCCGTCTCAACGAGGTGTTTCGCGAGATCACCGGGGGCGCGGCCGCCTCATGAACGCCGTGGTCAACATCATCCGCCGCGAGTTGAGCGCCTACTTCGCCACCCCCGTGGCCTATGTGTTCATCGTCATCTTTCTGGTGCTGACCGGTGTGTTCACCTTCTACCTCGGGGGCTTCTACGAGCGCGGCATTGCCGATCTGGATCCCTTCTTCCGGTTTCACCCGTGGTTGTACCTGTTCCTCGTGCCCGCCATCTCCATGCGCCTGTGGGCGGAAGAACGGCGCTCGGGGACCATCGAACTGCTGCTCACCCTGCCCATCACCCTGTGGCAAGCGGTGGTCGGCAAGTTCCTGGCGGCCTGGCTGTTCCTCGGCATCGCGCTGGCCCTGACCTTTCCAGTCTGGCTCACGGTCAACTACCTGGGTGAACCCGACAACGGGGCCATCCTCGCCGCCTACTGCGGTAGCTGGCTGATGGCCGGTGGCTTCCTGGCGATCGGTTCGTGCATGTCCGCCCTGAGCCGCAATCAGGTGGTGGCGTTCATCCTGGCGGTGGTGGTCTGTTTCGCCTTTCTGCTGAGCGGCTTGCCGATGATCACCGACCTGTTCAGCGGCTGGGCGCCGCAGGCACTGCTGGATGCGATCGCCGGGCTGAGTTTCCTGTCCCATTTCGCCGACATCTCGCGGGGCGTGATCGACCTGCGCGACTTGCTTTACTTCGCGCTGGTCACGGGGTTCTGGCTGATGGCGAACATGGTGGTCCTGGAACTGAAGAAGGCGGACTGATGGACCAGAGAAACCGCAACCTGTATTCCTACGGTTCGCTGGCGCTGCTGGCGGTGGTGTTCGTGGCGCTGGTCATGCTGTCCAACCTCTTGTTCCGGGGCGTGCGTCTCGATTTGACGGAGAATCGGCAATTCACCCTGAGTGAGGGAACCCGCAGCATCCTGGCGACCCTCCAGGAGCCGGTCAACCTGTACCTGTTCTTCTCCGAGCAAGCGAGCCGCGACCTGCCGCAAATCCGCAACTACGCGCGCCAGGTCGAGGAACTGCTGGGTGAGATGGCCGACCGTGGCGGCGGTGGACTGCGCGTGCAGCGCATCGATCCCCGCCCGTTCTCGCCCGAAGAGGACCAGGCGGCGCAATTCGGATTGCAGGCGGTGCCGGTGGGCAGCGGTGACGTGCTGTACTTCGGGCTGGCCGGCACCAACAGCCTCGATGACGTCCAGGTGATGCCCTTCCTGCAACCATCCAAGGAACAGTTCCTGGAATACGACCTGGCCAAGATGATCGCCACCCTCACGCGCCCGGAGCAGAAACGCGTGGGCCTGTTGTCCAGCCTGGACATGCAACCCGGCTTCGATCCGGCCACGCAGGGTTTCCGCGAAGGGTGGGTGATCTACCAGCAGCTCGATCAGTTGTTCGACCTGCAGGTCATCCAGCCCGGCGCGGAAGCACTGCCCCCCGACCTGGACCTGCTGTTCCTCGTGCACCCGAAGAATCTCGAGCCGGGCATGCGTTACGAAATCGACCAGTTCGTGCTGCGCGGCGGGCGGCTGGCGGCGTTCATGGACCCGTTTGCCGAGTCCGACCAGGGCGCCAACCCGGGTGATCCCATGGCGCAGCTCAGCGCGGGCAGCGGTTCCACGCTGGGGGACCTGCTGGAGGCATGGGGCGTCGCGTTCAGCACCGCGGAGGCGATCGGCGATCTGCAATATGCCCTGCAGGTGAGCCGTGGCGCGGGCAGCCTGCCGGTGCGCCACATCGGCATGCTGGCCATTCCGCGCGAGGGCCTGAATGACGAGGACATCGTCAGCGCCGACCTGGAGGCGGTCAACCTGTCGTCCAGCGGGTGGCTGGAGCCCGCGGATGACGCGACCACGGCGTTTGAGCCTTTGCTGTCAACCAGCCAGAACGCCGCACCCATCGACGCGGGGCGTTTGCGCTTTCTCACCGACCCGCAGGAACTCATGACGGATTTCCAACCCACCGGTGACCGCTACACGCTGGCCGCCCGGGTCCACGGCCGTGCCCGATCGGCTTACGAGGAACCGCCCGAGGGCAGGGCCATCGAGGCACACCGGGCGGAAAGCGGCGAGGAGGGCATCCAGGTCATCCTGTTCGCCGATACCGATATCCTGACTGACCGGTTCTGGGTCCAGAAGCAGAATTTCCTGGGCCAGACGTTGGTCAACTCGTTCGCCGACAATGGCACCCTGGTCGTGAACGCCGTCGATCATCTGCTGGGAAGTTCCGACCTGATCAGTATTCGCACGCGCACGACCTCGAGCCGGCCATTTCAACGGGTCGAGCGCCTGCGCCTGGAGGCGGAGAACCGGTTCCGCGCCACCGAGCAGCGGCTGCAGGTCGAGCTCGACGAGACCGAACGCAAACTGGCGGCGATGCAAAATGCGCGCACCGAGGCCGACCTGGCAGTGCTGAGCGCCGACCAGCAGGCGGAGATCCAGCGGTTCATGGATCAGCGTCTGCAAATCCGCCGCGACCTGCGCCAGGTACGCCACGAACTGGACCGCGACATCGACGCGCTGGGTAGTCGCCTCAAGATCATCAACATCGCACTCGGGCCCATGCTGATCCTGGTTGCCGCGCTGGCCTACGGTCAATTACGCCGCCGCCGGCAAGCGGGAGGTGCGCCATGAGCCGGAGGCATTTCTCGGCCCTCGCCGCGCTGGCCATTGTGGCCGCGCTGGCGGTCACCCTGCTGACGCCGGAACGGATGGGCCGCGAGGATGCCCCGCGCCGGGAATGGCTGCTGGGTGACCTTGAATCCCGCATCAACGACACGCGGGAGGTCGTGGTGCGGGTCGCCGGCGACGAGGTGGTGGCGACCCTGGAGCGCGGGCCGGAGCGCTGGACGGTCTCGGAACTGCACGACTATCCGGCGGACTGGCCGTTGCTGCGGGGTTTGCTGGCGGACCTGGCACAGGCGCGCGTACTGGAGCTGAAGACCGAAAACCCGGAATACTACCCCCGGCTTGGGGTGGGCGAGGTATCCGACCCGGATGCCGCCGGCGTGCTGCTCGAGTTGGCTCTGGGCGATCAGCGCGTGGGCGTTATTGTCGGCAAGGAGGCCGCCAACCGCGATGGACAGTACGTGCGCGTGCAGGGGGAGGCGCGCAGCGTGCTCATCGATCGTCCCCTCGACGTGCCGGCGGCGGCGGTGGGCTGGACGGATCGCGACATCGTCGACGTGCCGAGCGCCGGGGTCGCCGAGGCGGAGATCATCCATCCGGATGGCGACTGGGTGCTGGTCCGCAAGCTGTCTGCAGACGACACGGATTTCACGTTGGAGAATATGCCGGAGGGGCGCGAGTTGCAGTCGGCCTGGGCGGCCAACTCGCTGGGTGGCATGCTGGCCGGCCTGCGTCTTGAGGATGTGCGCCCGGAACAGGAGCTGGACTGGTCGGAGGCGGTCAAGGTACGGGTGCTGCAGTTTTCCGGGGTCGAGGTCATCGCCGATGCCATCACGCAGGACGAGGGTCACTGGCTCAGGTTGCGTGCCGCCCTGCCGGAGGCCGCGGCACAGCCGGCAACCGGCGAGGCGGTGGAAGCCGACGCGACAGCGGGGGGCGTCACGCCCGACCGCGCGGCTGCCATCAACGCACGTGTTGCCGGATGGGCGTACCGGATACCGGAATACAAGTACACCGCCATGACCAAACGGCTCGCGGACCTGCTGAAGACCGAGGAAGCCGGCAACATGGCCGGCAGTTGATGAGCGGCGCGCGCCTGACGGCGCTGCTCGGTGGCCTGCTTGGCCTGAGCGGAGTCGCCCTGGCAGCCGTTGGCAGCCACCTGGTGGCCAGCGGGGCGCATGCCCAAGACGAGCGTTCCTGGCAGGCCGCGATCCTCATCCAGTTGGTCCACGCCGCGGCCCTGCTCGGGTTGGCCGGCCTCAGCCTGCTGCGCCCATCGAGAACACTCACCGCGGCAGCCATCGCCATGGCGCTGGGTGTGGCGCTGTTCAGCGGCAGCCTGTACCTCGCCGTGGCGCAGCCGCACTGGGACCTGCCTGCAACGGCCCCGACGGGCGGCTTGTTGCTGATGGCTGCCTGGGCCCTGGCGATCCTCGCCATGCTTCGAGCGCCCCGCCATTAGGCGGAATTGGCGCGAGCCGTCTGCGGGTATATGCTGTACGTTTGCACACCGGCGAGCAGCCGTTTTACAACCCGAACCCGCAACGGGGGTTACCCATGACCAGATACCTTGCATCCCTGCCGACCCTTGCCACGCTGGCCGCCTGTGTCCTGGGCCTGGCGAGCAACCCGGCACACGCCGCCGCGGCCGAATTCCAGTTTCCCGGCCTGGGCAATACCGTCACGGTCTACGAAGACCGTTTCGGCATCCCGACCATCGCGGGTGATTCCGAGCAGGACGTGGCCTTCGTACAGGGCTACCTGCACGCCCGCGATCGCTTCTTCCAGATGGACCTGACCCGCAAACAGGTCAGCGGCCGCCTGGCGGAGCTGTTCGGCGCAGCCGCGCTCGGCTCCGACATCCAGTTTCGCGCCATCGGCCTGGGGCGCGCCGCGCTGGCCAGTTGGCAGCGGTACAGCCGCGAAACCCAGGCGGTGCTGCAGGCCTACGCCAACGGGGTCAACACCTACCTGCGCAACAACCCGCTGCCGCCGGAATACACGGTGCTCGAGCTGACCGCCACCGACCCCTGGACCCCACTGGATTCATTGCTGGTGGCAAAGGGCCTGGCCGCGAGCCTGTCGCTGGACCTGAGTGACATCGACCGCACCATCACGCTGGCGACCTACCAGGGGTTCGGCGAAGCGATCGGCTTCAACGGGGCCGCGCTGTTCTTCGAAGACACCCATCGCACGCAGCCCGGCGACAGCCGGGTCACGGTGCCCGGCTTTCTCGGCAGCATCGGCGGGATCGGCCGCGCCGCCACGGAGCGCAGTGCGCCCGCCGGCAAACACGCGAGCGGGGGGGCAGGCGGCGCTTACCCGACAGTCTCGCCCGAGACCCAGCAGTTGGCCGAGGACTACCGGGCCCGCCTCGACGACGCTCCGTTCTTCACCTCGATGCTGCAGTCCCCGGAGATGAGCCGGGGCAGCAACTTGTGGGCGATCAGCGGGGCGCACACGGCCAGCGGCTACCCCATCGTCGCCAATGACCCGCACCTGGGCCTGAATACACCGGCGATCTGGTACTCGGCGCAGCTGGTCTACACGCATGAGGGTGAATCGTGGCACGTCTCGGGCGTGAGCCTGCCGGGTGCGCCCGGTATCCTGATCGGCTGCAACAACTTTGCCTGCTGGGGTTATACCGTCAACCCGCTGGACGTGACCGACGTGTTCCTCGACGAGGTGCTGGCCACCGGCACGCTGCCGCTGCCCACCCACACGGTGCACGGCGGCAGCCCGGAACCGATACGCTACGTCTACCAGACTTACTACGTGAACGCCGTCGGCGACGGGCAGCCCGACAACCTGAGCCGGGCCAGCGTCGGGCTGGATGCGGGCGGCATCGCCTTCGTGGTGCCGCGGCGCAATAACGGGCCGATCCTTCCCGGCGGCAGTGACGGCAAGGTGCTCACGCTGCAATACACGGGCCTGGGGCCGACTTTCGAGCTGGAATGGGCCCGGCAGGTGAACCTCGCCGGCAGCCTGGAGGAGTACAGGGCGGCATCGCAGTATTTCGATGTGGGCACCCAGAACGCCATCTATGCCGATCGCGACGGCAACATCGCCTACTTCACCATCTCCGAGAACCCGATCCGTGCGGACCTGGCGGCCGGCACCGTGGATGGCCTGCCGCCGTATTTCATTCGCGACGGCAGTGGCGCGCTGCGCAACGAGTGGCTGCCGGTGCAGAATCCGCAGCCGCAGCAGGCGCTGCCTTACGAGATCATGCCCTTCGATGAGCACCCGCAGGTCGTCAATCCCGCGTCCGGCTATATCGCCAACGCCAACAACGACCCGATCGGCGTGGCGCTGGACAACAATCCGCTCAACCAGTTGCGCCCGGGAGGTAATGGCATCTACTACCTGAGCCCCGGCTATGCGCAGGGCTACCGCATGGGCCGGATCGATCGCGAGATCCAGCGGCTGATCGACAGCGGCGTTCCGATCACCATGGAGGACATCATGACCCTGCAGGGCAACGCCCAGCAGCTGGATGCCGAGTTGACCCTGCCGACCTTGCTGGCGCAGTTCCAGGGGCTCGAGTTGCCGCCCGAGGCGCCGATGGCGCAGGCCCTGGACGTGCTCTCCACCTGGGACTACAGCACGCCCACCGGCATCGCGGAGGGTTTCGACGCCGGTGACGACCCGTGGGTCACCACCGAGCCGGACCTGGCGGAAATCCGTAACAGCGCGGCTGCCACCATCTTCGCCACCTGGCGTTCCATGCTGGTGAGCAATACGATCGATGCCACCCTGACCGCGGTCGGCCTGGGGGCCTACCTGCCCGGGGGATCGTTGGCCTGGAATGCCTTCCGACATCACCTGGACAACTACCCCACGCGCGGCGGCATCGGCGCTTCCGGCCTGCCCTTCTTCGCGGCCGGCCTGGCGCCGACGGTGCAGGGCAGCCTGCAGCAGGCACTCGACCTGCTGGCGTCCGATGAATTCGCCCCCGCGTTCGGCAATTCCCTGAACGTGCTGGACTACCGCTGGGGCAAGTTGCACCGCATCGTGTTCGACCATCCACTGGGCGTGGATCCCTTCAACATTCCCAACGGTGGCGGATTCTCGGATCTCGAGCCCGCTTTGCCGGACAGCGGACCGGAAAATGCGCGGCCCCGCGACGTGCACGGCAGTTTCCCGGGACTGCCGGGTATCGCGCGCCAGGGCGGCTACGAAGTGGTGGACGATTCGGACAATAACGTTCGGGCCCGCACGCTGAACGGCTACATGTTCGGCTCCGGCCCCAGTCGCCGCTTCATCGGCGAGATGGGCCCGGGCCGCATCCATGCGGTGCAGGTCATCCCGGGTGGGCAGAGCGGTATCTTCCTGCATCCCAATTACGCCAGCCAGCTGCCGTTGTGGCTGACCAACAACTATCTGTCGATGGCAATGGGGGAGGCGGACGCGGCGGCCACGGCCGTGCTCAGCTATCGTTTCGGCCCGATCGACGGTGTGATGACCTCGGGCATCGGGGGCGAAGCGAGCCGCCCGGCCCCGGCAGGCATCACCGCGTCGGAAGGTACGGACGGCGGTGCGGCGGACATGTCCGCAATGGACCCCGGAGCGCTGATACGGGAACGGTGAGCAGGCACGCTCGGCGCAAGCGGCCTTGAGCCGCCTGCGCTACAAC
>WVWV01000112.1 GCA_011773845.1 Lysobacterales bacterium | reverse complement strand
AGAATGCATCGGAGAACCTGCGAGTGGCGGTGGAACATTTCGACACCGCCCTGGCCGCCGCACCCAACCTGGTGGCGGCGCGGATCATGAAAGCCGATCAGAGAGGCCACATCGTCTTCGAACTGGTCAGTGGGCTCCGGGCCGAATCATGGGATGGCGAACTGGAGGCCGCACTGGGCGACCTGAGGGAAGAATACCGGTTGGCCATACAGGCATCCCCGCCAGGAAACCAGAAATCCATCCTGGAACTGGAAAGTGCCATCTTCAGCGATGACTGGAGCGACATGAGGCTCAAGATCAAGCGGGCCCTGGAACCGGGTGGATGCCCGATGATGAACTGGGCCGTGGATTTTGTGGTCTATGTGGGCCAGGGTGAATACATCATTCCGAAACTGCGCGAAATATTGCGCTGCGACCCGCTGAATTTCATCGGGGTCTATGGGCTCACCGGAGCTTTGCTGGTCGACGGCGACCCGCTGGCAGCGATCGAGCACTCCCGGGCGGCCATCGATAGCGGCGCCGACTTCATCTTCACCGAGGAAATGAATTTCTTCGCCCACCTCGCGGCGGGCAACCTGAACGTGCCCGAGGTGCAGGGATCGGGTTCCTCGGCAAACCTGTTCCTGTTCGACCGGCAACTGCCCAGGCAACTGCTGCTGGGCAATACCGGGAAAGCCCGGCAGATGGCCGAGGAATTCCGGGCCGGCCCGCTGGCCAATGACTGGTCCTCCATGGTCATCGCGGCCATGCTCGGCGACCGCGAGCGGGCGAACCGGCACGCGGCCAGAATAGACGCCCGGCCGGGCGGCCCGATCGTGCTGATCAACGGCTCCAACGTGTGCGCCTGCGGCGCCCCATTCGACCTGTCGGCCACTCCCAGGCTGCGCGCCCGCATCGAGGAGAGCGGCCTCGACTGGCCGCCGCCTACGGCGATCCATTATCCGGCCAAGGACTGGTGAGTATGAGCCTGTTTGACGAACTCAAGCGCCGCAACGTGTTCCGGGTGGGCATCGCCTACCTGATCGTGGCCTGGCTGCTGATGCAGGTGGCCGACGTGATGATCGAGAACATCGGCGCCCCGGACTGGGTGTTCAAGGCCATCCTGCTGGTGCTGGCCATCGGCTTTCCGCTGGTGCTGCTGTTCGCCTGGGCGTTCGAGATGACCCCCGAGGGGCTCAAGCGCGAAAAAGATGTCGACCGCAGCCAGTCCATCACCGCCAAGACCGGGCGCAAGCTGGACTTCACCATCATCGCCGTGCTGGCGGTGGCGCTGGGCTATTTCATCTGGGAGGCGCGTTTCGCCGGGGCGCCCGCGCTGGATGCCGCGACCACGGAGGATTCGGCCGCCGGGCGGGCCGCGGACGGCGCGGCGCCAGCCGCGGCCAGAGCCGCGATCGCCGTGCTGCCGTTTGCCAACCGCAGCCGCCTGGAGGACGACCTGTTCTTCACCGACGGCATCCATGACGACCTGCTCACGCAACTCGCCAAGCTCGAGGGACTGAAGGTGATTTCCCGCACCTCGGTCATGGAATATCGCGACACCACCAAGAAGATTCCCGAGATCGCCGCCGAGCTCGGCGTCGGCAAGATTCTGGAAGGCGGCGTGCAACGCGCCGGCAACCGCATCCGCATCAATGCCCAGCTGATCGACGTGGAGACCGATGAACACCTGTGGGCCGAGACCTTCGACCGGGAAATGACCCTCGACAACCTGTTCGACATCCAGTCGGAGATCACCCGCCAGATCGTCACCGCGATCCGCGGCGAGCTGAGCGAGCAGGAACTGGACTCCCTCACCGAACGCCCGACCGATAGCCTGCCGGCCTGGGAGGCCTACCTCAAGGCCAAGGCCGCCACCCTGCGTCCGGATTACACCATGGAAAAATACCTCGAGGCCGAGGACTGGGCCCAGCGCGCCGTGAATATCGATCCCGGCTTCGCGGAGGCCTGGGCGATGCTGGCCGAGGTGCACGGCCAGGCGGTCTGGATGGGCTGGGACAACACCCCGCATCGACGCACCGATGCGCAGCTCGCCAAGGACCGTGCGGTCGCGCTGAAACCGGACTCTGCCGTGGTGATGAACGCCCAGGCCGATTATTTCTATCGCATCGAGCACGACTATGCCCGCGCCCTGTCCATCCTCCAGGCCGCCAACGCGCAGGCACCCGGCGATGCACGGATCCTGTTTTACCTGGCGGTGACTCAGCGACGGCTGGGCCAGCTGAACGAAGCCGCGTTGTCGATGCAACGATCCATCGAACTCGATCCGGCCAACCTGTTCACCGTCTCCCAGTTGGCCGATACCTACCTGTGGCTGCAGGCCTGGGATGAACTCGAGCAACTGGCCGACACATGGTTGGCGAGGGCCCCCGATGCCCGGGATCTCAAGGCCACCAGGGTCAGGGGCGCCATCCGGGGGCACGGCGATCTCGAACTGGCCCGCAGGCTTCTCGACGAACTCGACCCCTGGACCGGTAATGCCTATGTCAACGTGGCGCTCGAACTGCCGTTGCTGGAACGCGATTGGGACAGGGCCCTGCAGGTCACCTACCTGCCCGAGGTCATCGAGTTCCACACCGAACGCTTGACGGGCAATGATGCCTATGTCCTGCTCGCCCGCGGTACGGTCCATGCCCTCCAGGGCGAGCACGGCCTGGCGGAGCCTATCTTGCTGAAGGCCGTAAACCAATTTGGCCAGTTCCCGGACACCGGTCCGATCAACGAGGCGTTCAACCTGTCGGCCATGGCCACGGCCTACGCGCATCTTGGCGACATGGACCAGGCGCTCGCGCGGTCGACGGAGGCGACTCGAACGCTGACCCCCGAAATGGATTTCCTGTTCGGATCGAACGTCGCCAACAGGCATACCTGGATCATGGCGCGGGCGGGACAGCGCGATGAGGCGCTGGCACGGCTGTCGACGGGTCTCGGGCAGCCGGCCGGCTACGCGCGGTGGACGCTGGCCCTCGACCCGGAATGGGATTTCTTCCGCGACGACGAGCGCTTCAACGCGCTGGTGGAGCCCGAGGGCGGACGATGAGCCTGTTCGTCGAGCTCAAGCGCAGAAACGTGTTCCGGGTGGGCATCGCCTACGTGCTGGCCAGCTGGCTGGTGATGCAGGTCGGCGAGGTGATGGCGCCGGCCCTGCGCCTGCCCGACTGGGCGCTGTCGACCCTGGCGTTTTTCCTCATCCTGGGCTTTCCGCTGGTGCTGATCTTCGCCTGGGCCTTCGAGATGACGCCCGAAGGCCTGAAGCGCGAGCGGGACGTGGACCGCAGCCAGTCCATCACCGGCGAGACCGGCCGCCGCCTGGACCGGGCCATCATCGTGGTGCTGGTGCTCGCGGTCGGGTTCCTGCTCGCGGAACGCTGGCTGCATGTGCCGGGCGAGCTGCCGGCTCCGACCCCGTCCGGCGCGCCCGGGTCGGAGGCCATCGCGGATGCGCGCAAAGCCATCGCGGTGCTGCCGTTCGAGAACCTCAGCGCCAGCGAGGAGAACGCCTTTTTTGCCGCCGGGGTGCACGAGGACATCCTCACCCACCTCTCCCGGGTCGCCGGGCTGCGCGTCAACTCGCGCACCTCGGTGCAGCAGTACGCAGGCAGCCAGTTGAACATGCGCGACATCGCGGCCGGGCTTGGGGTCCGCTTCATCGTCGAGGGCAGCGTGCGCCGCGCCGGCAACCAGGTGCGGGTGACCGCGCAGCTAATCGACGCCAACACGGACGAACACCTGTGGGCAGAGAATTTCGATCGTGAGCTGACCGACATCTTCGCCATCCAGACCGCCATTGCCGGGGAGATCGTGAGTGCGCTCGAGGCCGAACTCTCGCCGCAGGAAGCGGCCTTGCTGGCGCAGCGACCCACGGACAGCGTCGCGGCGTACGACCTGTTCCTGAAGGCCCGACTGGCGCTGCAGGACACCACCAACCCCAGCATCATCATTGACACCGCGGTGGGCCTGCTGGAGGAGGCGGTGTCGCTGGATCCCGCCTATGCCCAGGCCTGGGCCTTGCTGGCGGTGGCCCACGGCGACTTCTACTGGTTCCGGGCCGACCCGTCGCCGACCCGGCTGGATCGGATGAAGGCGGCCCTGGACCGGGCCATCGCGCTGCAGCCCGACCTGCCCGAGGCCCGCCTGGCGCTGGCCAGCTACTACTACCGCGGGTTCTACGACTACCCGCGGGCGCTGGAGCAACTGGAGCTCGCGCGCAGCGTACTGCCCAACGACCCGATGGTCCATTTCCAGCTGGGCCTCACCCTCCGGCGGCTGGGCCAGTTCGACCGCTCCATCCAGAGCTTCCTCGACGCTACCGAAATCGACCCATGGCACGAGGGCGCCTGGGCGGAGGCGATTGAGACGGCGCATTCGAGCGGGCGCGCGCGAGAAGCTGAACGCCTGGCCGCGGAATTGTCGCAACGCTTCCCCGACCATCCGCGCATGGTGGCCGAGCGCGCCACGATGCGCCTCAAGCTGCACGGCGACGTGGACGGCGCCCGCGTGATCCTGGCCCGGCTGCCGGACGCCGATCACTATTACTTCTGGATGGCACGGCATCTCCTGGAACTCTGGTCGCGGGACTTTGCGGCCGCCGCGCAGGTGCTGCAGGAGGAGAATTATTTCGAAACCATCGTGCCCGGAGGGGGGCGGCTGGAGGCCGCTCGCGCGCTCAGGCTCGGCGGGCTGGAGGCCGAGGCTGCGCCATTGCTCCGGGAAGCCGGCCCGGTGCTGGCCCGCGTGGTCAGCGAGCCGAATGCAGAAAACTTCGCCTGGCCGCACGCCGTCTATGCCATGTATCTCATCATGGACGGCCAGCAGGATGCGGCCATCGAACGCTGCCAGCGCGTGCAAGCCATCCTGCCGATGGACCGGGACGCGGTGCACGGCCCGACGCTCGCCGCCTTTTGCGCGTGGGTGGCGGGCATGGCCGGGGACACCGACCGGGCACTCGACATGCTCGACAGAATGCTCGAGGTCGGCTGGGACATGAACTACTGGTTCCTCGCCCTCAGCCCCGAGTGGGATTTCCTGCGCGGCCAGGAGCGATTCGAGCAGCTGCTCGCCCGGGCGAAGGCCAGGCTGGCGGCGGAGGCTGGCCCATGAGCCTGTTCGTCGAACTCAAGCGCCGCAACGTGTTCCGGGTGGGCATCGTCTACGCGGTAGTGGCCTGGCTCATAGTCCAGGTGGCCGACGTGATGATCGACAACATCGGCGCACCGGACTGGCTGTTTGGGACGATCCTGCTGCTGCTCGGCATCGGCTTCCCGGTCGTGGTGGTGTTCGCCTGGGCGTTCGAGCTGACCCCGGAGGGCATCAAGCGCGAAAAAGACGTCGACCGCAGCCAATCGATCACCGGCGAGACCGGCCGCAGGCTGGACCGCTCCATCATCGTGGTGCTGGTGCTGGCACTGGCCTACTTCGCGGTGGACAAGTTCGGGGGCTCGCCGCCCGCCGAGCCGGACCCGCAGCCGGCCGCAGAGACCGCCGACGAGCGGCCGCCGGCCGAGGCACCCCCCTCGATAGCGGTGCTCCCCTTCACCGACATGAGCCCCGAGGGTGACCAGGGATACTTCTCGGACGGCATTTCGGAGGAACTGCTGAACCTGCTGGTGCGCGTCGAGGGCCTCAAGGTGGCCTCGCGCACCTCGTCCTTCGCCTTCAAGGGCAGCAAGCGCAGNNNCATCACCGCCCAGCTGATCGACGCCGACACCGACCGGCACCTGTGGTCGGATGCCTACGATCGTGAGCTGGTTGATATTTTTGCCATCCAGGACGAAATCGCCAACGCCATTGTCGGCGCGCTACGCACCGAGCTGGGCGTGCTGGCCGGCGAGGCCGGCATTCGGGTCACCGCCGCGACCGAGAACCTGGACGCGTACGAGCTCTACCTGCGCGCCCGCCAGCTGTTCATCGCGCGGGAAAACATGGAAGAGAGCATTCGCCTGTTCGAGCAGGCAGTCGGCCTGGACCCGAACTTCGCCCGTGCCTGGGAGGGCCTGGGCGCCGTCTACGCCGTGGTCGAGAGCTGGGGTATCCGGGATCGCGACTACACCGCCATGGCGGAGACGGCCTCGCGCAGGGCCCTCGAGTTGAATGCCGACCTGTCCATGCCGTGGGCGGTGCTGGGCTCCACCGCCATCGGGGCCCGCAGCGATTTCCTCGCCGGCATGGAACAGCTGGAGCGTGCGGTCCGGCACGACTCGCTGAACACCACCGCATACCTGTGGCGCGGCATCGCCCTGATCTCGCTGGGTTACTTCGAGCGGGGCATCGCCGACACGCGGCGCTGCCTGGAAATCGATCCACGCTACCATAACTGCCGCCGCCACATGGGCATCGGCTACCTGGCCACAGGCGACATGGACGAGGCCCTGCGGATCTTCCAGCTGGGTGCCGAAGACGGCTTTTACGGCGCCGAGCTGCTCTACGCCCCGACCCTGGTCCGCCGCGGCAACCGGCTGGCCGCCGCACTCAACTTCCGGCGCTGGGAGAGCGACCGCAACTTTCCCGCCAGCGCCTTCTTGGACGCCATCGAGCACCCGGAGCAGGATCATTCCGAGCGGCTTGCCCGTTACCTGGAATGGCTGGAAACCGCCGATAGCAAAACCTACGACTACGACATGGAGATGGCACTGCTGGGTGCCTACGACCGGGTGCTGACGGCCGGATTTTCGAATGCCTGGGTGTGGGTGCCGGGCAGCGAGGGCTTTCGCGAATCCGATTATTTCAAGGCCCTGATGCGCAGCAGCGGCGCCTACGCGTACTGGCTGGCCCACGGCTTTCCCGACCACTGCCGGGCAACGGGGCCGGACGATTTCGAGTGTGCCCCATGAGCCTGTTCGTCGAACTCAAGCGCAGAAACGTGTTCCGGGTGGGCATCGCTTATGGCGTGGCCGCGTGGCTGCTGATCCAGATCGCAGATACCGTATTCCCCCGCATCGGTCTCTCTGAATCAGCAGTCACGCTGGTCATCGCCATGCTCGGCATCGGGTTCGTGCCCGCGCTGATCTTCGCATGGGCCTTCGAGCTCACCCCGGAGGGCATCAAGCGCGAACGCGATGTCGACCGGGCGCAGTCTATCACGCCGCAGACCGGCAAAAAGCTGGACCGGGTCATCATCGGCATACTGGCCGTGGTGGTGGCGTGGTTCCTGTTCGACGAGTTCTACGTGGAGCCCGGCGCACAGAACGTGGGGCCGTCGGTCGCGGAGGGCGGCCAGCCGGCCACCGCGGCTGGGGGCGCCCCGGCTGGCATGGGACAGAAATCCATCGCCGTGCTGCCGTTCGTCAACATGAGCGCCGATGCCGAGAACGAGTATTTCTCCGACGGCATCGCCGAGGAACTGCTCAACGTGCTGGTGCGGGTCAGCGCGCTGGACGTGGCCTCGCGGACCTCCTCCTTCGCCTACAAGGGCAAGGACCTGCCGCTCTCCCAGATCGCGCGCGAACTGGGCGTCAACCACATCCTCGAGGGCAGCGTGCGCAAGTCCGGCAACCGGGTGCGCATCACCGCCCAGCTGATCAATGCCGGCACCGACCGGCACCTGTGGTCGGACACCTACGAGCGCGAACTGGACGACATCTTCGACATCCAGGAGGAGATCTCCAACGCCATCGTGGACGAACTGAAGGTCGCCCTGAATGTCGACGAGCGCCGGGCGATCAGCCGGGCCCAGCACCCCACGGAAAATACCGAGGCCTACGAGCTGTACCTGCAGGGGCGGTTCAAGTGGCGCCAGCGACTGGAGGACAACATCCGCACCTCCATCACGCTGTTCGAGCGGGCCATCAAGCTGGATCCGGATTTCGCCAAGGCGCACGAGGCCCTGGCCTCCGCCTACGCCGTGCTGCCCGCCTGGTCCGGGGCGCTCGTGGGCGAAGCGCTGCCGCAGGCGGACCAGCACGCGGCCCGGGCGCTCGAGCTCGACGCCAGCCTGGCCGAGGCGCGGGCCGTCCGGGCACACCATGCCGTATTCGAGAAGCGTTGGCAGGACGCGTATAGGGAATTCGAGCTTGCCCTCGAATTCGAGCCGCGCAACGGTGGAGTTCGCCAGTGGTACGCCGAGGTCCTGGCCAGTGCCGGTTACCTGCGGGCGGCGCTGGAGCAGATCGAGCTGGCGTATGAGCTGGACCCGGCCTCGCCGGTGATCAACAACGTCTACACATCGATCGCCAGCCTGGCCGGTGAAGACGAACTGGCGATCAGGCACATGCAATTCGCCCTCGACCTGGGCATCCCCTTCGCGGCGCTGGTGGGCGCGGAGTCATTGGCCCGGCAGGGGGATTGGGCGCGGATCGAGCGCCTAGTCTATCCGCTGATCGAGCAGTACCCGGAGGTCCCGCCGGTCCTGAAATTATGCCTCGAAGCCATCCGGGACCCGTCGCTGGCGCCGCAGCTGCGCAGCGAGCTGGGGGCGCTGGACGATGCCCGCGGAGGGGTCCTCTGCGCGGCCCGGGCCGGGAACTTGGACGCAGCCTTCCGCATCGCGCGGCGAGCGGCTGAAGAAGACCCCGCCAACGTCTTCGATCTCTGGGGGCCGGACGCCGAGTCTTTCGCCATCCGCCAGGACCAGCGCTTCGGGGAGCTCCTGCGGGACAACCGCCTGCTGGAACTGTACCGGTCGCGCGGCTGGCCCGATCGATGCCGGCCCGGCGAAGCGGAGGGTTTGGCCTGTGAGTAGCCCCCCACCATGAGCCTGTTCGTCGAACTGAAAAGAAGGAACGTGTTCCGGGTGGGCATCGCCTACCTGTTGGGCGGCTGGGTATTGCTGCAGGGCGCGGACTTCGCGCTCGACGTGGTCGGTGCGCCCGACTGGATCATCCAGGCCCTGGTCGTCCTCGCCATCGTCGGCCTCCCGGCAGTGCTGATCTTCGCGTGGGTGTTCGAGATGACGCCCGAGGGCCTCAAGCGCGAGAAGGACGTGGTGCGCGGCTCCTCGATCGCCCCGCAGACCGGCCGCAGGCTGGACCGCGTGATCATCGCTTTCCTGGTGGTGGCGGTGGGCGTGCTGCTGGTCGACCGCTTCATGGCCGGGCCGGGCCCGGCGCAAGGCCTCCCCACGGAGCCCGCCGTGCCCACGGTCCCGGTCGAGGCGGTGCAAACACCCACGGCGGCGGACCGCCCCTCGGTGGCCGTGTTGCCGTTCGCTTTTCGCAGCACCAACCCCGAGGATGAATTCTTCGCCGAGGGCATACACGACGACCTGCTCACGCAGCTGGCCAAGATCGGTTCGCTGAAGGTCATTTCGCGGACCTCGGTGATGGAATACAAGGACACCACCAAGAAGATTCCCGATATCGCGCGGGAGCTCGGCGTCGCCACCATCGTGGAAGGCGGCGTGCAGCGCTCCGGCTCGCGGGTGAGGATCAATGCCCAGCTGATCGACGCGGACAGCGATGAGCACCTGTGGGCCGAAACCTTCAACCGGGAACTGACCGCGGAGAACCTGTTCGAGATTCAGGCGGAAATCTCGCTGGCGATCGCCGATGCGCTGCAGGCCACGCTCAGCCCGGAGGAAGAGGCACAGATCGGGCGGGTGCTGACCGACGACTTGCAGGCCTGGGAGTCCTACCAGCGGGCCTTGCGGCTCCGGGATTCGGCGTCATCCGACCGGATCGTCACGGGGCTCGCGGAAATCGAACATACGCTGTCCCTGGACCCGGGTTTCGCCGCGGCCTGGAGCCTGAAGGCCATCATGCTGCTGCAGAGATTCTGGTTCTATGACCCCGACCCCGCTCTGCGGGACCAGGCCCTCGCCGCGATCGACCGCGGCCGCAGCCTCGACGCCGCCCTGCCCGAGCATGACATCGCGCAGGGCTATTATCACTATTGGGGATTTCTCGATTACGAACGCGCGCTGGCGGCGCTGGACCGCGCGCTGGCGGCCATGCCCGGCAACACCCGAATCCACGAGGCCAGGGCCTACGTGCTGCGGCGGCAAGGGCATTTCGACCAGGCGCTCGATTCGCTGCGCAAAGCCAGCGAGCTGAGCCCCCGCCAGGGTAATGACGTGGTCGAAATCGGTTCCACGCTGTTAAGCCTGGGGCGTTTCGACGAGGCCTGGCAGGCATTCGAGAAGGCGCGGGGCCTGATGTCGGAAGACAACCAGACATTGATGGCCAACCTCGGGGATTACAGCCTGTGGCGATCCGGGGACACTCGCATGGCGCGTTATTACTATGGTCGCGCCCTCGGTGCGTATCCGGACGTTTTTCAGAATCTGTGGCTCGCGACGCTGGGCGACCGCGATCTTCCGGCCGCCTTGCAGGCGGTCGAGAACTGGCCCGAAAACATGCTCGAGGTGCGGATTTTCCACTTCACGCGGCCCATGCTGCGCGGCCTGACCGAGCATCTGATCGGCGACCGGTCGCAGGCGCGAGCACCATTGCTCGATGCTGAGCAATACTTCCTGGCCCTGCTGGCCAATGCCCCGGCCAATTTCACCGCCCTGAAAAGCCTGTGCCAGGTCCAAGGCGCCCTCGGCCGCCGCCAGGAGGCCGGGGCCACCTGCCGCGCCGCGGGCGACCACCTGCCCGACGACGCGTTCATTCGCGCCAACCACCTGTTCCAACTCGCCGTAGGGCCGGCCCTGGCCGGTGACACGGAGCACGCGTTCGAACTGCTGAACGCCAGCCTGGCCCTCGGCTGCGGCCCATCGATGCACCACCTCCACCTCCACCCGGCGTTCGACGCATTGCGGCCATTGCCCGCCTATGCGGAGCTCGAACGCCGCTACCCCGTGCCCCCACCATGAGCCTGTTTGACGAACTGAAAAGAAGGAACGTGTTCCGGGTGGGTATTGCCTATGCCGTCGGCGCCTGGCTGCTGCTGCAACTGACCGAAGTGCTCACGGAACTGCTGGATCTGCCCACCGGCCTCGGCAAGATGGTGGTTGCGTTGCTGGTGCTCGGATTGCCCGTGGCGCTGTTCTTTGCCTGGGCCTTCGAACTGACCCCGGAAGGCGTCAAGCGCGAACAGGACGTCGATCGTGCCGCGTCGATCACGCCGCAAACCGGCAAGAAGCTGGACCGGGTCATTATCGCCGGCCTGGTGGTCGTGATCCTGGTCATGGGCGCGGAGCGCTTGTGGTACACCGAGCGGGCACCCGATGGACCAGTGGATTCGGCACCAACCACCGTCGATGCCGCCATCGACTCGGAGCCGACCGGAACGGCGGAACCCGGGGAGCTGCCGGCGCAACAGTCCGTCGCCGTGCTGCCGTTCGCGGCCATGTCCAGCGGCGAGGACGACGGGTATTTCGCCGATGGGCTGACCGAGGAGATCCTCAACTCCCTGACGCGACTGCCGGAACTGCTGGTCACCGCGCGCACCTCCTCGTTCCACTTCAAGGACCGGAACCTGCCCGTGCAGGAGATCGCCGCGACCCTGGGCGTCGACCACGTGGTGGAGGGCTCGGTGCGCCGCGCCGGCGAGCGGGTGCGCATCACCGCGCAGCTGATCCGGGCCACGGACGGCTTCCACCTGTGGTCGGACACCTACGACCGCACGCTGGAAGACGTCTTCGCGGTGCAGGAGGACATCGCCGCCAACATCGCCGAAACCCTGGACGTGGTGCTGGACAAGGGCAAGCGCCGGCGGATGCGGAACGCCGGCATTGGGGATGTCGAGGCATTCATCGCCTACCAGAAGGGGCTCGAGGCATTCGAGCGCGCGCACGCGGACATCG
>WVWV01000034.1 GCA_011773845.1 Lysobacterales bacterium | reverse complement strand
ATCCTGCCGTCACATGTCCGCATTCGCGAGACCCTGCAGAAAGACCCCCTGGGGCTTGGCCACGCCGTTTTGTGCGCACGCGACGAGGTCGGCGACGAGCCGTTCGCAGTAATCCTCCCGGACGACATGATCCACGCCCCTGGCCAGGGTGCGCTGGGACAGATGATCGCAGCTTACCAGGCAACTGGCAGCAGTCTGCTGGGGGTCGAGGAGGTGCCTTCGCACCTGACCCGCAGGTACGGGATAGCGGCGGTGCAGGACAGGGGCGAGGGTTACCTGGAGATCTGTTCGGTGGTCGAAAAACCGGAGCCCGAGGCGGTACCCTCGCGGCTCGGCATCGTGGGCCGCTACATCCTGGCACCGGAAATCTTCGGGTTTCTCGAGGGGCTGGGGGCGGGGGCGGGCGGCGAGATTCAATTGACCGACGCGATCGCGCGGCTGCTGGAGGCGCACTCCGTCCTCGCGTTCCCGTTTAGCGGGCGCCGGTACGACTGCGGAAGCCGGCTCGGCTTCATTCAGGCGACCATCGACCTGGCGCTTCAGGACGAGGAACTGCGCGCTGAGCTGAAGCAATTTCTGGCGGAGGTCGAGACCTGATTCCCATGACGCGCGTGCGCGAGGGTAGCGATTGGCCGAGCGGAAGCATCCAGAGGTTCGCGCACCGTTCCGTGGTGCTGGCGGATAATCCATGGGGCGATCGTTGTGACCGTGAACTATGTGTTTATCTGCCTCCCGATTACAGCGAATCGGGTGCACCGCTCGCCAGCCTCTGGGATTTTGCCGCCTTCACCAATTCCGGGCCGGGGCACCTCAACTGGCGACACCATGGCGAGAACCTGCATCAGCGCCTCGATCGCCTGATCGGAGCCGGCCTCATGCCGCCGGTGGTGGTGGCGATGCCGGACTGTTACACCTCGCTGGGTGGAAACCAGTACCTGAACTCGCCGTCAGTGGGTCGGTACGCCGACTACATTCTTCTCGAGTTGTTGCCGCTGCTCGAGCAGCGGGTGAACGTCGCGTCCGAGGCCGGCCGCCGCGGCGCGTTCGGAAAATCTTCGGGTGGCTACGGCGCCCTGACCCAGGCCATGCGGTCACCTGGCGTCTGGGGGGCAGTAGCGTGCCATGCGGGCGATGTCGGATTCGAGACCGTGTATCGGCGGGACTTCCCAGTTGCCTGTGGGGTCCTGGACCGCGTGGACTGGGACATCGAGGGCTTTTTGCGCGGCTTCTGGGCCAGCCCCAGGCCCACGCGCGCCGATTATACGACCCTGATGGTGTTGGCCATGGCGGCCAGTTACGACCCGGACCCCGATGCGCCCCGTCGAATCCGCTTGCCGTTCACGCCGCGAACCTGCGAGCCGATCCCCGAGCGCTGGGCGAACTGGATGGCGCATGACCCGCTGGTCCTGGTGGAGGGCCACGGCGCAGCTCTGACCGGGCTGCGGGCCCTGTACCTCGATGTCGGCACGCGCGACGAGTACCATATCCAGTATGGGACTCGCGCCTTGTCCGCGAGGCTTGAACGGCTCGGAATCGACCACCATTTTGAAGAGTTCGAAGGCGGCCATACCGGCACGGACTGGCGACTCGATATATCATTGCCGTTCATCGCCCGTGCCCTTGAAAGCGGCCCGGACAGCTGAGCACTAGACGGAAGGTTAGCCATGATTGAAATCTCGGAATCCGCTCAACGCTATTTCAATGCCCTGATCGAACAGCAGGACGAGGGTCGCCTCAACCTGCGCATTCACGTGGCGGACCCCGGGACCCCGAGGGCGTCCTGCGATCTGCAGTTCTGTCCGCAGGGCTCGGAACAGCCATCTGACCATCGGGTGGAGTTCGCAGGTTTTGATCTGCTGGTGGCGGCCGACAGCGTCGACTGGCTGGCCAAGGCGGACATCGATTTCGAAGAGGAGGCAACCGGCGGGCAACTGGTCATTCGGGCGCCCGAGATCAAGGGCAGCATGCCGGGGGCAGACGCGGACCTCTCCGAGCGCGTGTCCTGGGTGCTCGAGACCGAGATCAACCCCGCGCTGGCGGCGCATGGCGGCCGGGTGGCGCTGGAGCGGATTACGGAGTCCCGCGAAGTCATACTGAGGTTCGGTGGCGGGTGCCACGGTTGTGGCATGGTCGACGTGACGCTCAAGGAGGGCATCGAAAAAACCCTGACCGGACATTTTCCGGAAATTCGTGGGGTGCTGGATGCCACCGACCACGCCACCGGGGAAAACCCCTACTACCGCTGATTGTGGTCGGACCGTAGGGCGGAGGGTTGCGGCAGACGCAGCCCTTCAGCGGGTCGAGAGATCGTCCAGTCCCTCACGACTGGCATACCAGGCCGCCAGGTCTGCGATGTCTTGGTCGCTGAGATTGCCGGCGAAGCCCTGCATGATGGCATTGTCGCGGCGCCCGTCCCGGTAATCCGCCAAGGCTTTCGCCAGGTAGCTCGCATGTTGGCCCGCGAGCACGGGATAGCCGGCAGCGGCGCCTTCGCCCGCGGCGCCGTGACAGGCCTGGCAGGCCGCGCTTTTCGCCTGGCCCGCCGCAGCGTCTCCGGCGGCCCACGTGGTATTGCCAGCCAGCAAGATCACCAGGGCGATGAGCGCAAGCGGGCCCGGTCTCATCGGTTCACTGCGCCCCTGTCCCGAGGGTCAGCGAGGCCAGCCAGGCGGAGATGTCCTGAATGTCCTGCTCGGAAAGGCTTTGCGCCTGCAGGCGCATGGTTCGGTGGTCGCGTTCCCCGTTCCGGTAGGTCTGCAGCGCCGCGACCAGGTAGCTGTAGTCCTGACCGGCTATTTTTGGGACTTTGTAGGTGGGATAGGTGTTGTGATAGCCGGGAATGCCGTGACATCCCGTGCAGGTGGACGCCTTGATGCGACCGGCCGCGGCATCGCCGGTAGCGTCTGCGAGCGCCGGCACGGCACACATCATCAGGACTGACAGAATCGAATGCTTCACGTGGGCTGAGCCTGAAACGCGGGTACGGGCGAGCGGCGATTATAGCGGCTGGCTGACCGGTTTCCAAAGGTCGCTCGCGAAAGCTGGCGGCCCGCCGACCCACGGGGGGTGATGCCGGTATCACTGCGCCGCGGGGCGCAGATTGCCGATATCGACCCGTACCTTCCACTGGCCGTCGGGTTGCTTCTTCCACACGTTGAGGTATTTGCCGCTGGCGACTTGCTCGCCGTCCGCCTCGACCTGGTACTGGCCCCAGGTCCAGCCCATGTCACCGGCCTGAGCCACTTCCGCAAACTGCGGTTGCCAGCTCAGCACATAGCCGGGGTCTCCATCCTCGCCGAACATTGCGGCGATGCCGGCTGCGCGCTCCACTACCGCCTGGGCGGTACGCGGCAGCAGCAAGCCGTCGGGAGCCATATAAGCATCGAACGCGGTGCCCGGGTTGGTTGCGACCGACAAGTCGGCGAACGCCCGATCGGCGGCCAGCAGTGACTCCGCCTCGGCGGCGAGGTCGGGGGGGCTCGCGGGCTGACAGCCGGCCAGCAGGATGAGGAGGAGCAATGGCGTGGGTTTCATGGCAGATACAACACCTTGCAGGAGAGCTCGGGGCGATTATCGTCGGGCGCGCCGGTCGTGTACAGGCCGCGCGGCAGACCGTGGGGGCAGGGGGGCTCAGCAGAAGTCGCGGGCGCGCAGGCGCAGGCCCGGGGACAGGTCGCTGTAGTCGTGCAGACGCTGGGCAATCAGGTGGCTGACATCGCCATCGCTCTCCATCACGCCATCGACGGCGAGCACCGTGGCGCTGAGGACGGTAGCCCGGTGGCGCTCCCAGGTGCGCGGCCAGATGATCACATTGACGAAGCCGGTTTCATCCTCCAGGGTCAGGAAAACCGTACCACTGGCGGTCATGGGCCGTTGCCGCAGGGTCACCAGCCCACAGGCGCGTGCCGGCCGGCCGGAAGACCATTGCGACAGCTCGGCCGCCGTCAGCACCCGGCGCCCGCGCAATAAGGGTCGGATAAAGGCGAGGGGATGGCGACCCAGGGTGAGGCCGGTGGCGGCGTAATCCGCCTGCAGGTCCTGGACCGCGGACGGCGGCCGGATCGCGACCCGCTCCGGGTCGCGGCCCGGCAAGCCCTGCAACAGGTCTGCGCCCGGTTGCTCGACTGCCGCTGCCGCCCAGCGTGCGCGATGCCGGTGGCCGGCAAGTGCCCGCAGGGCGCCGGCATCGGCCAGCGCGGACAGTTCGCGACGGTTCAGACGGACGCGCGCACAGAGGTCCTGGGTGTCCCGGAACGTGGCTGAACCACGGGCCTTGCACAGGCGTTCGGCGGCGGCCTCACCAAAACCCTTCACCATTCGCAGGCCGAGCCGCAGAGCCGGTGATTGTGCGCGCTTGCCGGCAGCGGCCGTCAGGCGGCAGTCCCAGTGGCTGTAGCGCACATCCACGGGCAACACCTCGACGCCATGGCGACGCGCGTCCTGTACCAGTTGCGCGGGCTGATAAAAACCCATCGGCTGAGCATTGAGCAATGCACAGGTGAAGGCCGCGGGGTGATGGCATTTCATCCAGGCGGACACGTATACCAGCAACGCAAAGCTGGCCGCATGCGATTCCGGGAAGCCATATTCCCCGAACCCCCTGATCTGGCTGAAGATCTGCTCGGCAAAGCTCTCGTCGTAGCCTCGCGCCAGCATGCCGGCCACCAAGCGCTGGTGCAGGTGCTCGAGGCCACCGCGGCGCGCCCAGGCCGCCATCGAGCGGCGCAGGGTATCGGCCTCGGAGCCCGAGAAGCCGGCCGCTACCATGGCAATCTGCATGACCTGCTCCTGGAAAATGGGGACTCCCAGGGTACGTTCGAGCACCTTGCGCAGTGCTCGGGAAGGATAGTGGACCGGCGCCAACCCACGGCGCCGCTGCAGATAGGGATGCACCATGTTGCCCTGGATGGGGCCTGGACGGACGATCGCTACTTCGATCACCAGATCATAGAAACAGGCAGGCTTGAGCCGGGGCAGCATGGCCATCTGGGCGCGCGACTCGATCTGGAACACACCGATGGTGTCGGCCCGCTGGATCATCGCGTAAGTATCCGGATCCTCGGCGGGGATGTCCGCCAGCGTCCAGGCGCTTGCCTGCTGTTCGTTGAGCAACTCCAGGCAACGGCGGATGGCAGTCAGCATGCCCAGTGCCAGACAATCGACCTTGAGCAGACCGACGGTCTCGAGATCGTCCTTGTCCCACTGGATGATGGTGCGTCCGGGCATGGCGGCGTTCTCCACCGGCACCAGCCGGGCCAGGGGATGCTCGGAGATCACGAAACCGCCCACGTGCTGCGAGAGGTGGCGGGGAAAGCGGCACAGGCATTGCACCAGGTGCCGAAGTTGCCGTACCCGCGGGTTATCCGGATCGAGGCCGCGCTCACGCAGGCGCTGCGCCAACTGTTCCGGCTGATCCCACCACGAGACATTGCGTGCCAGGTGGTCCACCTGGTCCAGGCTGAAGCCCAGGGCTTTGCCGACATCCCGGATGGCGCTGCGCGTGCGGTAGGTGATGACGGTGGCGGCCAGCGCGGCCCGCTCACGGCCGTACTTGCGATAGATGTACTGAATCACCTCCTCGCGTCGCTGATGCTCGAAATCGACGTCGATGTCCGGCGGCTCGTCACGCTCGCGGGAGATGAAACGCTCGAACAGCATGTTCATGCGTGCCGGGTCCACCTCGGTAATGCCCAGGCAATAGCACACCGCGGAATTGGCCGCCGATCCCCGGCCCTGGCAGAGGATGCCGCGGCCGCGGGCGAATTGCACGATGTCGTGCACGGTCAGGAAGTAAGTCTCATAGCGCAGCTCCGAGATGAGCCGCAATTCATCCTCGATTTGCCGACGGAGCGCTGCGCTGATGCCATCCGGCCAGCGCGCACGGATGCCCGCCTCGGTGAGTTGGCGCAGGTAGTCTGAGGGCTGGCAGCCCGTAGGCACCACTTCATGCGGATACTGGTAACGCAGCTGATCGAGGCGGAAGCGACAGCGCCGGGCGATGTGCAGCGTTTCCGCCAGCAGATCTGGCGGATACAGGTGGGCCAGCCGTCGGCGGCCGCGCAAATGCCGTTCCCCGCTGGGCAGGGCGCGATAGCCGAGTTCGCTCACGGTGCAGCCGTGGCGGATCGCGGCCAGGGTGTCATGCAGCATGCGGCGTGGCCGGACGTGCATGCGCACATCCCCGCAAGCCGTCACCGGTAGGCCGGCTTCGTGCGCAAGGGCCAGCATCTGCGCGAGGTGATGGTCGTCATCCGGTCCCAGCGCACGCGCCACCGCCATCCAGGCGCGCTGTGGAAAGCAGGCGGCCAGCCAGTGGGCGGTTTTGCGGTCCATGCCATTACCGGGCAACCACAAGGCCAGGCAATGATCCAGGCCGTGCTCGAAGCACCGGTCGGGGAGGGTGTAGCGTCCCTTGCTGGCCCGGCGCCGACCGCGGGTGATCAGTGTGCAAAGCTGGGAGTAGCCCGTGTCGTTCTCGGGCAGCAGCACGAGGCGGGAACCGCTTTCCAGGCGGAACAGGCTGCCGGGTATCAGCTGGATTGGCTGTCCGCGAGCCGCACAGCGCCGGGATTCCTCTAGCGCCCGAACCACCCCGGCCAGGGAACATTCGTCGGTGAGCGCCAGCGCCCGATAACCGAGTTCGGCAGCGCGGGCGACCAGTTCCTGGGGGTGCGAGGCCCCCGTCAGGAAGCTGAAGTTACTGATGCAGACCAGTTCGGCATAGGCGGGTGCAGGCGTGATCGACATACTGTAAATATATACAGTATATGATCGCATTCCAAGCCGTGCCTGTCGGCTCGAAGCCTGATCGCTGTGCGCAGTCTGCGCGCCAGGGCGCTTCAGTCAGTACTGTTGTTCTGCTGCTTGATGCCGCCGGTGACCGCCAGCCGCATGGCCTCCTCGAAAGGAATCTGCAACGGTTGGAGGCAGGAACGCGGCAAGAACAGCGTGTAGCCCCCGATCTGGTAGCTCATCGGGCAATAGACTGCGACCGGGTCTTCCGCGGCCGGTTGAAACGGCAGATCGTCGAAAACCTCGCGGGTGACGAAGCCAATCACCTGGAACGACTGGCCAGGTAACTGGACCAGCACGACCTTGCTGAACCGCTGCTGCTCATCGGGGTTGAAATATCCGATGAAATCCTTGATGGCGGTATAGATGGTCTTGACCAGCGGCAGGCGGTTGATCAGGTGCTCCCAGAAGCGGAACAGCTTCTGGAAGATCAGCACGTGGGACAGCAACCCGACCAGCGTGATCAGGGCGACTGCGGCGACCAGCCCCATCCCGGGGAGGTACCAGCCCTGCGGCAGGGCGCGCGTCAACAAGGCACCCAGCAGTCGCTCGGAACCGGCCGCCATCCACCAGAGGATGGCCAGGGTCAGGACCACCGGAACGGTGACGGCGAGGCCCTTCAGGAACAGTTTTCCGAGGCTATTCATGCGTGAGGCCCATGTGGAGTTCAACGCAGTCTGTTCAATTATAAGGCGTGCATGGGGTTTTCAGGCGAACAGACCGTGCAGGTACCAGCCACGGCGCGGCTTGTACTCCCGGAATACCCATAACAATGAACCGGCACGATCACGAACCACGAAATAATCCCGCCGGCAGTCTTGCCCATCCCACCACCCGGTCTCGATGCGTTCGGGTCCGCAGATGAATCGAAAATCCTCGATCCGGCAGCGCTGCGCGTGTTCCAGCAGCCATGCCGGGCGATACGGGCGCGGTGTGCAGGCCGCATGCGTGCCGGGCTCTCGCGCCGCCCAGCTGCGCTCCGGGCGATGGTCCTCGATGCCGGCCAGGGCGGATACCCCGTCCCTGCCCAAGCGAGCGCGCAGACGATCCAGCAAGGAATCGATGCTGACAGGCCGATCTTCACCGCCGCGCCACAGTGCGCCCTGGCGGGCTGCATACGGCAGCAGGGTCGGCGCGCACAGGGTGATGCGGCGGACCGGTGCGCGCACGCGCAGGCGCTCCAGATGCTCGCGCACTAGGCGTTGCAGGTGCTCCTCGCAGCGGGATGGTTGTTGCAAGCCCATACGGATCGAAGTCTCATCATGCGCCAGGCGCAAGTGGATGGACACCTCCTGCACGGCACGGTCCAGTGCGCGCAACACGCCACAGAGTTCACTGAACAGGCGCCGGAGGGGGAACAGAAGCGCCTGGACGTTGTGGAGCCCGGTCGGCAGGTCGAGCGCCGACTCGAAGCGTTCAGGGGGGCGCCAGGAAGTTTGCGGGTCGGGGCGAGCCCCGGTCAGACGGTCCAGGTAATCCACGAATTCCGTTCCCAGGCGCCTGGCCAGGGCCTTGCGTGGCAAGCGCATGACCTCGCCCACTGTGCGAAAGCCCATGTTCTCCAGCGTCGGTCCCTGGGCACTATCGAGCCGGAGACTGGTGAGTGGCAGTTCACACACCTGGGGGCCGATGGGGCGTCCCGGGTCGAGGTGCCGCCCGTGCCGTGCCGCCAGCTGTGCCGCTTCAGGGCTCGCGGCGGTGCCGGCGCGGGCGTGGTAACCGAGGCGCTGCAACTCCAGCACCAGGCGTTGGGTCAGGGCCTCCGCCGGCCCGAACAAGCGCCGACTGGCGCCGATCTCCAGCAGCAGCGTGCAGTGTGCCGCCAGCACGGTGACCCGGCTGCTGTACCGATAAGCGAACGCTGCCAGCCGTTGCAGGGCAGCGGCTTCAGCGGCCGGTTCGCAGGGGTGTACCTGCAGGTCGGCGACCAGGGCCTGCGCGGCAGCGACCGGCAAGCCGGGGCGGACGCCGGCGCGCGCCGCAACGGGGTTGCAGTCCACGATGCTGGGTCGGCGCGCAACGGTTGCGCTGACCGCCATGGGCGCCCGCCCACGGGGGCGCTGGCCGCGGCACAGGAGATCCAGGGCCAGGTGTGGGAATTGCAACGCCAACCACAACTCGGTTGCCACGGCTCAGGCTCAGTGCACGGGGCCGGCAGCCCGCCGGCCAGGGGCGGTGTCGTCAGTGCGGGGTGGGCGGTGCGTGGGCGGGGTGGCGGCATCCGCCCTGTGCAGCATTGTGGGAGCCGGTGGTGTGCGGCGAATCGGAATCTGCCCGGCGGGGCGGGCGCCCCGGCATTTCAGAACCGTGACATGCGACCCATCCCCGCTGGCCACCAGGCGCAGGCGCAGCTCGGCCGGAGAGGCGATGGCGGCGGCCTCAGGCGGGCGGAACAGGAACACGGCCGCATGGGTGGACCGTGCCGCCAGTTGCAAGCGCCGCAAACGGGTGAAAGAGGGTTGGTCCGGCCAGGCCAGCACGGCACCACCCTGCAATCCGTGCAGGGCCTGCTCACAGGCCCACAGGGATTCGGCGGCGGACGATGTGCGCACCAGCAGCAGATGCGCCAGGTCGACGCCGTTCCCGTGCAGCGCTGGCGGGTAGGGTACCCACGGCGGATCGACCAGTACCACCCACCGCGCCTGCGCGGTCAGCCGGGCCAGGGCTGGAAACAACAGGCTGAATTCACCGCTGCCCGGCACCTGTGGCAACAGTTCGGTCAACGCCCCCATCGGCCAGCCATGGCCTGGCAAGCGCCGGTCCAGTGCGGGCTGCCCGGTGGGTAACGCCGCGACATCGTGCATCACCTGGTGTCCCCGCCACAGGTCCGGTATCGACCGCACGGCAGCGGGCAGGGAGGTGTCCATCAGGTTTCCAGCCGGATGCGGATGACCCCGACACCGAGGCCCTCTAGGCTCAACGCCTGCTGGCGCAAATCTACCTCGATGGGTCTGAAATCCGGGTTTTCCGGTGCCAGCGTCACCCGGTGACCACGCTGCCGGAAGCGCTTGACGGTCACCTCGTCATCCACCCGGGCCACCACGATCTGGCCATCGCTGGCCTCGGGGGTGCGGTGCACGGCCAGCAGGTCGCCGTCCAGGATGCCGGCATCACGCATGCTCATGCCCTCCACGCGCAGCAGGTAATGTGGGCGCGGCGAGAACAGACCCGGGTCCACGCGGTATTCGTGCTCGATATTTTCCTGGGCCAGGATGGGGCTGCCGGCGGCAACGCGCCCGACCAGCGGTAAGGGCAATCGCGCTCGTGCCCCGGGGGACAGGCTGTCCGCGGACAGCGGTGTCAGCGTGATGCCGCGCGAGCGTCCCCGCTCGATGCGGAGGACGCCTTTTTTTTCCAGTGCCCGCAAGTGGCTCTCCGCGGCGTTGGGCGAACGATAGCCGAAGCGGCGTGCGATTTCAGTTCGGGTAGGAGGAAATCTTGAATGATCAATATGTTCAGATATAAATCTTAGGATTTGCATCTGTCGCTTGGTCAGTGGATTTGGGCCCATGGGTTCAGTACCGGTCTATGAATACTGTAAATATATACAGTAACTAAACTGCAGGCAAGGGCCGGCGCGGCCGCTTCAGCCGTTGGGCTGGAATGCGCGAATGGCGGCGCGGAGTTCGGTGATTGGTGGGGGCTCAGGTGCGTAGCGGATGCGCTGGTAGAGCGAGACGATGTGTTCGATCTCCTGGCGCGCACCGACGAGCACCGCGCCGGCGGCGACGGCCAGTTCCATGGGGCCGTGTGAAGCGCGCGTGACGACCCCGGCCCGCGCCAGGCGACCCTGAAATTCCAGCCACAGCCTGCGGGCCGGATCCCGCCGCGCGGCGTGCCGGAGGCGCAGGACCAGCGGCAGGAGCAGGAGCGATACCAGAACGGCGCCCATCACCATGGCCAGCACCAGCTTGAAGGCACTGAGATCGCCCAGCCCCAGGGGGCGCAGCATGTTCAACTGGCGGTCGGCGCTGAAGGCGATGACCCAGTCGTTCCACCCGCGTTGCACCAGATCGAAGCCGTTCTTCATGCGCCGCAGCCAGGCAAAATCCATCATGTACCGCGGTACGCCCAGAGCCTCCAGCGCCCCGCTTTCGACCCGGTCGGGTGCCACCGCAGCCGTGGGGTCGATCCGGGTCCAGCCGCTCCCTGGGAGCCACACCTCCGACCAGGCGTGGGCATCGGACTGCCGCACCAGCACATAACCGCCCAGCTCGTTGAACCAGCCGCCCTGATAGCCGGTCACGACCCGGGCCGGAATGCCCGCCATGCGCATCATTACCGTGAAGGCCGAGGCGTAGTGCTCGCAAAAGCCGCTGCGCGTGCCGAACATGAATTCGTCCACCGTGTGTTCGCCCAGCAAGGGTGGATTGAGGGAGTAACGGAACGCTTCGCGGTTGAAATGGCGCAGGATGCGCGTGATCAACAGACGGTCGTCTGGCGTCTCCCGGCGCCATTCGTCGATCAGCGCCCGGGTGCGCGGGTTGAAGTCGGCCGGCAGTTCCAGCGCGGCCTGCCGCAGGGTTCGACGCAAGTTCGGGGAATCCATGAACTCCGGGTCGGATGCCATTTCATAAGTGCGCAGCCGGGTGATGGAGCGCGGACTGAACAGCTGGTAGTCCAGCGTCAGCCGGGTGCGATCCGGCACCAGCGCCGGGTAGTCGAGCGCGAAGATCCAGTGTTGTTCGGTGGGCTCCATCTGCACCCGGTAGCGCCACGGCGCGGTGTCGGCGTCGGGGCGCTCGGGGGCCCTGATATTGCGCCCGTAATAGCTGCTGCTCCAGGTGATGCCGTCAAATATCCAGAACACCGGCCCACGCCAGTACAGCGCCTGCCGGGGCGGCACGGTGCCCTGGAAATCCACCCGAAAGGCCGGGGAGTCGTCCATGAACAGGCTTTGAATGGTGCCGGGCGACATCCGGTCGGAAAGCCCGGTCTTGGCGTCCAGCGCGGCCTCCGGCACGCCCCACAGGGGACTGCTCCAACGAGGAAAGAACAGGAACACCACCAGCGCAACCGGGATAGCCAGACCCAGCAGCCGGGCACTGAAACCCAGTTCCGCGAATATCGAGGCGCCTGTGGCCGGGACCGCCCCCACCGGCATGAAGGCCTCGCGACGATGCAGGAGGGCGAGCGCTACCATGGCGCACACGGTGATCGAGACGGCGTAAAACGCCATCGGTATGCCCTGGGTGAACAGGAACTGCGTGGCACCCAGGAACAGGCTCAGGCTGGCTACGATCCGGGCATCCCGAACCTTGAAGGTCTCCAGCAGTTTCAGCGACAGCATCAGGGTCAGCAAGCCGATCGCGGCGCGGCGACCCATGAGGCCACCATGGGTCGCGACCAGCGCCAGCACCGTGATGATCGTGATCAGCACCCGCAGGGGCATCGGAATGGGGCGCCAGGCCCACCGTTCCGCTGCCAGCCGCCAGGCGATGGGCAACACGATGATCGGCATCAACTGCGCCGGCATGGAGAGCAGTTGCGGCAGCATCGCGACGCAGAAGGTGAGGATCACCCAGTACATGTCCCGGGGGCGAGCGGTCTTCATAAGCCGTATAGCGCCAAATGCCGCAGGCAGCGCGCCCGCTGATTATCGCCGGTGCCCAGCGGTACGTGCACGCCCGGCAGGTCCAGGCTGTAGGCCAGGCGCCGCTGTTCGGCCCGAAGCACCCATGCGGCCAGGACGGCGATGCGCTGTTCGACCGATCGACCTTCCAGGCGTCCCCAGCTCAGCTCGCAGGCATCGCGGTGGGGGTGCTCCATCTCACGGGTCAGCAACTGCTCGTGACGAGCGCTGGCCCGCCAGGCCACGCGCCGCAGCGGGTCGCCCAGGCGGTAGGCGCGCAGCCCGAAAATCTGTTCGCCCTCCTGCCGGCGAGTCTGGCCCCCATGGCCTTCCCCGGTCGTGGGCAAGGGGGGTGGATTGGGATCTGGAGCGGGGTAGACCAGGCAACGCGCGGTGGGAAACAACCAGGCCCAGGCGCGGAACAGCCCCAGCGGGAACCGGGTCTCGAGGCGAAAAGGCGCCAGCGGCTGCCAGCCACGGTGCGCGGTTGCCTGGTGAACGGTGAGCGCGTCACCAGCGAGGCCTTCCAGGTCGCGGCAGTCGGCCACGCGCGGATTCGCCGCCTGGATCGCAAAGCGCGCGCGCTCCTCGGGATTCCGCAGGTAGACGTGAAATGCGGCCGGTTCGCCGCAGAATACCGGTTCCGCGTGAATCTCCTCGACCTGCAGCGCGGCCAGGTTACGGTAGGTGAGCAGCGTGGTGAGCTGCGCGATGGTGGCCAGCAAGAACACCAGCAGCAACGCCATGTTGTTGTTGAAGTTGAGGCCGCCCAGCGCCATGAACACCAGCATCAGGCCGAAGCCGACACCGAAAGCGGTGGGCAGGATGAACACGTTGCGATACTCGAGCACGTACGGCAAGCGGGTGAGACCCCGACGGGCCCGCACGCGTTGCATCACGTAGTTCGACAGCCGCTCGATGGGGAACAACCGAGGACCGATCGAGGACAGCCGCCTCACGCCGTCCGCCCCGGGGTCAGGGAATGGCCACCTGGCGCAGCAGGCCGGTGATCTGCTCGTCCACAGAGATCTCGGTACCGGCCGCCAGGGTCAGGCGATGGCGCGCCAGGGCTGGAAAGATGGCCTTGATGTCGTCGGGCGTCACGAAATCGCGGCCCTCGATGAAGGCATGCGCCCGGCCGCAACGCAGCAAGGCAATGCCCGCCCGCGGTGACAAGCCGGTGGCGAACCAGCGCTCACTGCGGGTTTCGGCCAGCAGGGCCTGCACGTAATCCAGTAGTGCTTCACTGGCGTGCACGGTTCGGGACTCCGCCTGCAGGGCCGACACGTCGGCCGGTTTCAGCACTGGCCGGCTCGCCTGCAGCAGCTCCATGCGGTCCTCGGCGGTCAGCAGCACGCGTTCCACGGCCGGGTCCGGGAAGCCGAGGGTAATGCTCAGCAGGAATCGGTCCAATTGGGAGTCCGGCAGTGGAAACGTACCCACCAGGTCCAGCGGGTTCTGCGTCGCGATGACGAAGAAGGGGCGAGGCAGTTCGTGGGTTTCACCCTCGGTGGTCACCTGGCCTTCCGCCATGGCTTCCAGCAGCGCGCTCTGGGTCTTTGGCGTGGCCCGGTTGACCTCGTCGGCCAGGATCAGGTCTGCAAAAATGGGGCCAGGATGGAACTCGAATCGCTCCTGGTCCCGCCGGTAGATCGAAACGCCGAGGATGTCCGCCGGCAGCAGGTCGCTGGTGAACTGGATGCGCTGATACTTGGCGCCGATCGCGCGTGCCAGCGCGTGGGCGAGGGTGGTCTTGCCGACCCCGGGCAGGTCCTCGATGAGCAGATGGCCACCGGCCAGCAGGCAGGTGAAGGCGAGTTGCACCTGCGATTCCTTGCCCAGCAGGATTCGGTTGACTTCCTCGATGGCCAGGTGGAGGCGGCGTTCGAGGTCGTGCCCGGCCGAGGATTCGGTGACCGGAATGCCCGTCATGCGCCGGCACCCGCGCGCAGGGTCGCTGCCGGCCCTTGCGAGCGGTCGGCCCAGAAATGCGTTTGGATCACGGTTATGTACACGGCATTCAGACCTTGCTCCCTGGTTTTGGCTTGCCCGGCCGGCCAGTGCGGGGCGTGCCCATGGGCGACATCCTGCGGTGCCAAACCGGTTCCGGGCGCGGCTCGTCCTGTCGCGCGACCCGGTCACGGTGCGTGTGATGACAAGCCACTCAAGTATACCACCGGCGGAAGAATTTCAGCCGCGTGCGGGTCCGTGTACCATCGGGTTCTGGCGCTCCACGCAAGCGCGCGGAGGCACCCCTGGGGGTCGAGAATGGAGTTTGTGAGCAGGCCAACAGTATTCCAGCAGGGTAGTCCGGGAGACGGACAATGAACGCCGTGAGGCCTCCTCAATGCGCGCTCGTGCTGCCCGGGGGCGGGGCGCGTGCGGCCTACCAGGTCGGTGTGTTGCGTGGCATTGCGGAACTGAGCGCCGGTCAGGGCAACCCGTTTCCGATCATCTGCGGAACCTCCGCCGGCGCCATCAACGCTGCCGTA
>WVWV01000021.1 GCA_011773845.1 Lysobacterales bacterium | reverse complement strand
ACTTCACGGCCTGGTCGCGGTTCCCCTCTGACTGAACGGCGGGGGGCCGGCGGGCGCCGGCCCCCCGCTCGAGAATCAACGCCGGCCACGGGTGCGCAGCGCTTGCGGCGTGAACTGCGCGGGGTTCATCTCCACGTTGAAGGTATTGACCGGGTCCTGGTTGTCGAACCCCTGGGCGACATAGCGGCCCGACTGCAGGTCGTAGTGGGCCTCGAACGTGGACCAGAACGTGGGCATGTCGTAGTAGTTGATGCAGTGCGCCTCCGANNGCGGTTGTCGTAATGGTCGATCAGCACGATCTGGTAGCTGTCCTCGTCCATGTAGTAGGTGCGCCGCGAATTGATGTGGCGCATGCCGGACTTCAGGCGCGCCTCGACGATCCACACCCGGTGCAGTTCATACCGGAAATAGGAGGGATCGAGATGCCCCGGCTTCACCAGGTCGTCGGTCGTCACGTCCGACTGGTGCGCCTTGTAGGAGTTGTAGGGCACGTACATCTCGGTCTTGCCCACGGTCTCCCAGTTGAAGCGGTCCATGGCGCCGTTGAACATGTCGGTCATGTCGTTGGTGCGCAGGCCGTCCGAGGCGGTGCCCGGGTTGTCGTAGGCCACGTTGGGCGCGCGCCGCACGCGCCGCTGGCCGGGGTTGTAGATCCAGGCCTGGCGCACCTGCTCGATCTGGTTCAGGGTTTCGTGAACCAACAGGATGTTGCCCGCCAGGCGGGCGGGCGATTCGACCTCCTGGAAGAAATACAGCAGGACATTGTTGATGTCCTCGATCTTGATGCCTTCCTTGTAGTACAGCCCCAACAGCTCCTCGCGCAGCTTCACCACGTTGTAGGAACCGTCCGTGGTGGGCGCCACCTGATTGTTGTAGCGCACGCCCCCGGTGCCCTTGGGCTTGAGCTTGTGGTTCCACATCAATTCGTAGGCGTTTTCCGGGAACGGGAACGGAAAGCCCTCGGCCGCATCAACGATTCCCTCGCCGTCCGCCACCAGCTGCGCCGTCTTGCCGTTCTCGATGGTCATGTCGAGCGACCGCCGGGGAAACGAGGCCGAGCGCCGGGTCGGATAGATGTCCATGAAGTAGCTATCCGGGTAGCGCTCGAACATGGCCTTCTGGCCGGTGCTGAGCTTGTCCGCATACTGCTGGTAGTTGCTGCCGTCGATGCGGAACAGGGGTTGGTCGTCCGCGAACGGGTCGGGGTGATGGTCGCCCGGCGAATAACCGGCCGGCGGCTCGGTGATGCCGCCGGTCCACTCGGGAATGGTGCCGTCGGCGTTGCCGGCGCGCTCCGATCCCATCGGGGTCAGGTCTTCGCTGAGGCGGTGGATCTGGTCGGGCTTGGGCCCCGCATGCGCAAGGCTGATTCCCAGCAAGACGCCGACGCAGGCTGAAAAAACATGTTTGTTCAACGGGTGCATGGAATCCTCCGGTAATCAGAACGAGTAGCGCACGCTGGCGGCAAAGAAATCACGATTCTTGAGCAGGTTGTACGTGCCGGCACCGAGATAGGTGGTGTAGGCGAAGTCCAGAACCCACTCGTTGAGGTAATTGAAGCCCAGGCCCATCGTCAGGGTCTTGCGGCCGTCGATGAACGATCCGCCCGGTCCGGGCGTCGTGCCGTCCACGTCGTGGGACCAGCCGATCCGCGGGCTGACGGTCCACGCGCCCAGGGCGTTGTTGTAGTCGAGGCGGGCCAGCATGCGGTAACCCCAGCTGAAGTCCTCGGCAAAACCTTTAGTCTCCGTGACGGGATTGTTGAAATCGCCGGTCAGGAAATCGGGGCCGCCGCCGGTGTCGGTGCCGTCACCGTTGTAGCGCAGCTCCTCCCATTCGGGCAGGTCGGACACGTAATTGAAGCCGACCTCGGTGACGAAGGCGATCTGGTCCGCGCCGAACGGGTTGTTGGGGCCGAACAGTTTGGTCAGGGTGCTCTGCGCCTGCCACGACTCGTGCTCGGACCAGCCCTGGATGTACTCGCCCGGCGCGAATTCGCCGAGCTGGCTCTTGTAGCGGTTGATGGGCGCCGGGATCAGCGGGTTCAGGGGGGTCAGGGCCCCGAACAGCACCTCGACGTCGTCGATCTGCAGCGGCAGCTTGGGCCGGTAGCTGACTTCGCCGGCCAGCGACCAGGTGCCGACCGAGGCGTTGAAGCTGATGCCATACAGGTCGATGTCCTCGGGATACTCGGTCCAGTAGCCGGTGCTCAGGAACCAGGGCGGAATCTGCGGGTTGGTGATCACCGCGTTGCCGCTGATCAGCGGCAGGCGGCTGTGGTAATTCATGTAGTAGAACCCGAACTCGGTACCGCCCCAGTTCTCGTTGAACCAGCGCAGCGCCAGGCCGAACTGGCCGCCGTCGTCCGCCTTGCGGGTCTGCAGGCGAGGCAACGACACCGAGCATCCGGCCGCCACCAGGCTGGGAGGCAGGATGGAATCGGAACCACCGAAGTTGAAACCGGCGCACACGTCATTGAACAGGTCGGGGTTGGTCACCGGCTGCGGCAAAATGCCAAAGCCCAGCACCGCGTAGCTGCCGCCCGGCGTGGCGATGTCGTTGGTGGAGAAGTAGGTGCCGGCCGGGTCGGGAATGATCTCTTCCCACTCGAACAGGTAGAAGCCTTCCAGTGACACCGAGGCGGTCAGGTCCAGCGAGCCCCAGAGCATGTTCACGCCCTCGAAGGCCTCCTTCAGTTCGGAGCCGGCCAGGCGCAGCTTGGAGACGTCCACCGGGTTGATGACGTTCAGTCCGCCCTGAATGAAGGTGGACTCGCCCCAGCTCACCACCTGCTGGCCGAGCCGCCAGGTGAAGAAGCCATTGCCGAGGGCATGCTCGGCCCAGATGTAGGCGTCCAGCAGGCGCACGTCGGAGCCCACCCGCTCGTCCGCGATGTCGGACAATTCGTCGCGGTCACTGTTCTCGAAATCGTAGAACGCCGAGAAGCGCACGAAGGCGCCGAAGTTCTGGCCGTAGCGGAGATCCAGCTCACTGGTGAGCTTGACGTTGTGCGTGATGAGATCGCCCGCATCGGGGTAATTGAGGATGCCGTCGTCGCCCAGCACCGAGAAGCGCCCGACCTGGGCGCGCTGCCCGGCATTGTCGAGCAGGAAGGTGAGCGGGTTGTTGGCGGCCTTGCCGACGTCCTTGTCCTTGGCATCCTTGAGTCGCCAGGAGGCGCCGTAGCTGACGGTGGTATCCAGGCTGCCGCTCCACTCGCCGCTGGAAAATTCGAATGCCACGGCGGCGGGGGTGGCCAGCGCACAGGCCACCACGGCGGCAGCGAGGGCGAGGCGTGGGTACATGCGTTTCGTCAATGAGGTGTAATTCATGGGTTATGCCCTCTTGAAACTCAATCCGGAGCGCCGACCGGCAGCATGGTGGTCGGATCGCTCACCACGATCACGCCGCCCCCGGAGGCGACGAAGGATGCCATCTGCGACTGCATCTCGAAGAATGCCGCCGGTGAACCCGCCGCGGGGCTGCCGAGCGACCCATGGGTGGCCGGCGGCAGGAAGCGGCCCGCCGCGCGCAGTCCGTCCGCGCTCTGCTGGGTGCTGCTGTAGGACGTCAGGCCCATCGCCGCGATCATCGGCTCGGTGCCGGACAGGGGCGCGGTGGGCACGAAATTCGAAACCGTCGTGTCGCCGATCACCTCGTGCAACATGATCGGCGTGTGGGCCGCCGCCGCGGCCGCCCAGTTGATCGGGTCGCCGGAATCCAGCGCGGTCTGCCAAACGGTCAGGAACAGCTCGTAATTCGCCGTGCCGGGCTGCACGCCGACGGCACCCAGGAAACCCCGCAGAAACGGCTGGAAGGCCGGCGCGAAATCGGCAATGCGCGCCAGCCCGCCGCCAGGCACCGACAGGAAGGAGCGGGTGACCAGGGGCTCGAGCGCGGTGAACGCGGTGCCGTTGATGCCGCCCCAGGAGATACCGACGTAAGCGATGTCGGCGCCGTTGAGGTCGGGCAGGCCGTCCGCATCGAGGTCGATGCCGCCCACCGACAGCGCCAGCACCGACAGGTCCGCGATGCCCTGCCGAAGGCCATCGCGCGCGCCCAGGTTGTTGATCAGGCCCCCGAAGAACGCGTTGAAAAACGGCGGGTCGATCAGCCCGTCAGGGCCCGGCGCGCCGGTCTGGTTGTTCCAGTAGTCCGCATCGAAGGTCCGCTCGTTGGCGATCGGCGCGAACGGCGTGTTCTCGTTGTAGAAGGGCGCCAACGCGGGGGTGAAATCCGGGCTGATGCCGTGCAGCGGAAAGTCCATGGCGACCACCGCAAAACCGATCGAGGCCAGGGTATCGGCGATGCTCGCGGCCTGCACGCGGTTGCCGCCAAGCCCATGGCCGAAGATCACCACTGGCCAGCCGGCGGCGGGCTTGCTGTGCCCCGAGCGGGCTCCCGGCACGGTAATGAACAGCGGCACGGTCTGGTCGCTGGTCTTGACCGGTATCGGATTGAAGACCGTCACGTTGGTCGAATTCGGGTCCAGCCCCAGCTGGTCGAAGGGCGGAATGTAACCGCCCGGCGCGGCCCGCCAGTACTGGTTCAGCGGCGCGGTCGGGTTCTCCGCGCTGGGCACGCCCCCGTAGTAGGGCACGGTGATCACCCCAGCATAAATATCCGCCAGTCCGGGCCCGCCCAGCACCGAGGTGTCGAGGAAAGTCGGCCCGGCTAGGGTCGGTGCGGGCTGTGCGAGGCTGCGCAGGATTTTCAGCGTGGGCGTGATCGACTGGGTCTGCACCGTCCAGCTGAGGATGATGTCGTCCGGGTTCATGCCGGCACCCGCGGCGGCCGCTTCCATCAGGTTGACCAGCTGGCGGATGGGCTCGAGCTGCTGGGCGGTAGCGTCCGGCAGCAACGGGTAAGTGCTCTTGCCGCTCGCATCCACCCACGGCGTGCGGCGCTTGGCCAGGTGGTAGGTGGTGTCGGCCGTGGCGTCGTTGCCGTCGGCGTCGCGGATGTCGTTGGTCAGCACCGCCATGAAGCTGGAGTACTCCGGCAGCGGCTTGAGCGGAAGGATGGCCAGGGTATTGGCGTTGGCCGCCAGCGCCACGTAATCGACGCCGGGCACGAGCTCCCGCACGATGCCGGTCACTGCCAGCGGGTTGCCCGGCACCACGGTGACCTGGAACACGCGCACCGAGCGGCCGGGCACCACGGAGGCGGGGTCGATGGTGCCGGGGGCACCGGTATCCTCGTCCGACACGAAGGTGGTGATCCAGCGCTCGGTGGTGCTGAAGCCGTCCTGCGCGCTCAGCACCACGAAGGGGTCGCTGGGATTGTTCGGGTCCGCGACCGGCAGGTTGATGGTGCCGTCCGGAATACTGTCCCCGGGATCGAAGAACAGGTTGTTCGGAAACGGGCCGCCGGCGCGCGGGTCGAATGCGGCCGCCAGCACCCCGGTGACCACGCTGCCGTCCTTGTTAAGCGCCGGGCCATACTGGGCCTGGGCATGAACGCCGAGCAGCGACAGGAAAAGCACGAACATTCGCAATTTCATTATTCGTTGTCTCCGTGGCGGATGAGCGGAGGGTAAGCCTTCGTATGATAGAAACTAAGCTTCGCTTAATGCAAGCGCGGGCAATGACTTAGGTCAGGGCCGGCGGGGTGCAATCCGGCCCCCCGCCCGCCGGCGGGCGCTGCGCACACGAGCGCCATCATTCGCTAAAATGCCGACCAGGTTCAAGTTGGGATGGCCATGTCAATCACGCTTCGGGTCCAGCCGTGCAGCGCTGGCTGCTGATCGGCGGCCCCACGGCGGCGCTGCTGCTAGGGGCCTGGCTCAGCGCCGGGGGCTGGGGTTTCGCCCCGGCCGCGACCGCCGCCATCACCCTGTGGTGCGCGCTGTGGTGGATTTTCGAGCCGGTGCCCATTCCCTTCACCGCGATGCTGCCGCTCGCGCTGTTTCCCTTGCTGGGCATCCTCAGCCCGGCGCAAGTCGCGCAATCCTATGGCAGCCCGCTGATCCTGCTGCTGCTCGGCGGCTTCATGATTTCCAAGGCCATGGCGGAGTCCGGTGCGCACCGGCGGGCGGCGCTGTTCATGGTCAACCTGTTCGGCGGCGGCAATGCACGGGCATTGGTGCTGGGCTTCATGACCGCGTCCGCCCTGCTCAGCATGTGGATTTCCAACACCGCCACCTCCCTGATGCTGCTGCCGGTTGCGCTCGCGGTGCTGGAGCGCACCCCGGAACGGCTGGCGGTGCCGCTGCTGTTGGGAATCGCCTATGCGGCCAGCATCGGCGGCCTCGGCACCCCGATCGGCACGCCGCCAAACCTGATCTTCATGCAGGTCTACGCGGACCGTTTCGGCGCCACGCCGAGTTTTCCCGAGTGGATGCGCTGGGGCCTGCCGGTGGTGATCATCATGGTGCCGCTGGCCGGGCTGTGGCTGACCCGCGGCCTGCGCCTGGAGCGTCCCGTCGATTTGCCCCGGGTGGGCGCCTGGCGGCGGCCGGAGAAGCGGGTCATGGTGCTGTTCGCCCTGACCGCGCTGGCCTGGGTCACCCGCCAGGCGCCGTTCGGGGGCTGGAGCACGTGGCTGGGCGTGCCGCAGGCCAACGATGCATCGGTCGCGCTGCTGGCGGTGGTGGCCATGGCGGTCATGCCCAACGGCGAGGGCCAGCGCCTGTTGCGCTGGGAGGCGGCGCGCACCATCCCGTGGGGGGTGTTGATCCTGTTCGGCGGCGGCATCGCGATTGCCAATGCCTTTATCCAGAGCGGCCTCGCCGACCAGATTGCCGCGCAACTGGAGGCGCTGGCCCATGTGCCGCTATGGCTGATGATTCTCGCCATCTGCCTGGCGGTGACGTTCCTGACGGAGGTCACCAGCAATACCGCCACCGCGAGCCTGCTGATGCCGCTGCTGGGCGCGGCGGCGGTGGTGATGGGCATCAACCCGATGTTGCTGATGATCCCGGGTGCCCTGAGCGCGAGCTGTGCGTTCATGCTGCCGGTGGCCACCGCGCCGAATGCGGTCATCTACGGTAGCGGCAAGGTCACCATTCGCGACATGGCGCGGGCGGGACTGGTGCTGAACATCCTGGGCGCGTTCGTGATCACGGGGGTGAGCTGGTGGCTGCTGGCGTGACCCCGCCGCCGCGGCCGCGCGGCCCGGATCATGCGCGCCGCGGCAGGTACAGGTCGGTCACGGTGCCCTCGAACACCTCGGCAGCCATCGCCACGCTCTCGGACAGGGTCGGGTGCGGGTGCACGGTCAGGCCGATGTCCGCCGCCTCGCTGCCCATCTCGATGGCGAGCGCGCACTCGGCGATCAGGTCGCCGGCGTGCGGCCCCACGATGCCGGCGCCGACGATACGTCGCGTGGCCTTGTCGAACAGCAGCTTGGTGAAGCCCTCGGGCCGGCCGATGCCCAGCGCCCGGCCGCTGGCGGCCCAGGGGAATTTGCCCACCCCGTAATCGACACCCGAGGCCTGTGCCTCGGCCTCGGTCAGTCCCACCCAGGCGACCTCCGGGTCGGTGTAGGCCACCGAGGGAATCACGCGGGCCTCGAATGCACGCTTGTGGCCGGCGCAGACCTCGGCCGCCACCTTGCCCTCGTGCGTGGCCTTGTGCGCCAGCATCGGCTGACCCACGATGTCGCCGATGGCGAAAATGTGCGGCACGTTGGTGCGCAGCTGACCATCGACCGGGATGAACCCCCGCTCGGTCACCTCCACGCCCGCCGCCTCGGCCCCGATGCGATGCCCGTTGGGAACCCGGCCGACGGAAACCAGGATGCGGTCGAACACTTCCCCGCCGGGAGGCGACTCGCCCTCGAAAGAGACGGCCAGGCCGTCGTCGCCCGGCTGCACCTCACCCACGCGGGTGTCGAGGTGGATGGCGGCGTACCGCCCGGCAATGCGTTTTTGCAGTGGCCGCACCAGGTCCGGATCGGCCCCGGGCATCAATTGCCCGGTCAGCTCCACCACCGTCACCCGGCTGCCCAGCGCCTGATACACGCTGGCCATCTCCAGGCCGATGATTCCGCCACCGATGACCAGCAGGCGAGCGGGAATGTCCGCCAGGGCCAGGGCGCCGGTGGAATCCATCACCCGCGGATCATCCCAGGGCAGCCCCGGCAGTTGCAGGGCCTGGGAGCCGGCCGCGATGATGGCATGCGCAAAACTCAGTTCCAGCGGCCCGTCCGCCGTTGCGACCCGCATGGCGTGGGGCCCGGTGAAGGTGCCGGTGCCCTCTATCACCCGCACGCCGCGCCGGCGGGCCATGCCCGCCAGGCCGTGGGTAAGCTGCCCGACGACACCGTCTTTCCAGGAGCGCAGCCGGTCCAGATCGATTCGGGGGGCACCGAACTCCACCCCATGCTCCGACATCAGGGCCGCCTCTTCGATCACGTTGGCCGCGTGCAGCAGCGCCTTGGACGGGATACAGCCCACGTTGAGGCATACACCGCCCAGGCTGGGGTAACGCTCCACCAGGGCTACCTTCAAACCCAGGTCGGCGGCCCGGAACGCCGCCGTGTACCCACCTGGCCCGGAACCCAGCACCACCAGGTCGTGGTCGAAATCGCCGACCGGCGCGGGCGGCGCAACGGGCGCAGCGGCCGCGACGTCCGGCTGGCGGGAAGCCTCCGCGGGTGCCGCTTGCGGCTCATCCACCTCCGGCGCAGCGGCATCCGGCTCCAGGGTGGCAATCAGGGTGCCCTCGGAGACGGCATCCCCCACCGCGACCGCCACCGAGGTCACCACGCCGGCCAGGGGGGACGGCACTTCCATGGTGGCCTTGTCCGATTCCAGGGTGATCAGCGACTGTTCGGGCTGCACCCGGTCGCCGACCGCCACCAGTACCTCGATTACCGGCACGTCCGTGAATTCCCCGATATCGGGCACGCGAATTTCAGTGGCTGCGGTCATGTGCCCGTCATGCTCCCGCTTTCGATGATCAGTTGATCGCGCTCCTGGCGAAGCTTGAAATGGCGCAGGAAACTCATGCCCAGCAGCGCCTCCGGCAGGGGTGCGGGCGTGATGGTGGCGCGCACGTTGGACAGCTCCAGGCTGCCGAGGGTCACACGCTCGAGCCGGGTCATCCATGCCGCCATCGGCCCGGCGGCGGTCGACACCACTACCCGTGGCCCAAACTCCAGGCCCAGCGCGCGGGCGGTCGCCTCCGGCAGCGCCACGTCCGTGGCGCCGGTGTCGATCAGGAACCGGACCGGCTGCCCATTGATGGCGCCCTCCGCGAGGTAATGGCCACTTCGGTCCCGCTGCACGACCACCAGGGCCCGGCCGGAGTCATTGTGGCTCTCGACGATGCCCCCGCTGCGCGTGCCGATCGCCTGGAACAGGGCGGTCAGGCCGGCCAGCAGACCCAGCGCCCCCAGCCACAGCAGGCGGCGGCCGGCGCGGTGGGGGTGACCGGGATGGCGCTCAGACATGGCTCACAGCACCAGGTGGTCCGGGTCTTCCAGCCACCCGGCCAGGAAGCGTGCAAAGCGCGCGGCATCCGCGCCGTCGATGACCCGGTGGTCATAGGAAAGGGACAGGGGCAACATGAGGCGCGGCTGGAACGCCTCGCCATCCCATACCGGTGCCATCCGCGCCCGGGACACGCCCAGAATGGCGACTTCGGGGGCGTTGATGATGGGCGTGAACGAGGTTCCGCCGATGCCGCCGAGGCTGGAGATGGTGAAGCACGCGCCCTGCCAGTCCTGCGGCGTGAGCTTGCCCGCCCGCGCGCGCTGGCTGACCTCTCCCAGTTCCATCGCCAACTCCACGACCCCCTTCGCATCGCACCCGCGGATGACCGGCACAACCAGCCCTTGCTCGGTATCCACCGCGATACCGATGTTGAAATAACGCTTCAGCACCAGAGCGCCGCCACCCGCTTCCAGCGAGGCATTGAAGCGGGGGTACTCCTGCAATGCGGCCACGCAGGCCTTGATGAGAAACACCAGTGGCGTCAGCCGCGCGCCCTGCGCGGCCGCCTCGTCCTTGTGGGCCTGGCGGAATGCTTCCATGGCCGTGATGTCGGCCACATCGTCGTGCGTGACGTGCGGGATGCCCACCCAGTTGCGATGCAGGTTGGGCCCCGCGATGCGGCGAATGCGCGAAAGCTCCTGGCGCTCGACCGGGCCGAACGCGCTGAAATCGATCTCCGGCAGCGGCGGCAGGTCGAGGGCGAAGCCGGCTGCTCGCGCCCCGGTCTCGGCCAGGGCCTGCTTGACGAAAGCGGCCACGTCCTCGCGCACGATGCGCCCGTTGCGGCCACTGCCCCGCACCTGCCTCGGGTCGACGCCGAGTTCGCGCGCGAAGGCGCGAATGGCCGGGCTGGCATAGGGCACGCTGCCGGGCAGGAGGGTGCCCGCATCGAGACGCACCGGCGGCGAGGCGCGGGGGCCGGCTTCAGCCGCGGGCGTTGCCGGCGCCGGGACGACCGGCGCCCTCGCGGCCGGGGGCGGCTGCGGAGTGTCGACGGCGTCCGCTGCAGGCTCCACGACCGGTTGTGCCGCATCCCCCTCGAGCACCGCCACCAGGTCGCCCTCGGAGACCGTGTCGCCCACGGCCACGGCCAGTTCCAGCACCGCCCCGGCCGCGCTGGACGGAACCTCCATGGTGGCCTTGTCGCTTTCCAGTGTAATCAGGGACTGATCGGCCACGACCCGCTGACCGGCCGTTACCAGCACCTCGATCACCGGGACGTCACTGAAATCGCCGATATCCGGCACCCTGACTTCGATGCGCTCGCCCATCGGCTGCTCAGGCCCTGGCCGGATCCGGGCGGGAGGAGTCGATGCCGAGGCGTTCGCGTGCCGCCAGCAATGCCGGCTGGTCGAGCCGGCCCTCGCGGTACAGGCCATGCAGGGCAGCGAAGGCCACATGGCGCCGGTCCACCTCGAAGAACCGGCGCAGGTTCTCGCGCGTGTCCGACCGCCCGAAACCATCCGTGCCCAGCACGATATAGGTTTCCTGGGGCAGGAAGGCCCGGATCTGGTCGGCGAAGACGCGCACGTAATCGGTGGCGGCCACGACGGGCCCCTCGCGCTCGCGCAGGCATCGTGCGACCCAGCTCTCCCGCTCCTCGCCCGGGTTGAGGCGGTTGTGCCGCTCGACCGCCTCCCCGTCGCGGCGCAGGCCGGTGAAACTGGTGGCGCTCCAGACATCCGCGGCCACGCCAAAATCCTGCTCCAGCAGGGCCGCGGCCGCGATCACCTCCCTCAGAATCGCTCCCGAGCCCATCAATTGCACGCGGTTCCGCCCCTCGCCGCCTTCCTGCAGCAGGTACAACCCCCGCCGGATGCCCTCCTCCGACCCCGGCGGCATGGCCGGATGGGCATAATTTTCATTCATGACGGTGACGTAGTAGTACACGTCCTCCTGCTGGGTATACATGCGCCGCAGTCCGTCCTGCAGGATCACGGCGAGCTCGTAGGCGAAGGTGGGGTCGTAGGGCACGCAATTCGGCTGCACCCCGGCGAGCATGTGGCTGTGGCCATCCTGGTGCTGCAGCCCCTCGCCGTTGAGCGTCGTGCGGCCCGAGGTGCCGCCGATCAGGAAGCCGCGCGCGCGCTGATCGCCCGCCGCCCAGGCGAGATCGCCGACCCGCTGGAAGCCGAACATGGAATAGAAAATGAAAAACGGGATCATCGGCACGCCCGAGGCGCTGTAGCTGGTGGCGGCCGCGATCCATGAGGACATGGCGCCCGCCTCGGTGATGCCTTCCTGCAGGATCTGCCCCTGGCGGTCCTCCTTGTAGAACATCAGCTGATCGGAGTCGACCGGCGTGTACAGCTGGCCCACCGAGGAATAGATGCCCAGCTGCCGGAACATGCCCTCCATGCCAAAGGTGCGCGCCTCGTCCGCCACGATCGGGACGATGCGCTCCTTGATGTTGGGATCGCGCAGCATGACGGCCAGCGCCCGCACGAAGGTCATGGTGGTGCTGATCTCACGCTCCCCGGTGGCCTCGAGCAACGGCCCGAAAGCGTCCAGGTCCGGTACCGCGAGGGGCAGTGATTCGTGGCAGCGGCGCGGCAGCGGTCCACCGAGCTCGGTACGGCGCTCCTGCAGATACCCGACCTCGGGGCTGTCCGCGCCGGGATGGTAGTACGGCACCGCCGGCAGGTCTTCGTCGGCGACCGGGACGTTGAAGCGGTCGCGGAAGGCACGCACCGCGTCTGCATCCATCTTTTTCTGCTGATGGGTGATGTTCTGCGCCTCGCCCGCGCTGCCCATGCCATACCCCTTGACCGTCTTCGCTAGAATCACGGTGGGCTCCCCGGCGTGCTGGCTGGCTGCATGGTAGGCCGCGTACACCTTGTGCGCATCGTGCCCCCCGCGGTTGAGGCGCCAGATCTCGTCGTCCGACATGTTGGCCACCATGGCCTTGAGTTCCGGGTAGGCACCAAAGAAATGCTCGCGGGTATACGCACCACCCTTGGCCTTGTAATTCTGATACTCCCCGTCGACCGCCTCCTCCATGCGCCGACGCAGCAGGCCTTCGGAATCGCGTGCCAGCAGCCCGTCCCACCGCGAGCCCCAGATCACCTTGATCACGTTCCAGCCGGCGCCGCGGAAGACGCCCTCCAGCTCCTGGATGATCTTGCCGTTGCCGCGCACCGGGCCATCGAGGCGCTGCAGATTGCAGTTGACCACGAAAATCAGGTTGTCGAGCCCCTCGCGGCCGGCCAGCGAAATGGCACCCAGCGATTCGGGCTCGTCCGTTTCACCGTCGCCCAGGAAGCACCACACCTTGCGGTCCGAGCAATCGGCGATGCCACGGTCATGCAGGTATTTGAGGAACCGTGCCTGGTAGATGGCCATGATCGGCCCCAGGCCCATGGACACCGTGGGGAACTGCCAGAAATCCGGCATCAGCCACGGGTGGGGGTAGGAACTCAGGCCGCCGCCCTCGACCTCCTGGCGGAACCGGTCCAGCTGCGCCTCGTCCAGGCGTCCCTCCAGGTAGGCGCGCGCGTAGATGCCGGGTGAGGAATGGCCCTGGAAATACACCAGGTCGCCCCCGCTCGGGTGGTCCGGCCCGCGAAAGAAATGATTGAGGCCTACATCGTATAGCGTGCAGGCCGAGGCGAAACTGGCGATGTGGCCGCCCAGTTCGCCACCGCGCATGCCGGCCCGCACCACGATCGCCATCGCGTTCCACCGGGTCAGCGAGCGAATCCGGCGCTCGATCTCGTGATTACCCGGGCTCTTCGCCTCCAGGTGCGGCGGGATGGTGTTGATGTAGGCGGTGGTGGCGTCGTACGGCAGGTAGCCGCCCGAGCGGCGCGTGAAATCGACCAGGTGCTCGAGCAGGAAATGGGCGCGCTCGGGTCCCTCGCGCTCGATGACGGCCTGCAGCGCTTCCAGCCACTCGGCTGTTTCCTGCGGATCCCGATCGGCCTGGGCCTGGTCCTTGAAACGGTTCACCGCGCCTGGCCCGCGGCCTGCTGCGAGGTGGCCAGAAGCTGCGCATCGACCGCCGCCAGTGCGGTCATGTTCACGATGCGCCGCACCGTCGCCGAGGAGGACATGACGTGCACCGGCAGCCGCGCGCCCAGCAGGATCGGACCGACCTTGACGGCGTGGCTGGCCAGGCGCGCGAGGTTGAAGGCGATGTGGGCCGAATTCATGTCCGGCATCACCAGCAGGTTGGCCGGCCCGTGCAGGCGCGAATTAGGGAAAATACGCTTGCGAAATTGCTCATCGAGCGCCACCTCTGCCGACATCTCACCCTCGACCTCGAAATCCGGGCCGGCTTCGATGATCAGCTGCAGCGCCCGCTGCATCTTGGCGGCGCTGCCATTCTGGTGGCTGCCGAAACTCGAATGCGACAACAATGCCACCCGCGGCTCGATGCCGAACACGCGCAGGCGGTCCGCCGCCAACAGCGCGATTTCTGCGATCTCCTCGGCGGTGGGGTCGACGTTGACATGGGTGTCGCACACGAAATACACGCCATCCTCGGCGTTCAGGGCGCACATCGCCCCAACCACCTTGCCGCCGGGCCGCACGCCGATTACGTCCATCACGCTGTTCAGCTGCTCTTGGTAGCGGCCGACCACGCCCGTGATCAGCGCATCGGCATCACCCCGATGCACCATCAACGCACCGATGACGCTGTTGCGGGTCCGCACGATGGCCTTGGCCGTGTCAGGGGAAATGCCGCGCCGTTCCATGATGGCGTGGTAGGTGGTCCAGTAATCCCAGAAGCGGGGGTCCGAGTGCGGGTTGACCAGTTCGAAATCCTCGCCCGGCCTGATGCGCAGCCCGAATTTTTCGATCCGCGCGCTCACCACCTCGGGGCGCCCAATCAGGATGGGCTGCGCGAGGCCATCGTCAATCACGGCCTGGGCCGCGCGCAATACCACCTCTTCCTCGCCATCGGCCAGCGCCACGCGCTTGTTGTCGCGCCGCGCGGCATCGAACACCGGTTTCATCAGCAGGCCCGTCTTGTACAGGAACTGGCTGAGTCGCTCGCGGTAGGCGTCGATGTTTTCCAGCGGCCGCGTGNNGAGGTGCACCAGCAGGCGCGGATCGAACGGCTTGGGGATCACGTACTCGGGACCGAACCGGAGCGGCCTGCCGCCGTAGGCGGCCGCGCTGACGTCGCTGACCTCCATCCTCGCCAGCCGGGCCAGGGCCCGCACGCAGGCCATCTGCATCTCGTCATTGATGGTGGTGGCGCCGACGTCCAGGGCGCCACGGAAAATATAGGGAAAGCACAGGACATTGTTGACCTGGTTGGGGTAATCGGAGCGGCCCGTGGCGATGATGGCATCCGGACGCGCCTGCAGGGCGGCCTCCGGCAGGATCTCCGGCACCGGGTTGGCCAGCGCGAAGATGATGGGCTGTTCCGCCATGGACCGGACCATGTCCTGGTCCACCGCGCCCTCGACGGATACGCCGAGGAACGCATCGGCGCCGACCATGGCCTCCGCCAGGGTCCGCAGCTCCGTATCGCGTGCATACCGCGCCTTGTGCGGCTCCATGTCGGCATCGCGCCCGGTGTAGATGACGCCGCGGCTGTCGCAAACCAGAATGTGATCGGGGTTCAGCCCCAGTTTCACCATGAGATCGAGACAGGCGATGCCGGCGGCGCCCGCGCCCGAGGTGACCAGCCGCAGTTCCCCGAGTTCCTTGCCCACCAGTCGCGCGGCGTTGATCAGGGCGGCCGTGCTGATGATGGCGGTGCCGTGCTGGTCGTCGTGAAACACCGGGATACTGAGGCGCTCGCGCAACGCGGCCTCGATCTCGAAGCACTCGGGGGCCTTGATGTCCTCGAGGTTGATGCCGCCGAAGGTCGGCTCCAGCGCGGCGATGATGTCCACCAGCCGGTCCGGGTCCTGCTCGTCGATCTCGATGTCGAACACGTCGATATCGGCGAACTTCTTGAACAGTACCCCCTTGCCTTCCATCACCGGCTTCGCCGCCAGCGGGCCGATGTTGCCCAGCCCCAGCACCGCGGTGCCGTTGCTGACCACCGCCACCAGGTTGCCGCGAGCGGTCAGGGCGCTGACTTCCGAGGGCTGCTGATGGATCAGTTCGCTGGCCGCCGCCACGCCGGGCGAATAGGCCAGCGAGAGTTCGTTCTGCGTGGTCAGCGCCTTGGTCGGGGTGATCTTGATCTTGCCAGGCCGGGGCTGACGGTGGTACTCCAGGGCCTGTTGCTTGAGTTTTTCGTTCAGCATGGCGCTCGCCGGTCAGCCCGTCATCGCGGCCCGCCGGTGGGCGGAACCGCGGCGACGGTGATCACGATCAGGCCGCTTCAAGCTCTGCCTCGTAACGGCCCAGCGTGGCCAGGCCGTTCATGCGGGCGCGGTGCGCGAGCTTGCGCTGCGCGGCGGCCACGTTGGCGGCCGGGTCCGCGCCCCAGGTCACCAGCGACGGATGCTGCAGGGCCCGGCCATAGGAGAAGCTCAGGGGCCACGGGAAGCGCCCCAGCTTGTTCATGGCATCGAGGTGCGCGGTGGCTTCCTCGTCACCCTGCCCACCCGACAGGAACACCACCCCGGCGAGCGCTGCCGGGACCGCGTTGAGCAGGCATTGCACCGTGGCCTCGGCCACTTCCTCCACGCCGGCGCGCTCGGCGGCCTCGGAGCCCGAGATCACCATGCTGGCTTTGAGAATCGTGCCTTCCAGCAGCACGCTCTGCTCGTACAATTGGCTGAACAGGCTGCGCAGGGCGGCCTCCGTCACCTCGTAGCATTCGTCGAGCGCATGGGCGCCGTCCATCAGCACCTCCGGTTCCACCATCGGCACCAGCCCGGCTTCCTGGCACAGGGCCGCGTAACGCGCCAGGGCGTGGCTGTTGGCCTCGATGCAAGCGGCCGAAGGCCGATTCTCACCGATGGTGATGACGGCCCGCCACTTGGCGAACTTGGCCCCCAGCGAGGCATACTCCTCCAGCCGTCCGCGCAGGCCATCGAGCCCCTCGGTCACCTTCTCGCCCGGGTGGCCGGCGAGCGGGTGGGCGCCGGTATCCACCTTGATGCCCGGCAGCACCCCGGCTTCCTCCAGCACGTCGACGAACGGCTTGCCGTCGGCGGTGGCCTGGCGCAGGGTCTCGTCGAAAAAGATCACGCCGCTGATGTGCTCGGCCAACCCCGGCGTGGTGAGGAGCATCTCGCGGTACTGGCGACGGTTCTCCTCGGTACATTCCACGCCGATCGAGTCGAATCGCTTCTGACAGGTGCCCGTGCTCTCGTCGGCGGCCAGTATCCCCCTACCCTCGGCCACCATCGCCCGGGCGACTTTCACCAAATCCATGCTGCTCATGCACTACTCCTCGCGGTCAAACTTTGGCTGGAACCTTCAATTCTACTGGCAGTGGCGATGCATGGCCATGCCAGGCCCGGGGCTCAGCGCAGGTCCAGTTCCGCCTGGTGCTCGACCGCGCCGCGCTTGCCCACCTGCACCAGTCGCAGGGTGTTGGTGCCGCCCATGTTGCCGACCCGATCACCGGTGGTGAGGATGACCCGGTTGCCCGGCTGCAGGCGGCCCTGCCCGGTAAGCGAGAGGATGGCTTCTTCCACCGCGCGGTTGACGTCGCTCCAGCTCTGCACGTGTGCCACCGGGTACACCCCGCGATAGAGGGCCATGCGGCGCCGGCTGGCCTCCAGTGGCGAGAGCGCGTAAATCGGCACGTTGGATCGCACGCGGGAGAGCCACTGTGCCGTTGAACCGGATTCGGTGAGGGCCACGATGGCATCGACGTGCACATTGGTGGCCATGAACATCGCCGCCATGGCAATGGCCTGGTCGATACGCTGGAAGTGCACGTTCAGAGGCCGGATCTCGTCACGGGTGTCGCAGTGCCGTTCGGCGCCCAGGCAAACCCGATCCATGGCTTCGATGACCTTGACCGGGTGCTTGCCGACCGCGGTCTCGGCCGAGAGCATGACGGCATCGGTACCATCGATGACCGCATTGGCCACGTCCAGGACCTCGGCCCGCGTCGGTATCGGGTTTTCGATCATCGACTGCATCATCTGGGTGGCGGTGATGACGATCCGGTTCCGATCCAGTGCACTGCGGATGATGCGTTTTTGCAGACCCGGCAGCTCCGCATCGCCGATCTCGACGCCGAGATCGCCCCGCGCCACCAGCACCGCGTGGGAGGCCGCAACGATCTCCTCCAGGTGGGCCACCGCCTCCGCGCGTTCGATCTTGGCGACCAGCCGCGCCGCACTTCCGGCTTGCCGCAGCAGGCGCCCCGCCTCGTTCATGTCCTCCGCGTTGCGAGGGAACGAGACCGCCAGATAATCCGCGTCCATGGCGGCCGCACGCGGGATGTCGCGCACGTCGTGTTCCGCGATGCCGGGCACCGACAGGCCCCCGCCCTGCAGGTTGATGCCTTTGCGATCACGCAGCACGCCGCCGTTGTCCACCTCGCAGATCACCTTGCGGCCCTGGATTTTCTCGACACGCATGCTGATCAGGCCGTCATCCAGCAACAGGACGTCTCCGGGGCGCACGTCGTCGGGCAGATTCTTGTAACTGACCCCGACCCCGGCACCCGTGCCGGGCTCGGGATCCTTGCCGGCATCCAGGATGAAGCGGTCGCCCGGGTCCAGGGTGACGGAGCCGTTGGTGAAATCCTCGATGCGGATCTTCGGCCCGCGCAGGTCGGCCAGGATGGCGACCTCGCGACCCACCTCGGCCGCCACCTCGCGTACCTGCCGGGCGCGCGCGAGCTGCTGTTCCGGGCTGCCGTGGGACAGGTTGATGCGCAACACGTCCGCGCCGGCTTCGATGACACGGGCCAACACCGCGCGTTCATCGGTGGCCGGGCCCAGCGTGGCGATGATCTTGGTACGACGGTTCTGCATGCGGACCTCGCAGCGAAATATTGCGGTGATTATAGGCGCAGCGGGTGAGGAAATTCCGGGTCGGGGCTCAGGCGCTCATCCGAACCCACGCAGTCGCCGCAATTGTTCCGCTAGCTCTG
>WVWV01000010.1 GCA_011773845.1 Lysobacterales bacterium | reverse complement strand
TGCCGCCCATTTCCAGAAACGCGGGGATGAAATTGGCGGCCGCGCGCTCGGCCACGATGCGCCCGGTGCGGATGCTGCCGGTGAAGGCCACGGCATCCACGTGATCGACCACCGCCGCCCCGGTTTCGCCGGGCCCGAGCGCCACCTCGGTCACCGGCGCCAGCGCCGGTACGCTGTGGAAACACTCGAGCAAAACGCCCGCATGGCGCGGCGTGACCTCGCTGGGCTTGAACAGCACCGCGCAACCGGCCGCGAGCGCCGGCAGGGCGTCGATCATGGCCAGCAGCACCGGGAAGTTCCAGGGCGAGATGACGCCGACCACGGGGTAGGGCACCCATTGCGTGCGGGCGAACAGCCCGGGAATGGCGGCCTCCGCCGGGGGCTGCGGCGCAAAGGCCTGCTCGGCCAGCGCGATGGTTCGCTCGACGATATGGCGGATGTTCTGCAGCTCGATGCAGGCGATGACGAAGCGGCCCGTATCCGCGGTCAGCGCCCCGAGCAAGGCCTCCTGCCGAGCCTCCACCGCCTCGGCGAACGCGCGCAAAGCGCCCGCGCGCGCGTCCAGCCCGCTGGCCCACCATTCACCCTGTGCGGCGCGGAGCCGGGCCGCCGCCTCGGCGACCGCTGCCCGCGATGCCGGCTCGAAGTTGAAGTCGTACGCGCCGGTGCGCGGGTTGCGCACCTCGATCGTTGCATCCTTGCGGTCAGTCTCGTTCATTGCCAGGTTTCCGTCTCGCGGTTGGATTCCGAGGGTACCGGTAAATCGGCCTGCCGGCTGCATGGCGCGCGCCGCCTGTCATTGGCCGTCGCCATGGGCTCGTTGGCGCGGCGGCCGCAGCAGGAGCGCCGCCACCAGGGCCACGGCGAGCATGCCGGTGACGATCGCGAACGAGGCGAGGTAACTGCCACTCGCATCGTAGCCCCGGCCAACGCCAAACGGCCCCGAGGCGCCGCCCATGGTCTCGAAGATGATCAGGGTGCCCATGATCTTGCCGAGCGCCTCGAGCCCGAACAGGCGGGACGGCAGCAGATGGACCATGGTATAGAGCGCGCCCCAGCCAAGGCCGAGCAGCAGGACCCCCGTGAAGACGGTGCTGGCCGACATCAGCGTCAGGGTCCCCGTGCCCGCCATCATCACCAGCAGGCAGCCGATCAGCACGTATCGCGGGCCGTAGCGATCAGCCAGCCAGCCGCCGCCCAGCTTGGTCACGATCGCGGACATGAACAGAATCGACAGGCTGTTGGCGGCGCTCTCCAGCGGCAGGCCGAGGTCGCGCTGCATGTGCAGGACGACGTTGGCCGTGGTGCCCATGAAGGCGTAGAAGGTCACGAAGGCGACCACGCCCAGCAGCCAGAACTGCGGAGCCCTGAGCGCCTGGGCGTAGCTCATGGAGGCCTGCCCGGGCGGCGCGGCGGTCGCTTCCGGGCCGGCCGCGGCGGCGGCCGACTTCCAGGGGGGGTGCCGGGGCAGCAGCAGCAGCAGCGGCAGCAGGAGCATGGGCAGCAGCGCCGTCCACAGGAACGCCTCGCGCCAGCCGAAGGCGTCGATCAGCCAGGCGTTCAGTTTTGGCAGCAGCGCATTGCCCAGGCTGGAGCCGGACACCAGGATGCCGAGCGCGCGCCCGCGCCACGCCCCGAACCACTGGGAAACCAGGATGACCGAAACCATCAGCCCGCCGGTGGCCAGCGCCAGGCCGAGGCAGAAATGGATGAGGTACACGTGCCGCAGCGCATCGACATGCGCGTAGGCCGCAAAGCCGCCGGCCACCACCAGCGTGCCGCCGATCAGGGCGGGCTTGGCGCCGATGCGGTCGACCAGGTAGCCGACGCCCGGGGCGACCACGGCCGCCACCAGGTACAGCACGGTGTCGCGGAATTTCAGTTCCCCCACGGATACGCCGAGCTCGGCCAGCAGCGCGGAGTCGAACACCGTGATGCCCGCGAAGGTCAGGCCGTTGTTGATCGCCAGCACGAGGGCCGCGACCAGCAGCACGTAGGCCGGGCGCAGTTTCATCGGCCGTCAGCCCGCAAACGCCGCCGCGTGGTCGCGCACGAATTCGGCCAGCGTGCGGGGCGGGCGCCCCAGAAGCTGATGCGCATCGTCGCTGACCCGCTCCAGGGCGTGGTCGGCGATCTGCGCGAACAGCGCGCAGACCGCGTCGACCTGCCAGGCGCTGGGCACGATGCCGGCGAGGAAGGCCCGGAACTCGGCGGGCGGCTGGTCGATGTAGCGCACCTCCCGGCCCAGGACATCCGACATCTGCCGGGCGATCTCGTGAAAATCCAGCAGCGCCGGGCCGGTGAGCGCGTAGGTGTGCTGCGCATGGCCGTCGGCGGACAACACGCGCGCGGCGATTTCGCCCACGTCGCGGGTATCGATGGGCGCCACCCGGGCCGAGCCGAACGGCAGCGCAAAAACGCCGTGCGCGGCGATCGGGTGCGCGTACATCAACAGGTTCTGCATGTAGAAATTTGGCCTCAGCACGGTCCAGTCGCCGATCTCCGCCTGCAGCAGGCATTCCGCGCGGTAGTGCATGCGCGGGATGGGGGCGGTGGCCTCGGCGGAGGCCTCCAGGGACGAGATTTTCACCACCCGGCGAACGCCCGCGGCGGCGGCCGCCTCGATGAAGTTCTGCTCCAGCTGCAGTTGCTGCTCGCCATTGGGCGTGACCAGCAGGGCGCCATCCACGCCGGCCAGCGCCGCCGTGATACTCGCGGGTTGGCCGAGGTCGCCTTCGGCCACCGCCATGCCCAGGGCGCGGAGTTCGCCCGCGGCCCCCGCCTCCCGCAGCAGCGCCCGCACGGGGTGGCCGCTGGACAACAGGTAGCGCGCCGCGCTGCCGCCCACGCGGCCGGTTGCGCCGGTGATCAGGATCATGCTGGTACCCTCCGTGCCGGTCGGGGTCGCCGCATCCAAGCGCGGTGCCTGCAACCCGGCGGCAGGCCGCATGATAGCATTGGCCAGCCGGAATGCCGGCGCCGAACGACGAAGCCCGCACGCAGCCACGGGAGGCACATGGCCACGCACATCGAATCCGACCTCCTGGTAGTCGGGGCCGGCATCGCCGGGCCGGCCCTGGCCTGCGCGCTGGCGCCGACCGGCCTGCGCATCACGCTGATCGAGCGCAGCGACGAGCCGCTGGACACGGCGCGGGGGGACCATTTGCAGCCGATCACGCTGGAAATCCTCGAGCGCTGGGGCATGTGGCCGGAGCTGCTTGCCCTGGGGGCGGAGCGGCGCGACCGCACCCGCTGGTTCGACGGGGCGGGCCGGGTGCTGCTGGACGTGCCGGTCGCGGAGCTGCCGGTGCCGCACCCGTACTTCTTTTTTCTCAACCATGAACGGATCGGCGAGCTGCTGCTGCGCGGCGCCGCCCGCAACCCGGGCTTCCGTCTGTGCCGGCCGGTGAAGCGCTGGACCGCGGAGCGCCACGAGCACGGCCACGCGCTGCGCCTGAAGATGCGCGATGGCGAGGAGCTCCAGGTCTCTGCTGCCTTGCTGGTGGGCGCGGACGGAACGCGATCGCAGGTCCGGAAACTGGCCGGCATCGAGGTGGAAACCCACCCCTACGTCAACCCCATCGGCGTCATGTTCGGCCGGTTCGGCGAGCCCAACGAGGGCAACGGCTTGCGCGCCTACCTCAACGGCGACCGCATGGTGGCGGTCATTCCCCGTACCGGCGGATGGTGCAAGCTGGGGCTGGCCCTGTCGGCGGCGGAGATTCGCGAGTGGCGGGCGCTCGACGCCGCTGAAGTCGGGCGGCGCATGCGCCGCCTGGTGCCCGATATCCGGGTCGAGGACATCAGCTTCAGCGCCGTCTACCCGCCGGTGTACCTGCGCACGGATCGGTGGGTGGCCGACCGCACGGTGCTGCTCGGTGACGCCTGCCATGCCATGCACCCGGCCCGCAGCCTCGGCATGAACACCGCCATCCGCTGCGTGGACGAGTTGGCGAAGCGTCTGCCCTTGACGGGCGGCGCGCTGGATACGGGCTCACTCAATGCCGCCCTGGACGATTACGATGCCAGCGTCAGGCCCGGTGTCGATCGCGACCTGGAGGAGAATCACCGTGCCGGGCTCGAGATGGACAACGCGGACCGCCGCTCATTCGATGAACTGGCCGGCGCCCTCGAGGCACTCCAGGCCAGCCCCGAGGCCCGTCGCCGTTACGCCATCAACGCGGCGGGATACGCGGGCCTGCTGGATTGAACCGGTGCGGCGAAGAACCTGATGGTACGCAAGCGGAGGAGTGGATGATGAAACGCATCGTTCTGCACGGCCTGTGGGCCCTGGTGCTGGTGGCGCTGCTGCCGGCGGCGAGCCCGGCCGACGACGAGGCCGACCGGATCGAGGCCGAGGGCGGCAAGTGGGCCAACTATTTCCAGGCCGGCGACCTCGAGGGGCTGATGACGCTGTACATGGATGACGCCATCGTGGCCCTGCACGGCCAGCCGGCGCTGTACGGCAAGGCCGCGGTGCGTGAGTATTTCGCCCAGCGGCTGGGGAAATCCGATACCACCTTCGAGCTCGACTACGAGCTGCGCGAAACGCACGGCGACATCGCCTACATCATCAGCAAATACTGGCTGGTGGCCGTGGACCGGGCCTCGGGCGAGCGCTACCTGGACGCCGGCCGCTCCCTGCTGGTCTACAAGAAGCACGCGGGCCGCTGGAAGATCGCGGCCGATATCGACCAGGCCACGCCCGATGTCGGCTGGCCGTCGCCTGGCGGCCTGCAGTAACAGCTCAGGCGAACGGCGGCTTGGCAATGCCCAGGTAGGCCGCGATGGCCACCAGTGCGTAGATCGCCAGCACGGCTTTGTATACCGGTCCAATGGCGCGGCTGTAGGCCGCGTCCCGTTCCGGGGAAGCGCCCTCGGCGAGGATCGCGGTGAACGCCTCGATCGCAGGCTTGAACAGCAGGTCCAGCACCACGCCGGTGCAGAAGATGGCCCCAATGATCAACACCTTGACGGCCAGCCAGCCCGGAACTCCGCCCTTGACCAGCAGGTAGATGCCCACCGGGGTGAAAATCAATGCCATCAGCGCGTTGAGTGCGAAATTGATCAGCATGGACGGTTTTTCGAAGCGCGAGCCGGGGTTGAGAAACCCCGTCCACAGCACCACGAGCCACACGGCCGCGATCAGCCACAGGCTGGGGAGAATCCAGGCGCTGACCGCGATCAGGCCCATGTTCACCGCCATTTGCAGCCCCGTCGGCACGATCAGGGTCAGGCAACTCCTGGGCAGGCGGTCGAGCACCATGCCCAGCCCCAGCAGTGCGGATCGTGTCTCGACCCCGAGGTCGGAGCGCTCCGAGCGCTTGGCGGCCAGGAATACGCCGAGGTCGGTGCCCAGCCAGAACACCAGCAGCATGACGTGAATGAATACCAGGGTCGTGTAGGTCACTTTTCTACTCCAAGGGTGTCAGCGATCGGGGTGCCGTGATGCCGCGAGTGGATCAAAAGCGGGCTGCGCGAGGAAACGCCGCAATGCGCCCGCGCCGCAGGTCGATGATTTGCAGGCAATTGAGGCCCTGCGGGGCTCGATTCTGCATCGATAAAAAATCGTGTTTCAAGAGTGATAATCATTGTCATGTTAATATATCATTAGGTCTATTCTAACAACGCATCGGGGACCCTTTACCGTCATGAAACGAAACAGCTTACGTTCCGGTTTTGGCAACTTGCTCCTTTCCGTCGCATTGTGGGCGCCTGCCTGCATTGCCTTTGGCCAGCTCGAGGAGATCGTGGTGACCGCCGAGCGCCGCGAGGCCTCGGTGCAGGAGGTGCCGATCGCGGTCAGCGCCTTCAGCGAGGAAGCCCTCGAGGCCCTGCAGATCAACGAAACGCTCGACCTGGTGGAAGTGGTGCCCAACCTGTTCGGCGGCAACAACACCGGTCTCGCCACGGCGAACATGTACTACCTGCGCGCCCAGGGCAACGACGAATCCATCGCCACCTTCGACCCGCCGGTCGGCACCTACGTGGATGACGTGTACATCACGCGCCAGAACGCCAACAACTTCACCTTCTTCGATGTCGAGCGCATCGAGGTCCTGCGTGGGCCCCAGGGCACGCTGTTCGGGCGCAACACCACCGGTGGCGCGATCAACGTGATCCTCAAGAAGCCCGGCGAAGAGTTCGGCGGCTATGCCGAACTGGGTGTGGGCCGATGGGACGGGTTCACGGCCCGGGCCAGCGTCGATATGCCCTTCTCGGAAAAGGTGCTGAGCAAGTTTTCCTTCTTCCACCAGAGCCATGACGGCTACCTGTCCAATATCGTGGACGGCAAGACCTACAACGACCTGGACAACATGGGTTTTCGCGGCGCGCTGCGCTTCCTGCCCAATGACAACGTGATCTGGGATCTCTCGGTGGACTACATGGAGACCGAGGGTGCCAACATTCATGGGCAACTGTCCTCGGCAAGCACCCGCATTTCGAGGTCCATACTGACGCCCGGGCTGCCCGCAGGAGGCCTCTACCTGTTTACATTCGCGCCCGTGCCGTTCGTCTCCAAGGGGGCGGATTACGGCAATGAGACCGAAACCCTCGCGGTGGTTTCCAACCTGGGTTGGGACATGTTGGGCGGCCGCTCGAACCTGATCGTCGGCTACCGCGACATGGACCAGGAGTTCCTGCTCAACTTCCCCG
>WVWV01000007.1 GCA_011773845.1 Lysobacterales bacterium | reverse complement strand
CCACCATGCTCAGGATGCGCTCGACCTCGCCGCCGAAATCCGCATGACCGGGGGTATCCACGATGTTGATCCGGTAGCGTGTGCCGCCGTGGTGCCAGGCGATGGCGGTGTTCTTGCTCAGGATGGTGATGCCGCGCTCGCGTTCCAGTTCGTTGGAATCCATCACCCGTTCCGTGTCCAGGGCGCGTTGCCCGAGCGTGCCGGACTGTTGCAGCATGCGATCGACCAGCGTGGTCTTGCCGTGGTCCACGTGCGCGATGATGGCGATATTTCTCAGGTTCTCGATCACGGGTTCAGCCGTCGTAGGGGGCGCGCGCACGTTACCGGTAACGAGCGCGGGATGCAATGCCCCGGCGGGGCGAGTGCAGCGCTCATCAGACGTTGAAGCCCAGCGCTGCCAGCCGCGGGCGCGCAGACGCGTCCGCGCGCAGCCGCCAGTGATTGAAATCGCGGCGTTCGGGATAGTCCCGGCGCAGGCGGTCGAACGCCGGGCCAAGCGCATTCGCCGGTCCTTCGGCCGCAGCCCGCAACGCGCCATCATCGCGGGCCACCGGGCAGGCGGCCATCACGGCCTGCCAGACGGGCCGCGGCGCGCCCCGCAGGTCTGCCTGGCAATCCGGGGGCAGGGCCGCCGCTGCCCGGCAATCCTCGCCAAGCCATGCACAGAAGGCGCGGTAAATCATCTCGGTTCCGCGGCGCTTGCCGTCCAGGCTATGGCCTGCCACGTGGGGCGTCGACACGGTGGCCGCACGCACCAGTTCTGCATCCACGCCGGGTTCCTCCGCCCACACGTCGAGCGCGGCGAACAGCCGGTCCGCTTGCAGCAGATCGAGCAGGGCGGCCTGGTCGATCACCGCTCCGCGCGCGGTGTTCACCACCAGGCTGTGGCGCTGCAGCCGCTCCAGGCGCTGGCGGTCCAGCAGGCCCCGGGTCGGGTGGCGGCCCGCGGAGGTCAGCGGCACATGCAGGCTGATGACCGGGCAACCCAGCGTCGCGTCCAGATCGGCCAGCCCGCTGACGCCCTGCTCGGCCAGCGGAGGATCACAGGCGAGTGTGGTGACGCCAAGTGCCGACAACAGGGCTTGCAGGTGCGCGCCAACGTTGCCGCGGCCGATGATGCCCACCTGCTGCTCGTGCAGGGCACGACCGAGCCGCTCACAGGCCAGCAGCAACATGGCCAGGGTGAATTCGGCGGCGGATGCCGCGTTCGAACCGGGCGCGCTGGCCCATTGAATCTGCTGCCGTTGCAGCCACCGGCAGTCGAGGTGATCGGTGCCGATGGTCGCGCTGCCCACGAAGCGGATGTTCGCGCCCGCGAGCAGGCGGGCATCCACGCGGGTGACGGAGCGCACCAGCAATACGTCGGCGCCGGCGAGGTCGGCTGCGCGGATGTCGCGGCCGTCGAGCGTGACCAGCTGTCCGTGCCGGCCAAAGGTCTCATGCAGCAGCGGAATGTTGCGGTCCGCGACGATGTTCATGACGGGCGCGATTCGTATGGCGGTCAGTAACCGGCTGCCTGACCGTCCTTGCGCGATTCGGACGCGCCGAAATACACCCCGCTCACCGGGTCGCGCTGGATGGCCTGGTATCCGCCGTAGGGATTGTCGGGCTCCAGCTCGACGGCATGGCCCCTGCGCATCAGTTCCCGGACGACCGCGTAGTCGAAGCCGGATTCGAGGTTCACCCGTCCCCCGTCGATCATCTCTCCGAAATCGGGTTCGCTCGAGCCGGTGTGCCGGATGCGCGGCGCGTCGCCGGCCTCCTGCAGGTTCATGCCGAAGTCGAGCAGGTTGACGAGCACCTGCACGTGCCCCTGGGGCTGCATTTCTCCGCCCATGACGCCGAGCGTCATGAACGGTTGCCCGTCCCGGGTAATGAACGCGGGAATGTTGGTGTGAAAGGGACGTTTGCCCGGTTCCAGCCGGTTGGCATGCTCAGGATCGAGGCTGAAGACCTCGCCACGGTTCTGCAGCACGAAGCCGAGCCCCGGTGGCGTCATGCCCGAACCCGAGCCCCGCCAGTTGCTCTGGATCATGGATACCATGTTGCCTGCTGCATCGGCGGTGGTGAAATAGACCGTATCTCCATCCCGCAGCACGCCGGGATCGCCCGGCGGCACCACCGTCGCGGACCGCTCCGGGTCGATTCGCTTGCGACGCTGGTCCGCATATGGCTTGGATATCAGGTCCGCGACCGGGATGTGATTGAAGTCCGGGTCCGCATAGAACCGGGCCCGGTCCTCGTAGGCCAGCTTCTTGGCCTCGACCAGCGTGTGCAGGTAGTCGGCAGAGCCAAAGCCCATGGCGGCGATGTCGAAACCCTCCAGGATATTGAGCATCTGCAGCACCGCGATGCCCTGGCTGTTGGGCGGCAATTCCCAGACGTCATAACCGCGGTACTGGGTCGATACCGGCTCCACCCAATGGCCCTCATGCGTGGCCAGGTCCTCGAAGTCGAGGAATCCGCCGTGCTCCTGCATGAAGCGGGCGATGGCGCGGGCGATTTCCCCCTCGTAGAACACCTCGCGGCCCTCCCGCGCGATGCGCTCCAGCGTATTCGCCAGGTTGGGGTTTCTCCACAGCTCGCCCTTGCGCGGCGCCCGGCCGTCAATGGTCATCTGCTCCAGGTAGCCGGGGTAGGGGGCGCGTTTTTCGATGTGACCTTGCCAGTAGTGGGCGATCACCTCATGCACCGGGTGCCCCCGCCGCGCATAGTCGATCGCGGGTTGCAACAGCTGCACCATTGGCCGGCTGCCGAAGCGCTCGTGCAGGCGGAACCAACCGTCCACGACTCCGGGTACGGTCACCGTCAGGGGGCCGTATGAGGGAATCCTGTCATAGCCCCTGGCGAGGAACCATTCGCGGTTGGCCGCCCGCGGCGCGCGGCCCGTGGCATTGAGGCCATGCAGCCGGCCGGTCTTGGCATCCCAGACGATGGCGAACAGGTCGCCGCCGATGCCGCACCCGGTCGGCTCCATCACGGCCAGCGCGGCGTTGACCGCGATCGCGGCGTCGACCGCATTGCCGCCCGAGCGCAGGATGCTGAGGCCGACCTGGGTGGCCAGGGGATGACTGCTGGCGACCATTGCGGACGGGGCGATCACTTCGGAGCGCCCGACCCAGGGTTTCCCGCTCACGCGATCCCCCGCCTGCACCGTGCCGGCAGCCGCCAGAAGCAGCGCCAGCAACGCGGCGACTCCCGCCTCTCTCACTCGCATGGGGCACCTCCCGTCACGTTTGGCGGGCGCGTGTCCACGCCCGTTCGAGGGTCAGATCAGTTACAATAATAACGGTTTGTCCCTGCTCCCGGGCAGCATCGAACCGATCGGTGAGCGATGTCCGCGAGTGTCCTGGTGTCTCGAAGGAGCATTCGATGAAGCAGCCCGTCCGAGTTGCCATTACCGGCGCCGCCGGTCAGATTGGCTATCAGTTGTGTTTCAGAATCGCGGCCGGCGACCTGCTCGGTCCGGATCAGCCGCTGGTGCTGCAGTTGCTCGAAATTCCACCCGCGATGGGCGCCCTCGAGGGGGTGGTGATGGAGCTCCATGACGCGGCGTTCCCGTTGCTGCACGGGGTAGTGGCCACGGACGATGCGCACCGGGCTTTCGAGTCGGCCGATCTGGCGCTGCTGGTCGGGGCCCGTCCGCGCGGCCCGGGCATGGAGCGCAGTGACCTGCTGGACGCGAACGGGCAGATTTTCGGCCCCCAGGGCCAGGCCCTGAACGCGGTGGCGAGCCGCGACGTCAGGGTGCTGGTGGTGGGCAACCCGGCCAATACCAATGCCTTGATCGCGCAGGCCAATGCTCCGGATCTGGATCCCGCCCGATTTACCGCCATGACCCGCCTGGACCACAACCGCGCACTGGCCCAACTCGCCGGTGTCACGGGCGTACATCATGCCGACATTCAGCGCATGGTCATCTGGGGCAACCATTCGTCCACCCAGTATCCGGACATCCGCTTCGCGATCGCGGGGGGCACGGACGTGGTGGAGCAGGTGGACCAGGATTGGTACCGGGAGACCTTCATCCCGACCGTCCAGCAGCGCGGGGCTGCAATCATCAAGGCCAGGGGCGCATCCAGCGCGGCCTCGGCAGCCTCCGCGGCGATCGATCACCTGCGCAGCTGGGTGCACGGCACCCCGCCGGGCGACTGGGTGTCCATGGCGGTACCCGCCGATGGCAGCTACGGCATCGAGCCGGGCGTGATCTACTCCTTCCCGTGCCAGTGCGAGGATGGAGCCTACCGAATCGTGCAAGGGCTGGAAATCGACGCCTTCAGCCGCGCACGCATGGACGCCACGGACGCGGAGCTGCGCGAGGAACGGGCCGCGGTCGCGCACCTGCTCTAAAAATACGAATTTAAAAACACGAATAAAAATGCAAATAAAAAATGTAACTAATTGATATAAATGTCTAAAAGCCCCGGACAAAAATTCAGATCTCTGGTAGAAAATAACGCCCCATTGCAGGTGGTCGGCACCATCAACGCCTACACTGCGCGAATGGCGGCGGCGGTGGGGCATCAGGCGATTTACCTGTCCGGCGGGGGGTTGGCCGCCAACTCGCTGGGTATGCCGGACCTCGGGATCAGCAGCCTCGATGACGTGTTGACGGACATCCGCCGCATCACCGGCGTGTGTGATCTGCCGCTGTTGGTCGATGTCGATACCGGCTTCGGGGGCGCCNNTTGGTCGATGTCGATACCGGCTTCGGGGGTGCCTTCGGCATCGCGCGCACCGTCAGGTCGCTGATTCGGGACGGCGCGGCCGCCATGCACCTGGAAGACCAGGTGTCACAAAAGCGCTGTGGCCACCGTCCGGGCAAGGCCATTGTCAGTCAGGCCGAGATGGTGGATCGGATCAAGGCGGCGGTCGACGCGCGCAGCGATGACGGGTTCGTGATCATGGCCCGTACCGACGCGCTGGCAGTGGAAGGCATGGAGCCGGCGATCGAGCGCGCCATCGCTTGCGTCGAGGCCGGAGCCGACATGATCTTTCCGGAGGCGGTGCAGACCCTCGATCAGTACCGCGAATTCAGCCAGCGCACCGGCGTGCCCATCCTCGCCAATATCACCGAATTCGGACAGACCCCGCTGTTCACCACCGGCGAACTCGGAGCGGCCGGTGTCGATATCGTGCTGTATTGCTGCTCCGCCTACCGCGCGATGAACAAGGCGGCACTGGCCGTGTACCAGGCCCTGCTCAGCGATGGCCACCAGCGCAACGTGCTGGATACAATGCAGACCCGGGACGAGCTGTACCAATTCCTGGGATACCATGAGTTCGAGCGCAAACTGGACGAGCTGTTTGCCCGCACCGAGGAGGATTGAAGAGGCATGGTAGACAAGAACACCGGCGCTGGATTGCGTGGTCAGTCGGCGGGTGAAACCGCCATATGCACCGTAGGTGCGGAGGGCAATAGCCTGCGTTACCGGGGCTACGACGTGGTTGAGCTGGCTGAGCACTCCACGTTCTATGAGGTCGCGCACCTGATCCTGAAGGGCGAGCTGCCCACCCACGAACAGCTGCAGGCATACCGGCAGAACGTCATCGGCATGCGGGCCCTGCCCCCCGCATTGTGCGAGGTGCTGGAGCGGATTCCGGCCAACGCGCATCCGATGGACGTGATGCGTACGGGCTGCTCGTTCCTCGGCAATATCGAGCCCGAGGGCGATTTCGCAAACCAGCAGACCATTGCCGACCGTCTGCTTGCACTGTTCCCGGCCATGGTGACGTACTGGTATCGCTACAGCCATGATGGCGTGCGCATCGATACCGACACCGGCGAGGACGGTATCGGCGCCCATTTCCTGCACATGCTCCACGACCGCGCCCCCGACGAGCTGGCTGCCCGGGTGATGGATGTGTCGCTGATCCTGTACGCAGAGCATGAGTTCAACGCATCCACCTTCACCGCGCGGGTCTGCGCGTCCACCATGTCCGACCTGCATTCCTGCATCACCGGCGCCATCGGATCCCTGCGGGGCCCCCTGCACGGTGGCGCCAACGAGGCGGCGATGGACATGCTGGAGCAATATGCGTCGGTGGACGAGGCGGTGGCGGACGTCCACCGGAAGCTGGCGGCCCGGGAACTGATCATGGGGTTCGGGCATGCCGTGTACCGCTTGCGTGATCCACGCAATGCGATCATCAAGGAGTGGTCGCGCCAGCTGGCCGAGCGCGCGGGCGACACGGTGCTGTTCGCGGTCTCGGATGCGGTGGAGCGGGTGATGAAGGAAGAGAAGAACATGTTCGCGAACGCGGACTTCTTCCACGCCAGCGCTTACCACTTCATGGGCATTCCAACCATGCTGTTCACGCCGATTTTCGTGATGTCGCGCATCACGGGCTGGGCGGCCCATTGTTTCGAACAGCGGGCCAACAATCGGATCATCCGCCCGGGCGCCGACTACACCGGTCCCGAAGCGCGCAGCTACGTTCCGATCGGTCAGCGCTGAGGGGTGTCTCCCCGGCCCGCGGCCCCGCGAGCCGATGCCTGCCGGGTGGCGTGCAGGGTGAAGTGAATCTCCAGCTCGTCGGCCACGCGCAGGGCGCCCCCCAGGGCCGCGAAGGGCTCGAGGCCGAGTTCGGTCTGTCGCACGCGTACGAAGCCCTCGGCATTGACGAAGTCGCCACCGCGCTGGAATGCCAGCGGAACACGGGTGTCCAGGGTCGCGCCCCGGACCTGTAGCCTGAGCTCCACGGTGAGAGCGCCACTGTCGGCCGGCGCGGGGTGCCGGGCGCTGACGGCGAGAAACGGCCAATGGTCGGCTTCCAGCACGTGCTCCAGCAGGTTGCGCCGGGTGCTGGCGATCGCCTCGGCGTCGGGTTGCGTGTCGAGCCGGTAGCGTTCCCGGCCCGCAGCCGGGTCGACCACCAGGGCGTGGACGGGCATGCGCAGCTCCGCGCGGGCCAGCTCACCGGCCTCGGGCAGGTCAACCCAGCCCTCCCAGTGTCCGGCGACGATGACGTGGTCATGGCCGAATCGGGCCAGCGGGCCGTCGCGCCGCACCACGATGTCGATGCTGGAACGCTCCGCATCCACCCGGTAGAGCCGGGCGGGCGGAACCGCCGTGACATCGAACGGCGGCCAGTCCGCGGCCGCAGGCGCACTGGGCGGCGGCGCCGACTGGCACGCCACCAGCACGCAGAACGCTGCGGTCAGGACGGTGCGCCGCACTTCAGTCGGCCTGCTCCAGTGTCACGCAGAAGGTGACCGTCACCGGATCGCCAATGGTGTCGTCGTCCCACCAATCGCCGCTGCCAATCCCGAAATCGCGCCGCGAGAGGCTCAGCCGCCCCTCCATGTGGGCCTGGCCCGCTCCCGCCCGCCACTCGAACGGCACATCCACCGGTCGCGCCTGGCCCTTGAGCGTCAAGGTGCCGGTGGCGATGAAGGCGTCCGGGCCAGTCGCCCGCACCTCGTCACTGACAAAGCTCGCCACCGGATGGCCGGCGAAATCGAACCAGTCGGGGCCTGCGATCCCCTCGTTGAGGTCCGGGTCGTCCATGTCCGCCGAATCCACGCGCACGGTGACCTGCAGGGTCAGGGTTTGCGGCCACGATGGGTCGCCGCCGAGCGCAACATCAAAGCGGTCGAAACGGCCGG
>WVWV01000117.1 GCA_011773845.1 Lysobacterales bacterium | reverse complement strand
CGTCCAGCGACACCTCGGGGCCGGCTGCCGCCCACCCATAAAAAACCCGCGGCCGGGGCCGCGGGTTGCGTCAGGATCGCGTGGCAACGCTCACTCGGAGGTGACGGAGAGTTCCTCGATGTGCCGCCAGATCGTGTAGCGGGTGCCCTTGAAGGTCTCGAACAGCCGGGCGTACAGCTTGTCGGTGGCCTCCTGGCCTTCCTTCTCCACCAGGAACTGGTAGAAATTCTGCTCCGGCGGTGCCATGTCGGCGAAATTCTTGTGGGGCGTGGCGATCGAAGCCATCGGCTTGCCGCCGATGCGGGTCGCCCAGGACCAGTAACGCTGGCCGTCGGCCCAGTTGTGCCGGGAGGCCAGTTCCATGAATTCCTTCTTGACGGCATTGAAGGCGGCGGACTTGCCCGGTGAGAGATAGAACTCGGTCACCGCGAAGTAGGTCCACGGCCCCGCCTCGTCATTCCAGTGGCTGTTCTCGTAGTCCAGCGCCACCATGTAATGCTCGTAATCCGCCACGTATTGATCGACGGTGGCGTTCCAGTGATCGCCCAGCCCCTTTTCGAGGTCCTCGGCGGCATAGGCGTCCTGATCGGCCCAGTCGAAGCAGCAAAAACGGAATGCCAGCTTGTCGATGCGATCGCCGATGACAGGCTGGAAGGCCATCCAGCTGCGGCTGTCGCCCTGCTGCTTACGGAATTTAACGTGTTCCAGCGCGGCGGCGTACATGGCCGCGAACTGGCCTTCCTTGGGGTGCATCACCCATGCGGAGGCAAGCGGGGGTTGGCTGGCTTCGTCCTCCTGCGCGAGCAGCGCAGACGGCAGCGTCATGGCGGCCAGCAGTGCCAGGCAGGTCAGATGGCTCAGAATTCGTTTCATGGATTGGTCCTCCTTGGTTGGAAGTTCGGGGGCGCCTCGGGCATCGGCGGGCCGCGCTCGACGGGTCGGACGGGGTGTCGCAAGCCGCTCCCCACGCCCGGCCCCGGGCTCGGGAGCGGGCGCTGGTTTCAGACCCCATTATACGCCTCCAGCCCGGTTCCCGCGACGATGGCGGAAGTCTGCCGAGGACCGGCTTGGTGTACAATGCAGCGCCGGAATGGGCCGGGCTTGCAGCGCCGCCAGAGACATGGAGACCAACCCCCTTGTCAACCAGATCGAAGATCTCAACCAGCGCACGGCGGCGCTGAGGGGGTACCTTTGACTATGCCAGCAAGAGAGACCGCCTGGNNGAAATCTGGGCGGATCCGGACCGGGCGCAGTCACTGGGCCGGGAGCGGGCGCGCCTCGAGAAGGCGGTGACCGCGCTGGATGGTATCGGCCGTGGCCTGACCGACACGGCCGACCTGCTGGCGATGGCGATGGAGGAAGGGGACGCGGCCACCGCCGCGGCGGTGGCGGCCGACCTCGAGGCACTGGAGCGCCGCGTTGCCGAGCTGGAGTTTCAGCGCATGTTCTCCGGCGAAATGGATGATCGCCCCTGTTACCTCGACATCCAGGCGGGTTCCGGCGGCACCGAGGCCCAGGACTGGGCCGAGATGCTGCTGCGAATGTACCTGCGCTGGGCCGAGCGGCGCGGCTGGCAGGCCGAGTTGGTGGAAGTTTCCGCCGGTGACGTGGCGGGCATCAAGAGCGCCACGGTGCACGTAAGGGGCGACCACGCCTTCGGCTGGTGCCGCACCGAGACCGGCGTGCACCGGCTGGTGCGCAAGTCGCCGTTCGACTCCGGCAACCGCCGCCACACCTCCTTCGCCGCGGTGTTCGTCTCGCCCGAGGTCGACGACGACATCGAAATCGACATCAACCCGGCGGACCTGCGCATCGACGTCTACCGCGCCTCCGGCGCCGGCGGCCAGCACGTCAACCGCACCGAATCCGCGGTGCGCATCACGCACATGCCCAGCGGAATCGTGGTGCAATGCCAGAACGACCGTTCGCAGCACAAGAACAAGGACCATGCGATGAAACAGCTGCGGGCCAAGCTGTACGAGCTGGAGATCATGAAGCGCAACGCCGAGCAGCAGGCGGTGGAGGACACCAAGTCGGACATCGGCTGGGGCAGCCAGATCCGCTCCTACGTGCTGGACCAGTCCCGCATCAAGGACCTGCGCACCGGCGTCGAGGTGGGCAACACGCAGGCGGTGCTCGATGGCGACCTCGACCTGTTCGTCGAGGCCTCGCTCAAGCAGGGCCTGTAGGCGGGGAGGGCAGGATGAACGACGACCGGCAATCCGGCTCACGACCTCCCGAGGCGGAGTCCGAAGAAAACCGGCTGATCGCCGAGCGGCGCGAGAAACTGCACCGTTTGAAGGCGTCCGGAGAGGCGTTTCCCAACGATTTCCGGCCCACGGCGACGGCCGCCGGGCTGGGGCGGGAATTCGGCGACCTGGACCAGGCGGAGCTGGCGGCGCGCGACGCGTCGTTCAGCGTGGCGGGCCGCATGATGGCCAAGCGGGTGATGGGCAAGCTGGCGTTCGTCCGGTTGCAGGACGGCTCCGGTTCGATCCAGCTGGTGGTGGAGCGCGATGCGCTGCCGGAGGGCGTATACCAGCAGTTCAAGCAGTGGGACATCGGCGACATCATTGGCGGTACCGGCCACATGTTCCGCACCCAGAAGGGGGAGTTGTCGGTGCGCCTGACCGACTTGCGCCTGCTGGCCAAATCGCTGCGGCCGCTGCCCGAGAAGTGGCATGGACTGACCGATATGGAAACCCGCTACCGGCAGCGCTACCTCGACCTGATCATGAACCAGGAAACCCGCGGCGTATTCCGCGTGCGATCCCGGATCATCGCGTTCATGCGGCAGTTCATGGAGGCGCCGGGGCGGGAGTTCCTGGAGGTCGAGACCCCGATGATGCACCCCATTCCCGGGGGGGCGGCCGCCCGCCCGTTCGTGACCCATCACAATGCGCTGGACCTCGACATGTACCTGCGGGTGGCGCCCGAGCTGTACCTGAAGCGGCTGGTCGTGGGCGGACTTGAGCGGGTCTACGAGATCAACCGCAATTTCCGCAACGAGGGCGTCTCCACGCGACACAACCCGGAATTCACCATGTTGGAGTTTTACTGGGCGTATGCGGACTTCAACGACCTGATGGATCTCACCGAGACGATGTTGCGCGAACTGGCCGCGGCCGTGACCGGCGATACCCGGGTCGCGTACCAGGGCGAGCTGCTGGATTTCGGACAGGCTTTTCCCCGCTTGACGCTGGAGGAGGCCGTGCGCGCCCACAACCCGGAGCTGGCCGACGCGGACCTGTGGGATGCCGACACCCTGCGCGCCGCCTGTCGCCAGCGGGAGATTGCGATGGAATCCTCGTGGGGCCCCGGCAAGCTGCTCACCGAGCTGTACGAGGCGACCGCCGAGCGCAAGCTCCTGCAACCGACATTCGTCACCGCCTATCCCACCGAAGTCTCGCCCCTGTCGCGCCGCAACGAGGCCGACCCGCGCGTTACCGACCGTTTCGAATTGATCGTGATGGGCAGCGAGATCGCCAATGGATTCTCGGAGCTCAACGATCCCGAGGACCAGGCCGAGCGCTTCCAGGCGCAGGTCGCCGCCAAGGCCGCCGGCGACGAGGAGGCCATGCATTACGATCAGGATTACATCCGCGCGCTGGAATACGGCATGCCGCCGACCGGCGGCGAGGGCGTGGGCATCGACCGCCTGGTGATGCTGCTGACCGATTCACCCTCGATTCGCGACGTGCTGCTGTTCCCGTACATGCGGCCGGAGGCGGGCGGCTGAGCGGCGGTCGAGTTGCGCCCTGAAGTATCCGTCATCCTGCCGGTACGCAACGGGGGTCCGTTCCTGCAGGAGGCGGTCGACAGCATTCTCGGGCAAACCCTCGGTGAGCTGGAGCTGCTGGTGGTGGACGACCACAGCAGTGACGGGGCCCCGCAGGCACTGGAGGTGTCCGACCCCCGCTGCCGGATCGTCCCGGCCACCGGTCGCGGCGTCGCCCGGGCGTTCAACTGCGGCTTCGAACGCGCCGCCGCGCCCTGGATCGCGCGCATGGATGCCGACGACATTGCCCTGCCGCAGCGCCTGGAGCTGCAACTGGATTACCTGCGCCGGCACCCCGACATCGACATCGCCGGCGGGCGCGTGGAGCTGTTTGCAGCCGAGCCGCTGCGTGGCGGCAACCGCCACTACCAGCGGTGGCTGAATTCCCTGCGGCATCCGGAGGCGATTCGCCGCGCGCTGTTTATCGAAAGCCCGGTTCCCAACCCGACGGCCCTGTTCCGGCGGGCCAGCCTGGAGCGCCTGGGGGGATACCGCGACGGCGAGTGGCCCGAAGACTACGATCTCTACCTGCGCGCCGACCGCCTGGGCATGCGCATGGGTAAGCCGGCGGAGACCGTGCTGCGTTGGCGTGACCACTCCAGCCGCCTGACGCGCAGCGATGCACGCTATGGGCGCCGGCGCTTCCAACAGGCCAAGGCCCATTTTCTCGTGCATGGCAGGTTGCCGGACCAGCCCATCATTATCTGGGGGGCTGGCCCCACGGGGCGCACCATGCATGACTTGCTGGTGGCCGAGGGCGCCAGCGTGGAGGGTTTCATCGAGGTGCATCCGCGGCGCGTGGGTGGGGTGAAGCGGGGCAAGCCCGTGTGGTCGCCAGCAGCCGCCGCCGAACCGCACGGGTGCATGGTGCTGGTCGCGGTGGGCGCACGCGGGGCGCGCGCGGAGATCCGCGCGTTCCTCGAGCGGCATCGGCGCCGGGAGGGCAGTGATTTCCTGTTCGTGGCCTGAGCGCTCGGTTCCGGCGGTGCGGGGCGCTGGCTATACTGGGGGTGGCATGAACACGAGTCGCCACAGCCATGGTTCGCGTTGCTGAGCCGGCACCGGCCGGTCCGGTGCGCGTCGGCCTGGTCCAGGCACGCCTGAGGTGGCGGGCGCCCGAGGCCAATCGCGAGCATCTGCAGGCCTTGCTGGCCGACCACCTGCCCGAGCTGGATCTCGCGGTGCTGCCGGAGACGTTCAGCACCGGCTTCCTGGGCGATTCGGAGTCCAGCGCCGAGGGCATGGACGGCGCCACGGTAGCCTGGATGCGGAGTCTCGCCAGCGAGTACGACTGCGTGTTGGCTGGCAGTGCCGTCATCGCCACGCCGGACGGCTTGCGCAACCGCCTGCTGTGGGCGTCGCCGGGCGGCGAGGTCGGCTTTTACGACAAGCGCCACCTGTTCGCCTACGCGGGCGAAGACCAGCGATATACCGCTGGCTGCGAGCGCAAGGTATGGGCGTGGCATGGCTGGCGCGTCTGTCCGCAGGTGTGCTACGACATCCGCTTCCCGGTGTGGTGTCGGAACCGCAGCGATTACGATCTGTTAGTGGTGGTGGCGAACTGGCCGGCGCCCCGCGTCGACGCGTGGTCGACGCTGCTGCGCGCCCGCGCGATCGAGAACCAGTGTTTCGTGGTGGGGGTGAACCGTGTCGGCAAGGACGGCCACGGCAAGGACTATCCTGGCCAGAGCGTGGTGCTGGATCCGCTCGGCCAGCCGCTGCTGGAGCTGGGCGACGAGGAGCGCGTCGGCAGTTGTCGCCTCGAGCCGGAGCGCTTGCGGGAGGTTCGCGAGCGCTTGCCGTTCCTGGCCGATGCCGACCCGTTCGAATTGCAGTAAGCCAGGCCTGGTCTCAGCGGTTATACCGGCGGCGCCACCACCAGCGCCAGATCGCGCCGCGGGGCAAGCGTTTGCCGGTGGCGTAGCCCAGCAGGGCGTTGGGATCCAGTAGCGCCCACAGCATCTCGCGGCGAGCGGCGCCGCGCCCGGCGAATAGCAACCGGTCGCCCTCCAGCAGGTCGAAATCGGCCTCCGGCAGGAACAGCCGCTGGGCGCCGCGCTCCACCACCAGGCACACGCAGGCCAGGCTTTCCGCGTCCTCCGTGCGCAGGTTGTGGGTGATGTGGCCCAGTTCCAGGTTCACGCCATCGGCGCGCGCGTGGCGCAGGCCCTCCGCCAGGTCACCCTGCAGGTCGATGACCCACAGGCTGGGGGCGCGGCCATGCAGCACCGCCTCGAGGCGTGCCTTGGTCCGTTCCGCGAAACGGTCGTCCTTGACCACCAGGTGCTGCAGGAAGGTCTGCAGCAGCGGCGTGGTCGCCACCGCCAGGATGCGCCGGGCGACGATCAGGCTGCGGCGCGCGACCAGGTGCGCGCCGGAGGCGTCGAACAGGGCGTCGTTCTGTTGCCGCTCCTGGCGCGCCACGGCGAACAGGTGGGGGTTGAGTTCCAGCGCGGTCATGATGATGGACAGGTTGTCGACATCGTCGCCGGTGCCGGCGATGATCCCCACGGCGTCCTGGAGACCGGCTTCCTGCAGCGTGTGCGCCTCGGTGCCGCGGCCCAGTACGCCGCTCGGGAAGCGTTCCAGGCGCTCCGGGTGGACCTCCACCACCGTGAAGGGCAGACCGCTGTCCTCCAGCCGCTCCAGCATGCGCGAGCCGAAACGGCCCGCGCCGCACACGATCCAGCGCCCGGTCGGCGGATGCAGCGGCTCGCGCAATTTGCTGCCCGGGACGCTGATCAGCCAGTCCTGGACCAGGTATTTGACCGGCGAACTGAGGGCCAGGAACAGGCGTTCGGCGAAGATGGCGTAGGGGTCGATCACGTAGTCGGTGCCGAACGAGGTCAGGTTGTCGCTGACCCGGGCCGTCTCACTGCGCGCCAGTACCGGTATCGCTGGCCGCAGCAGCTTGGCGGTGATGGCGATCATGAGGTTGGCGTGGTCTTCGTTGGTGGTGGCGATCACGCCCCGGCAGGAGGGGCTGTTGAGGCCGGCCAGTTCCAGGTTCACGCGCTCCGAGGTATCGCAGGCCAGGGCGGGGACGCGGGCGTAGGCTTCATCGAGGATCATCCGGTGCACGGTGGCCGGTTGTCGTTCCAGCACCACTGCGTGCAGTCCGCGGCTGAGCAGACCGCTCACCACCATGCTGCCGGTGTTGCCAAACCCGCAGACGATGTAGAACGGCTCGCCGAGCCAGCGCACCCGCTGGGCGAACCGGCTGCGGTACAGCACGGCACGGAACTGCTCGTCCAGGACCAGCCCCAGGATGGCGCCCACCGCGTACAGCCAGGACATCACGTTCGGCAGGATCAGGCCGAACGCCACGAGCCGCTGGGTTTCGGTGAACGGGTGGGGAATCTCGCCGAAACCGATGGTGCTGGCCATGATGATGACGAAGTAGGCGGCATCCAGGAAGCCCATCGACACGGGTTGCCCGAAGGCGTCCCGCCCCGGTATCGAGACCATGACGAAGACCGAGATAAAGTAGACCAGGATCAGGATGATCAGCGGCGTGCGGACACGCCGCATGGTCAACCAGACAACGTCATTCATGGTGCCGTCCCTGCGTCCGGCGCGGGTGCCTAGCGCCGGATGACGATGGTTTCCGCCACCAGCAGGGTGACCGACACCAGGTTGGCCAGCAACGCCCCGCCTGACAGCGAGACCACACGTGCCATCACCTGTCCGGTGACGCCATCCACCGCGGCGTAGGCAGCGTAGGCCCAGATCACCGCCGCCACCAGCAATTGCAGATCGGCCACCAGGCTGGTGGCCAGCAGCACCGCGCCCATCTGCGAGCGGTCGCCGAACTTGACCACCGTGGCGATCAGGCTGACCGCGAGGGCCGCCCCGAGCTCCATGGCATCGTGGTGGTCCGGGTTGTCGATCTCGCCCAGGAAAAACCCGAAATTGAGCGTCAGGGCGAGGACGATGAAAAACGCGAAGATGACCTTTTCAAGATTCATGCCGGTGAACCTCCCCGGTCGTCGATGTATGCACAAGACTAGCCCGAATCCGGCACCGCCGCCAGACCGGTCCCCGCCGCCTCAGTCCGGGTCGATCGTCATGACCCGGGCCAGCAACCCGAAGTACGGTCCGTCGAAATAGTGCAGCTCGCCCGTGCGGACCGGGCGGGACTGCTGCAGGCGATGGACCTGCGCCGGGCCAGGGGGCGGCTCCGGCAGGGCCTGCGGAGTGGGTTGTTCCGCCACGGGCGGGGGGAGTGGTGCATCCGCTGGCGGGGCGTCCGGTAGCCCCAGCACCGCGCGCAGCTCGAGATCGACGTCGAGGTGCAAAAACCGGCTGCGGCGCAGTTGCGCGGAGCCGTCCAGGCGGTGATACCGGATTCGGTAGGCAGCGAACATGTCCGGCTGGCGTAAATCGACGTAGGCGATGTCGCCCGGGAAATGCAGGCGCTCGGCCAGCACCTCGTCATCGTGCACGCGGACCGGGGGGTGGTAATCGACCCGGTTCTGCTGCCAGGCATGGAACAGCACTGGCCGGTAGGTCGCGCTGAGCCGGAGTCGCCGCCACAGGTCCTCCATGGTGGGGCTCATTGCGTCCACGGCGAATGGCTCGCCCGGAAGTCCCGGCGCGTCGAGATCCAGCACCTCGGTGAAGGATCTCAGCTGCGCGATCTCCAGGGGTTCCGCCTCGGCCTCGAGATGGGTGAACACCAGCAGCTCGACGCGGTAGCTGCCGGCCTCCGCCCACAGGGAGGTGCTCAGCAGCGCAGACAGCAGCAGTGCCGCTCCCCTCACAGCAGTTTCCGGAGCCAGCCCAGTTTGCGGCGGCTGAAGGGCGGGTAGCGCAATCGTATTTCGGGGCGCAGTCCGCGTTTGAGCACCGCCTTCTGGTGGCTCAGGCGCAGAAAGCCTTCCTCGCCCTTGTAGTTGCCGGTTCCACTGGGTCCCACGCCGCCGAAGGGCAGTTCCTTGACGGCCATGAACAGCATCAGGTCATTGATGCCGAGGCTGCCGGCGCTGATCACCTCGGCCATACGCCGGTGCGCGTCATCATCCGTGGTGAACAGGTACGCGGCCAGTGGCTTGGGGCGGCTGCGGATGAATGCCAATGCCGCATCGAGACCGGCGCACTCCACGATGGGCAGCACCGGCCCGAAGATCTCTTCCTGCATGATTGCGCTGTCCGCTTGCACGGAAGTCAGCACGGTCGGGGCGAGATACAGAGTCTCGCGCGCTCCCTGACCCCCGGTGAAAACGTGTTCGCCGGCCAGCAGCGCCTGCAGACGATCGAAATGCCGTGCATCGATGATGCGGCCATAATCGGCGGACCGGGCCGGGTCGTCACCGTACATTGACTCGATCGCCTCCCGCAGCAGTGGCGCGAGCCGCGCCGCGGTGGCGGCATCGGTGAGCACGTAATCCGGTGCGATGCAGGATTGCCCGGCATTGAGGAACTTGGCCCAGGCAATCCGTCTCGCGGCGATGCCGAGATCGGCGTCCGGCAGCACCACGCAGGGACTCTTGCCACCCAGTTCCAGCGTGACGGGCGTGAGGTAGCGCGCCGCGGCCTGCATCACGATGCGGGCCACGCGCTCACTGCCGGTGAAGATGATGTGGTCCCAGTGCTGCTCCAGCAGCCAGGTCGAGGTCTCCACACCGCCTTCAATCACCCGGAAGTGATCCGGGTCCAGGTAGCGCGGCAGCAATTGGGCCATGGCGCCGGCCGTGGCCGGTGCCAGCTCCGAGGGTTTGATGGCGACGCAATTGCCGGCGCTGAGGGCGGTCACCAGCGGCGCCAGGCAGAGCTGCAGCGGGTAATTCCACGGGCTGAGCACCAGTACCGCGCCCAGCGGTTCCGCCAGTACACGGCTGCTTCCCGGCCGCAGGGACAGCGGCGTGGCCACGCGGCGCACACGTGCCCACCGCCGCAGGTGACGTCGCGCGTGTCGCGCGGCGCCGGCCACGTAATCGATCTCCGTCAGCCAGGCCTCCGCCCGGCACTTGCCGAGGTCGTCTTCGAGGGTCCGTGCGAAAGTTTTGCCGTGCTCGGCGAGCAAGCGTTCGAGCGCCGCCAGCTGTCCCAATCGCCAGTCGAGCGGACGCGACCGGCCCGTGGCGTGCACGGCACGCAGCTCGTCGGCGAGGGATCCGGAACCGGTGTGCGGGCCTGTGGGGTTCATGGCGTGTCGCTCTGATTCAACATCGCTATTGTCCCTGAGGCTGGCCTCGATTGCATTCACTGGCTGGGGGGCCGGGCCAGCCGTTGCAGTAGCCTGCTGGCCATTTCCAGGCGCGCCAATGCGGAGCTGGCGCCGGCCCGGATGTTCATCCGTTGCGGACCCGACATTCGATACCGCTCCGGCGTTTCCCGAATCAAGGCCAGCAGCGACTCTGGCTCGACCGCGGCGCGCTCCTGGAAACTGACGTGGCCGCCATGCTCGCCCAGGTCGAGGCGGGTGATTCCCAGGCGATCGGCTGCGAGCCGCAGGGCCGCCACTTCGAACAGGTTGCGCACCGCGTCCGGCAGCAAGCCGAAGCGGTCGATCATCTCGACCTGCAGGTCGCGCAGGTCTGTCTCGCTGGCGGCGCTGGCGATGCGCTTGTAGAGCGTGAGCCGCGCGTGGACGTCGGCAAGGTATGCCTCGGGGATCAGCGCGGGCAGATGCAGTTCGATATCGACTGCATGGTGCAGGGCGCCTTCGAGTTGCGGTTCCTCGCCCTGCTGCAGCGCCTTGACCGCACGCGCCAGTAGCTCGCTGTACATGCTGTAGCCGATGGCCTGGATCTGGCCACTCTGGGCCTCGCCGAGCAACTCGCCGGCGCCGCGGATTTCCAGGTCGTGCGTGGCCAGGGTGAAGCCCGCTCCCAGTTCCTCGAGCGAGGCGATGGCCTCCAGGCGTTTGCGGGCATCTGCGGTCATGGCGCGGGGCTCGGGTACCACCAGGTATGCATACGCCCGATGATGCGAGCGACCGACGCGACCGCGCAGCTGGTGCAGTTGGGCGAGGCCGAAACGATCCGCGCGATTGACCACGATGGTGTTGGCCGTGGGCACGTCGATGCCGTTCTCGATGATGGTGGTGCAGACCAGGATGTTGAAGCGCTGCCGGTAGAAATCCAGCATCACCTGCTCGAGTTCACGCTCGCGCATCTGGCCGTGGGCGATACGGACGCGGGCGCCGGGGACGAGCTTTTCCGCCTCGCCGGCGATACGCTCGATACTGCGCACCTCGTTGTGCAGAAAGAATACCTGTCCACCGCGCTGCAGCTCTCGCTGCAGGCCTTCGCGCAAGGTACCCCGGTCCCACGGCGTGATGATGGTTTTCACGGCCATGCGCCGGGCCGGTGGGGTGGCGATGATGGACAGGTCGCGTATGCCCGACATGGCCATGTTCAGGGTGCGCGGAATGGGGGTGGCCGTGAGGGTGAGAAAATCCACCTCGGCGCGGAGTTCCTTCAGGCGTTCCTTCTGGCGTACCCCGAAACGTTGCTCCTCGTCCACGATCACCAGCCCGAGCCGGGCGAACCGGACATCCTTCTGAATCAGCCGGTGCGTTCCGATCACGATGTCGACCCGGCCTTCGTGCAGTGCCTTCAACACGCTGTCGACCTGACCGCCGGTGCGGAATCGCGACAGCAGTTCGATATGCACCGGCCAGTCGGCGAAGCGGTCGCAGAAGGTCGAGTGGTGTTGTTGCGCCAGCAGCGTCGTGGGAACCAGCAGCGCCACCTGGCGGCCGCCCTGGACCGCCATGAAAGCGGCGCGCAGCGCAACCTCGGTCTTGCCGAACCCGACGTCTCCGCATACCAGCCGGTCCATGGGTCGGCCCGCCTCCAGGTCGGCCTGCACGGCTTCGATGGCGCGTTGCTGGTCCGGCGTCTCCTCGTACGGGAAGCCGGCCGAGAATTCCGCGTATAAGCCGGGGTCCACCTCGAATGCGTGGCCGGGACGGCCCTGGCGCCGGGCGTACAGGTCCAGCAGTTCCGCCGCGACGTCCCGCACCTGGCGCGCGGCGCGTTTTCGCGCGCGTGCCCACTGGTCGCCGCCGAGCCGGTGCAGCGGGGCCTGCTCGGGATCGCTGCCGGTGTAGCGGCTGACACGGTGCAAGGTCGAGACCGGCACATACAGCCGATCCCCGGCCGCGTATTCGAGCAGCAGGAACTCGGCAGGATAGCCGTCGATTTCCAGCGTCTCCAGCCCCCGGTAACGGCCGATGCCATGATCTTCATGGACCACCGGGGCGCCCTCGGCCAGATCGGCCAGGCTGCGTATGATGGCTTCGGGGTCCCGTTCCGCCGCCGCCCGCTCCGCGCGCGGTCGGGCCCGCCCTCCGAACAACTGGGACTCGGTCACGATGGCCAGTGTGTCGCCGGCGACAAAACCCTCATTCACCGGCAGCACGCACAGCCCCAGACGCTCCCGCGCGGTGTGGAATTCCGACCAGCGTTCATGGCGCTCCGGATGCAGGCCAAACGCCGCCAGGGTGTCGGCCAGCACTTCACGCCGTCCGGGCGTATCGGCGGCGAACATCACCCGCCCCGCGAACTCGCCCAGAAAGGCGTGCAGCGTCCCGGCGGGCTTGCGGCCCCGTTCATGGATGCGCAGGTCCGGCGCCGGCCGGGTGTCGAAGAAGATGTGGCCTTCGCTTTCGGTGGCGGGTTCCGCCAGATGAATGCAGGGCAGGGCCGCCAGGCGCTGCCGCAGCGGTGGGGGCTCGAACAGGAGTTCGCCCGGCTCCAGGATTGGCCGTTCCACATCGTGGCGGCGCTGCTCCCAGCGCTGCTCGGCCTGGCTCCAGAATCGCTCCAGGGCTTGGTCGGCCCCCGCCTGCATGAGCAATACAGGCTGCTCCGCAAGGTAGTCCAGCAGGTTATCGGTGGTCTCGTAGAACAGCGGCAGGTATTGCTCCAGGCCTTGCGGATGCGCACCACTGCGCAAGTCCTGATAGATGGCAACCTTGCGCATGTCGACCGCGAAGCGGTAGCGAAACGCCTTGCGGAAACGCTCGAAGGCCTCGCCGTCGCTGGGGTACTCGCGGGCCGGCAGCATCGAGAACCCGTCCACGCGCCCCGACGAGCGCTGGGTGTCGGGGTCGAAGGGTCGGATCGATTCGATCTCCTCGTCGAACAGGTCGAGCCTGAGCGGCTGGGCGAGCCCGCTGGGAAACAGGTCGATCACCGAGCCGCGCACGGCAAACTGTCCGGCCTGGAAGACGGGGTCCGCGGCACTGTAGCCGGCGCGCAGCAGCTGCGCGCGAAACACGTCGATGGCCAGGCGCTGGCCGGTCACCAGGTCGAAGGACTGGCCCAGCACGAACGGCCGTGGCGGGAGCCGTTCCAGCAGGCCGGGCGCCGCCACCAGCACCAGGCCACGTGTCATCGTGGCGATACGTGCCAGCGCGGCCAGGCGGGCGGCGGCAATTTCGGGATGCGCGGAGAACGGATCGAAGGGCAGGGTTTCGCGGTCCGGGAAGCAGCATACCTCGACCTCGCCATCGTTCAGCAGTTCGAGATCGCGTTCCAGCAGCTGTGCCTGGTGGTTCGAACGGCAGACGACCAGGGCCAGGCCCGCGTGGCGTCGGGCAGCATGGATCAGCGCCAGCGCCAGGCTGCTGCCGTGCAGGCCTGACCATCCGGCCATGCGGGGCTCGGCGGTGGTGTCGAAATGGGCATCGAACAGGCTGGTCTTCACGGCACAAGCATACCGATTCGGCGGCGCGGCGCATTCTAGCGCATGGATTGAGCGGGCGGTACGCCGCCCGCCGGTTCAGCCGCTCGGCTTGCCGAGCAGTTTCAGGGCGATGGCGAGCAGGACCAGCCCAATGGCGAGGCCGAGCCACCAGGGCATACCCATGGCGACTGGCAGGCTCCCGGCCAGGATTCCAGTCAGGCCCACCAGCACTGCGTACGGCAGCTGGGTGCGGACATGCTCGATGTGGTTGCAACCGGAAGCCAGCGACGACAGGATCGTGGTGTCGGAAATCGGCGAACAGTGATCGCCCCACACGCTGCCGGCCAGCACCGAGGCGATGGCGGAATAGAGCAGGTGCATGTCGTCGGCCGAGGTCAGGCCCTGCGCCTGCATCACCGCCCAGGTGAGGGGCACCGTCAGCGGGATGAGAATGCCCATGGCGCCCCAGCTCGAGCCGGTCGCGAACGCGGTCAGTGCAGCGAGCACGAAGATCAAGGCTGGCAGGGTAAAGGGCGGCAGTGAGTCGCCCAGCACGGCGACCAGGAAATCCGCCGTGGCCAGGATCTCCGTGATCTCGCCGAGCGACCAGGCGAGCACCAGGATGATCAGGGCCATGAGCATCGAGCGCAGGCCTTGATACCAAGCATTGATGACCTCCTCCACGTCAAGGATGCGCTGCACCAGCGTCATCGCCGCGGCAGTCAGGACGCCGAGAAACGAGGCCCACATGAGCGCTTTGTACGAGTCGGCGGCGCCGATGATCTCACGCAGCGTGGGGTCGGGTGAGTCGAGCGAACCGCGGCCGGTGACGTACAGGCCCACCATGACCCCCAGCACCAGCACCGCGACCGGAATGATGGCGTTCAGTGCCCGCTGGGGCTTGCCGGGCGCCGGCTCGACCGGGCGGAAGTCCGGATCCTGCTCGGCTTCCAGGTGCAGGTCGTCGTGCACCCCATGAGCCCTGGCCTCGCGCTCAGCCCGCAGCATGGGCCCGAAATCCAGACCGCTCCAGGCCACCATCAGGACGAAGGCGATGGCCAGCACGGGATAGAAACTGTACGGAATGGTGTGCAGGAACAGCAGGTAGGCTTCGGTGTCGAGGCCGCTGAGGCCGGCGATCGCGTCCCCGATCAGGCCGACCTCGTAACCGATCCAGGTCGTGACCAGCGCGATGCAGGCCACCGGGGCTGCGGTCGAATCGACGATGTAGGCCAGCTTGGCGCGCGAGATGTGCTTGGCGTCGGTGACCGGGCGCATGGTGTTGCCGACCACCAGGGTGTTGGCGTAGTCGTCGAAGAAGATCGCCAGGCCCATGGCGGCGGTGGCCAGGCTGGCGTGCCGCACGGAGTCGGCGAAGGCGACGATGCGGTTGACGATGCCCTGCATGCCGCCGTTGCGGGAAATGATACCCACCATGCCCCCGATCATCATGGAGAACAGGATGACGGTGGCGTGGTCGCCGTCCGCCAGCGCGGCATGGATGTAGCGTTGAAAGGTTTCCAGCAGCCCGTGCCACAGGCCGCCCAGGCTCAGGCCGTTGATGATCCAGGCGCCGAGCCAGATGCCGGCGAACAGGGCAGGGATCACCCGCCGCAGGGTCAGCGCCAGGACAATGGCCAGCACCGGCGGGAGCACGGAGACCCAGGTGCCGGCCAGCACCGGCGCCTCGTCGCTGGCGGCCGCCGCCGGTGCCACTGCGAGTATCAAAAGCAATACCTTAAATATATCTTTTAATATATTGAAATTTAACATTATTATTTATTTATTTTGGAGCGCTTCGAGGGCGTCGCGCACGCGTTTTTGCAGCGCGTCGTACGGCGGTTCCTCGAAATAAGGCAGCGCAAGCCATTCGCGCTCGAGCCGCCGCGCCTCGGTAGATGCCGATTCGCGCTGCAATTCGCCGGACATCGAGGCCGACAGCCGTTCGACCTGGTATTGCATGCGCGCGTCTTTCTCGGCCGGCGGCGAGGGCTTCCCGGCCAGGTATTCCAGCGCAATGCAGATGCGCTGCGCGCGGGTTCCCGTCTCCGGCGCGTCGTGGTCGGGCGCCTCCGGCGCCTGGCCGTCCAGCGCACACTGGAATCTCGCCAGCAGCGCGGAAACCAGCGCGTCGTCGCCCGGAACGTCCGGCAGCGACCGCGTCAGCTTTTTCTTCAGCGGGTCGGTCAGCTTGTTGGAACGCTGCGCCGTTTCGGCCCGACGCACGAGTTCGGCCAATTCCCAGCGCTGTGCGCGCCGCGCCTGCGCCAGCGTGCGGCGGTGCGCCGCGAGGCGGCTTTCCAGTTGGCGTACGCGGCCCTGGAAGCGTTTGCGCAGGGCCGGGTCGGGTTTGCCGGCGTCCGCCCAGGCGTCCTCCAGGCCGCGGGCCTTGCCCTCGTGCTCGGTTAGTTCCGCGTCCGGCAACTCCAGCAGGGCTTCGAGTTCCGCGCACAGCGCGCGCTGCGCGTCCCGTTCGGCGGAGCGTTCCGCCTGGCGGCTCGCGTCTTCGGCCTTCAGCGCCGCGAACAGCGGGTCGATGGGCTTGCGGAATTCGGCCCATAGCTGGTTTTCCCGGCTGCGCCAGAGGCTGCCGGCAGCCTTCCACTCGGACTGCAGCGACTTCGCACGCCCGATCGCCTCCGCGCGGTCATCCAGGTGCGCCAATTGTGCCGCTTCCCGAATCAGCCGGCGCTTGACCTTCTCGACTTCCTCGTAATGCTCCTGCATGCGCGCCTGGCCGTCCGAGAGCGCCCGCTTCAGCTTTGCGGCCAGGCCTTTGCGGGCTTTCGCGGGGACCTCGTCGAGGGAACGCAATGCCTTGCGCGCCCTGCGCAAGGCACGGTTGAGCGCCTGCCAGTCGGGTGCTTCGCTGGCGATCAAATCACGTGCCTCGGCGACCAGGGCCTTGGTTTCGGCCAGGTGCTTGGTGCGGATTTCGTCCCGCTTGTCGAGGAATGGCTTGGTGGCCTCGAAGGCGCGCTGTCCGCCGGCGCTGAACTTGCGCCACATCCAGGGAGCGGCAGAGAAATGGCGCTCACCGGGGATTTGCTCGCTCTCCTCCAGCTCCTTCCAGCGGCTCTGGAGCTCCTTGATGCGGGCGAGCACCGCGTCCGGGTGCAGGTCGGCTTCCGGCAAGACCCGCATCTCCTCGATCATACGTTTGCGAATCTTGTTGTTCGACCAATGCTGCCAGTCACGAAGCTCGCGCAGGCGGCCCTGCATTGTCGCCATGCGGGCCTTGATCGCATGCCAGCGTTGGTCGGAGGCCAGCACCTCGGCCAGCTCCTGCAGCTTGGCGCGGGACTCCAGCGCCTGATGCAGGGCGCCTTCCTCCAATTCCTGCGCCAGGCGTTCCACCAAGCTGGTGGCGGCGTCGAGCTGCGCCTGCTGCTGTTCCTGCTGCTCGCGGAGCATGCCTTGCAGCTCGGCGAGTCGGGATTCCACCTGGCCTGCCAGGTTTTGCTCGGGCTCACCGGGTGCTGCGAGTGCGTTCCAGGCTGATTGCCATTGCCGCTGCAGGCCCTTCAGGCGGCGGGCGGAGGGCTTGGCGGCTACCTCGGCGGCGCCGGCCATGAATGCGTCGAAGGCGGCCTGCAGCGCGTCGTGGTCTTCGGCCGGGGTTTCCGTCTCCGCGGCGGGCTCGGTCGGTGGCGCGGCGGGCCGGGTCGACGGCGGGGCGGGTTCGGTCACGGCTGGCGGGGCGGGCTCGCCGGCTACGGCGCCTGTGGTGAACCGTTCCAGCGCGCGCTGATAGCGGGATTGCAGGTCCGTCGGCACCGGGCCGGCCAGGGCCTCCCACGCAACGCGCCGGGCTGCCACCCCTGCATCCCCGGCAGACGCGCCATGCAGTGCGGCGTCTTCCAGGGCCTCGCAGATTGCCAGCGCTTCCCGCGCTACGGCCTGCGGGTCGCCGGCGGCCAGTAACTCCTGGTACAAGCGGCGCTCGAGCGCCTGGTGCAGGGTCTTGTCGGTGCCGCGGGTTGCCTCGATCACGCGTTGCAGCGTTGAACGCCGCGTGATGCCCGCCGCCGCCGTACGCCTTACCTCGGCATCGGCATCCCGAATGGCACGGTCGCCGAGGAAACCCTGGCGCGAGATGCGCCCGAGCGCGGCGATGCGCAATTCCGGTTCCGGGGCGTGTTCGGCGACCGCCTCCAGCAGTTCCCGATCCTCCGTATCGGCCACCAGCCGCAGGCGGTCCTCGATGGCGGGGCGTTCAGGCGCGCTGGACGCGCCGAGCACGCGCAAGCGCGCTTGCAGGGCTTCGCGGGCCGCGGGGTCCTGCTCCCGCGAATGGGCCTGCAGCAGCGTGCCGATATCCTCGACGCGCTGCGCGGCAGCACCCCGCACCCGGGCGTCCTCGTCCTCCTCGCAGATGCGCGCCAGTTGCGCCAGCAGTTCGGGGTCGTCGTCCTGCGCGACCGCCGCGGCGCGGATGGCCGGATCGCGGTGCTGCCAGCCGGACTTGAACACTTGGGGCTTCCAACTCATCGCCTGCCCGGAATCGTTGTGGTCATCGCTTCACCCGATTCTGCTTGATCGGGGGCCGGCAATCCAGTCACGCGGCCAATGGCGAGGGCGATTCGAAATACTCCGCCACCAGGTCGAGCTGGGTTGCAGCCCGCTCCGTTCGCACCAGCATGCGGCGGAGCGCCTCGCCTCCAGGCCGGCCGGAGAGGTACCAGCCGATGTGCTTGCGCGCGACCCGCACGCCCTGGTGTTCGCCGTAAAACGCGTGCAGCTGACGGAGGTGCTCGGCCATCACCCGGTGGACTTCCAGCGGGCTGGGCGGATCGAGCCGGCGCCCGTCATCGAGATACGCGGAGATTTCCCTGAAAATCCACGGGTTGCCCTGTGCGGCGCGCCCGATCATCAGGCCCTCAGCGCCCGTGTAGTCGAGGACGCGCGCGGCGTCCTCGGGTTCCCGGATGTCGCCGTTGGCGAAGACGGGCAGGGCGACGGCGCGGCAAATCTCGCGAACAGTCTGGTACTCCGCGTGGCCCTTGAAGCGGTCCGCTCGCGTGCGGCCGTGCACGGCCAAAGCGGCGATCCCGCACTGCTCGGCAATTTGGGCGATGTGCGGGCCGTTACGGCGTGCCGGGTCGGGCCCGGTGCGGATCTTGAGCGTCACCGGCACGTCCACCGCGGCTACCACCGCAGCCAGGATCTCCCGCACCAGCGCCGGGTCCTCCAGCAGGGCGGAGCCGGCCATGCGGTTGCAGACCTTCTTGGCCGGGCAGCCCATGTTGATATCGATGATCTGCGCGCCCAGCGCCACGTTGTAGCGCGCCGCGTCGGCCATCCAGGCCGGGTCGCTGCCGGCGATCTGCACCGCGATGGGTGGCGCTTCACCGGCATGGCTGACGCGCAGCGACGATTTGCGCGAGGCGCGCAGCCGCGGGTCGCTGGAAACCATCTCGCCCACCACGTAGCCAGCGCCGAGGCGACGACACAGGCGGCGAAAAGGGAGGTCCGTCACGCCGGCCATGGGCGCCAGCGCCAGGGGGTTCGCAAGCTCGTAGGGCCCGATGCGCACGGCTCAGCTCAGCGCGCCGAAAATTTGCAGGCCTGCCACCCAGGTGCCGATGGCCGAGCCCAGGTTGGAGAAAAAAAATACCAGCAGGATGCGCGTGGCCGGGTTGCTGAACCAGCCGCTCAGGGTGGCCGCATCGATGCGCAGTCGCTCGAGGTCCGAAACGCGCGGCTTGCGGATCCACGACTCCACCAGCCCGGTGACCATGCCGGCGGCTATCGTCGGGTTCAGCGACGTCAGGGGAGCGGCCACCATCGCACTGATTACCGTCAGCGGATGGGCGCGCGCGACGAGCGCGCCCAGCGCCGCCAGGCTGCCGTTGACCACCACCCAGATCATCACCAGGCGCCAACCGAGCTCGGGGCTGCGGGCGAAGCCGATCACGAACCCGGTCAGCACCAGCGCAGCGATCAGCCAGGGAATCAGCCGCGGCCAGCGGGCCCTTGGCGGCGTGCGTTCCAGTTCCTCGGCCTCGGCGGTCGGGTCCGCGGCACCGTCGCCCAGGTAGCGGGCCAAGCCTTCGAGATGGCCGGCACCCACCACCACCAGCACCCGCCGGCCCNNAAGGTCGACTCCAGGATGTCGCCTTCCTTGAGGCGCTCCACCGCCTCCTCGTCGATCTCGTCGGATGAAAGTGAGCTCAGGATCAGGCCACTGCTCAGATACACGCGCTTGTACCACGGCACGCTCCGATAGCTGCGACGCAGGGTGGTGGCGAGGTCGCGGTCGATGAGCTGCAGCGGCAGGCCGCGCGACTCGGCTGCGTCGGCGGCGGCCTTGAGTTCCGCGCCGGGTTCGATGCCGAATTGTTCGGCGATGCGCCGCTGGTAACCACTCAGCGCGAGGTTTGCCATGACCAGCCCGGCCTTGCGCTCCCGGATGATGCGATACAGATCCAGGTCCTGCCAGCGTCTCTGTCCTTTCAGTGCCTCCAGGCGCGCAGCGCAGAGTTCCACGGCAATGGCGTCGTACGCGCCCTCGGTGGCGAGGGTGGCAACCGCCTCGGCGCTGCGGCGGGAAACGTGCGCGGTGCCCAGCAGCGTGTAGTGCACACCGTCGCGTTCGATTTCACGAACCGGCTGATCATGCGACTCGCCAGGGGCGGCCTCCGGGCCTACACCGGCCGCTGTGGATGGGCTCATTGGGTGAACGTCGTCTGTCGTGGAGGGCGGAAGGATAGCGCAGAACATCCGGCAAGGGCAGTCGGGCGCAGGGTGCGCTGAAGGCCGCCGGGCGGCGGCCGCTGCCCGGGGGCGTCAGGACTTCTCGATGACGTGGCCCGGATGCAGGACGCTGAACAACACCAGGTCATATTCGAAGTACACGCTGTAGTCCTCGTACTCCCAACGACTGATGGGCGGGTCACCGACCGCCTCGTGACGTTTTTTGGGGGCGCCGTACTGCGCTTCGATGTTGGCCTTGCTCTGGCCATTACGGGGCAAGGTCATGCGCTCCACCTGGCGAACCTCGTCGATGATCAGCACGTCGGCCAGCGCCGGCGCGGTCGCAATCAGTAATATGGCTGCCAGAACGATCCGTGTCATCACTGTGCTCCACCGGTTCGAGGGTGTGGCTGAAGCATAGCATAATCCGCCTGGGCGGTAAGGCCGGCGCGGCGGCATCAGACGGCTTCATTCTGTTGCAGCAGGCGCAGGTATGAACGGTAACGCCACCCGCGGATGTCGTCTGCTTCCACGGCGGCCTTGATGGCGCAGCCCGGTTCGCTGGCGTGACGGCAATCTCCAAACTTGCACTGGCCTAGCCACGGGGTGAATTCCGGAAAGCCCCTGGCCAGCTGGGGATCGTCGAGCTTCCACAGGCCAAACTCCCAGACGCCCGGTGAGTCGATGAGGTGGCCGCCGTCCGGGAGGCGGTAAAGGATGGTGGTGGTCGTGGTATGCGTGCCTTTACCCGTGACCCGCGAGAGTTCTCCCGTCTGGATGTCCTGGTCGGGTAGCAGGCGCTGCACCAGCGACGACTTGCCTACGCCCGACTGGCCGACGAGGATGCTGGTGCGGTCGCGCACCGCTGCGCGCAAAGCGTCGGTTCCGGGCGCGCCCTTGCAGGAAGTGCGCAGCACGGTATAGCCGAGCTGTATGTATGCCGGCAGCCGCAGGAGGGCGGGGCTCGCGGGCGCCGCCGGCTCGCTGGTTTCCAGGTCTACCTTGTTGAGCACGATCACGGGCTGAATGCCGAGGCTGTGCACGGCCACCAGGTAGCGTTCGAGCAGATCCTGCGAGGGCGCGGGCCGCGCGGCAACGACGATCAACACCTGGTCGAGGTTGGCGGCGATCACCTGCCGCCGCTGGCGCCGGTCAGCGCGTGCGAACTCGTTGCGACGTGTCCGGATGTCTTCCACCACGCCCTGATGTGTCCCGCTCATCGCCACGGCCACGTGATCGCCGCAGACCGGGCGCCCGACCTGGCGGCGATACGCGCAATCCAGACGCGTGCCATCCGCCAGTTCCACGATGCCGTGGCTGCCGTAGGACACCAGCACGCGCCCTTCCAGTGAATCGCTCATGGCGTGGCCCGGCGACAACTCACTGACGGCTCGGTGCGACGGTCATGGTTGCATTGTAACCGCCGCGCACAATGCCTTGCCTGTGTCGCGCTGGTTTCGTGGAATCGGAATTGCGCAGCCGGTATAGTTCTGTCACCCGCAACACCGGCCGCGACATGGACCCACTCTATACCCAACGCCTGATCTGGATCGACCTCGAAATGACGGGGCTCGACACGGCCGCCGATTCGATTCTCGAAATCGCCACCCTGGTCACGGATGCGGAGCTCAATGAGCTGGCCGAGGGGCCGGTGTTCGCGATCGGACATCCGCTGGCCGTGCTGCAGGCCATGGACGACTGGAACACCCGCCAGCATTCGGAGTCGGGCCTTTGGCAGCGGGTGCTGGAGAGTGAGGTACCCATGCGCGAGGCGGAGGCGCGAACCCTGGAATTTCTGGCCGCATGGACCGAGCCCGGCAGTTCGCCGATGTGCGGCAGCAGCATCTGCCAGGATCGGCGATTCCTGCATCGCCTCATGCCGGAACTGGAAGCATGGTTCCATTACCGTAATCTGGATGTGAGCACGCTCAAGGAATTGGCCATTCGCTGGAGTCCCGGGGTCACCGAGGGCCTGGTCAAGGAGAGTCGGCACCTGGCGCTGGAGGACATCCGGGAATCGGTGGCTGAACTGCGCCATTACCGGCAGTTCATGGGCCGCTTCAGCGGCCTGCCGGACGGCTGAATCACCCCGCCTTGGCCTGGGCCAGCGCAAGCCAGGTCTCTACCACCGTATCGGGGTTGAGTGAAATGCTCTCGATGCCCCGTTCCATCAGCCACTGGGCCAGGTCCGGGTGATCGGAGGGCCCCTGGCCGCAAATGCCGATGTACTTGCCGCGTTCCCGGCAAGCGGTAATGGCCTGCTCGATCAGCGTCAGCACGGCCGGGTTGCGTTCATCGAACAGCTCGGCAATCTCGGCGGAATCCCGGTCCAGGCCGAGCGTCAGCTGCGTGAGGTCATTGGAGCCGATGGAAAAGCCGTCGAAGTACTCGAGGAACTCGCCTGCCAGCAGGGCATTGGAGGGCAGTTCGCACATCATGATGATCTTGAGGCCCCGCTTGCCGCGTTTGAGGCCGAATGCCTCCATGGTCTGGATCACCGCACGGCCCTCGGCAACGGTGCGCACGAAGGGCACCATGGCCCACACGTTGTCCAGGCCCATTCGCTCGCGGACTTTGCGCAGGGCTTGGCATTCCAGTTCGAAGCAGTCCCGGAATTCTTCCGCCACGTAGCGCGAGGCGCCCCGGAATCCCAGCATCGGGTTCTCCTCGTGCGGTTCATAGCGCTGGCCGCCGATCAGGTTCGCATACTCGTTCGACTTGAAATCGGACAACCGCACGATGACCGGCTTGGGCGCGAAGGCGGCGGCGATGGTGGCGATGCCCTCGGCCAGGCGTTCGACGTAGAACTCCACGGGGCCGGCATAGCCCGCCATGCGGCGCTCGATTTCCGCGCGCGTGTCGCGGTCCTGCGCGTCGAATTCGAGCAGCGCCTTCGGGTGCACGCCGATCATGCGGTTGATGATGAACTCCAGTCGTGCCAGGCCGACCCCGGCGTTGGGGATGGCGGCAAAATCGAATGCCCGGTCAGGGTTGGCGACATTCATCATGAGTTTCAGGGGCGCTTCGGGCATGCGGCTCAGGTCATCGTGGTGCACCTCGAACTCCAGCGCTCCGGCGAACACGTATCCCGTGTCCCCCTCCGCGCACGAGACCGTGACCTCGGCGCCATCGGGGATGGCCTTGGTCGCCGTGCGGCAGCCCACCACCGCCGGGATGCCGAGTTCGCGCGCAATGATGGCCGCGTGGCAGGTGCGCCCGCCGCGATTGGTGACGATCGCGGCGGCGCGTTTCATGATGGGCTCCCAGTCCGGGTCGGTCATGTCGGTGACCAGCACGTCCCCTTCCTCGATCTCCGCCATGGCATCCAGTGATGCCACCACCCGCGCGCGACCGGCGCCGATGCGGTGGCCGATGCTGCGGCCCTCGCAGAGGGCAGGGCCCTGTTCCAGCAGGGCGAAGCGCTCCACGCTCTGGCCACTCTGGCTGCGGACGGTCTCGGGGCGTGCCTGCAGGATGTACAGGCGGCCGCTTTCGCCGTCTTTCGCCCATTCGATGTCCATCGGACGGCCATAGTGCTCCTCGATGAGCAGTGCTTGCGCAGCCAGTTGCTCGATTTCGGCGTCGGTCAGGCTCAGGGCCAGTTGCTCTGCCTCCTCGACGTCGACGGTCTGCACGCCGCCCTCGTCGCCGTAGATCATCTTGACGAGCTTGGTGCCGCGGGTGCGGCGCAGGATCGCCTCGCGTCCCGCCCGGAGCGCCGGCTTGTAGACGTAAAACTCATCCGGATTGACAGCGCCCTGGACCACGGTCTCGCCCAGCCCCCAGGCCGCCGTGATGAATACCACGTCGGGAAATCCCGATTCGGTATCCAGCGTGAACATCACGCCGCTGGCGGCCAGGTCCGAGCGGACCATGACCTGGATCCCGGCCGACAGGGAAACCTCGCCGTGGTCGAACCCGTGATGGACCCGGTAGGCGATGGCGCGGTCGGTGTAGAGGGAAGCGAACACCTCGTGGATCCTGGCCAGCACTTCATTCAGCCCGCGGACGTTCAGGAACGTCTCCTGCTGCCCGGCGAAGGAGGCCTCCGGCAGATCCTCGGCGGTGGCCGAGGAGCGCACGGCCACCGCGGGTTCGTGGCCCTGCTGGTCGACCAGCGCTTGCCATGCTTCGGCCACCGCCTGCTGCAGTTCTGCGGGAAACGGCGTTTCCAGCACCCAGGAGCGGATGCGCTGGCCGCAGGCAGCCAGTTGGCGGACATCATCGACGTCCAGCGCGGACAGCTCGGCGCTGATGCGCCCGGCGAGTCCCGATTGGGCGAGGAAATCGCGAAACGCCTCCACAGTGGTGGCAAAGCCGCCCGGCACCGAGACCCCGAGATCCGCGAGTTGGCTGATCATTTCGCCCAGCGAGGCATTCTTGCCCCCGACGCGCGGCAGGTCCGCCATGCCCAGTTCATGCAGCCAAACGATGTATCTCTCCAATTGGGATTCCCCTGCTCAAAGCGTACGCTCGTCGGTTATTCTACAGGGGCGAAAATTGGCTGGCCATGCACCGGGCCCGACGGTTGAGGGCCAGGCGGCGCTGGAGTGAACCGCATGCAACGCACCGTATTCTTCATCTCGGATCGCACCGCGATCACCACCGAGACGCTTGGCCACAGTCTGCTCACGCAGTTTCCGGACGCGGACTTTCGTCAGGTGCGCCTGCCCTTCGTGGACGATCCCGAGAAAGCGGGCGAGGCGGTGAAGCAGGTCAACGAGGCCACACGCAAGGACGGCGCCCGGGCCATCGTGTTCACCTCCATTGTCGATCAGGAGGTGTCGGGCATCATGCGTCAGTGCGACGGGGTGATCCTCGACCTGTTCGCGACCTTCCTGGCGCCGCTGGAGGCGGCGCTGGAGTTGCGGCACCAGCCGGAAGTAGGCAAGGCCCACGGGATGTCGGATTTCGAGCGCTACGAGGACCGCATGGATGCCACCAACTATGCGCTCAACCACGACGACGGCATCAGCGTCGACTTCAGCGAGGCCGATCTCATCCTGGTGGGCGTGTCGCGCTCGGGCAAGACGCCGACCTGTCTGTACATGGCACTGCATTTCGGCGTGAAGGCGGCCAATTACCCGCTCACCGAAGACGACCTGGACGAGATGCGCCTGCCGAGTTTTCTGCGCCGCCACAAGCGCAAGATCGTCGGGCTGACCATTGCGGCGGGCCGCCTGGCGCAGATTCGCGAGAACCGCAAGCCGGGCAGTCGTTATGCCTCGTTGCGCCAGTGCCGGCGTGAGCTGGAGGCCGCTGAGAGCCTGCTGCGCCTGGAAGGACTGCCGGTGTTCGATTCCACCCACAGCTCGATCGAGGAAATTGCCAGCCGCGTACTGCTGCAGCTTGGACTGCAGCGCGAGATGTTCTGAATGCGGTGAGCGGGCGGGGAGGCGGCGCGGCGCGGGGCGTGGCCAGGCCGAACGCGCATTGTAGCGGAATCGGCCGTCTTGAAGCCATAGACGCGCGCTGTGTATGCTCTGGCCATGGTTTCGTTCCGCGAACAACACGGCCTTCGCCTCAAGCCGCGACTGCGGCGGCTGCAGCGGGTCCAGGAGGAAATCTTTCGTCAGCTACAGCTGCTGCTGCCGGATGCCATGGCGCAGCATGACGCATTTTTTTCCCGGGTCAACGGCTCGCCGCTGCTGCGCATGGACATCCTGGAGCGTCACCCCTACACGCATTTCCTGCGCCTGACCTACCAGCTCGAAACGGGGGAGGGGCAGGCGCTGGCGCCGGATGCCCACATCCGCGTCTATCAGGACCTGCGCATCGCCGAGGTCACCGCCTTCAACCCCGAACAAGGCTTCCGCCGCAGCGCGCATCCCTGGTACCCCGCCCGGCAACTCTTGCAGCGCAACTGGCGGCAGAACATCGTGCTGGAGAAATGGCTCGACTACCTCCTGCGGCAGGGTCACAGCATGATCACCATGCGCCCGGCAAGTGATTGTATTCATGAAAAACACCCGCTGGAAACGCCGGTCATGGTGGGCTGAGGCCCGAATTGACAGGGCAGGGCTAACTCAGTAACATCCTGCGCCTTTCAGGGGNNTGATTGTATTCATGGAAAACTTGCCGTTCCGGTGCCCGTTCCGGTAGGCTAAAAGCCGGATTGACAGGGCAGGGGGAACTCAGTAACATGGCGCGCCTTTCCGGGGCTATAGCTCAGCTGGGAGAGCGCTACAATGGCATTGTAGAGGTCGGCGGTTCGATCCCGCCTAGCTCCACCAACGTCCCCTTCGTCTAGAGGCCTAGGACACCGCCCTTTCACGGCGGCAACAGGGGTTCGAATCCCCTAGGGGACGCCAGATACAAATAACGGATAAACAAGATCAAATAAACAGTTCGAGCCGCCTCCGGGCGGCTTTATTTTTGCCTGAATCGCAATTTGGGTAACCTTCCGGCGGCTATCGTGGTCCGCGATCGCTTCCGCTTTGGATGCCCCCTGGCTTTCCAGATCCTCGATCTGGCGTATCGTGTCTTTCGGGGCGGTCAAGCCTGTTCTTCCCCGTCGGCCGAGGGGGCTTCGTCCGGCGGTTCCCAGAGCTCTACCCGGTTGCCGTCCGGGTCTTCGAACCAGCCGAAACGGCCGTAGTCATGATCCTCCGTTTCTGGTACGACTGTGGCCCCTCCCGCGGCCACGTTGGCCAGGGCCGCGTCGAGGTCGTCCACCACGATGTTGATCATGAAGGACTGCTGCGGATCGCCGAAATACTCGGTGTCCGCGGCGAACGCTCCCCAGACCGTGAAGGCATTGGCCGGCATGGTCGAGGGAGGGAAGCTCGCACCGTTGGTGCTGCCCCAGCCTTCGACGTCGAATCCCAGGTGTTCCTGATACCAGGCGCCGAGATCCTCCGGCCCGGCGGAGCGGAAGAACACGCCACCGATTCCTAACGCCCTGCCTCGTTTGGTGTCGTTCATGATTCCACCCGCGCTCCTTCGATTTCTATCTCGACGACAGGGTCACCATCTTACCTCTTTGGCGCACTGGCCTGCTCAACCGGCCTCGCTTGTGTTACCGCTAAAGCCGACCTTTCACGGCGGCAACAGGGGTTCGAATCCCCTCGGGGACGCCAGACACAGATAACGGACAAACAAGATCAAATAAACAGTTCGGGCCGCCTCCAGGCGGCTTTATTGTTACCTAAAACGCCTGTTTGGGCACCTCGCCCTGGCCGGCGCTCACGCCGCCAGGGCCAGCGGCTTCGGTACAGCGCGGCGGGCGCCGATCGACTAAGCTGTGGCCCAGCTGCCTCCCGGGGGCGGCAGCCCGACCCAATGGAGGTCTCTGCAATCATGAAACCCAGGCTCTTAGCGGCTGTGCTTGTGTTGTTGGTGTTGGTCGGCTCGGTCGGCTGGGCCGATGGGCAGCAGGCCGATGGTGCCGCGCCGGCCCAGTCCTCGCCGCTGGATGCGCCGCTGACGCTGCGTCGCCAGACGCTCATCGTGAGGGACGTCGAGGCGTCGCTGGCACTCTACCGTGACGCCATCGGGATGGAAGTGATCTACGACCAGGAAATCCACCGGCCACACGCCACCGAAGACCGCGAGGAGAGGCTGCGGCTCGTGTTCCTGAAGGCCTCCCACGCCCGCATCGGTGTGCTTGGCCTGCTGGAGTATGAGTACGGCAACCCGGGCCACCCTTCCCACGGCACGCCGGTCCGTCGCGAGGGCTTCACGCCCGGTCATTCCATCCTGGTATTCAATACCGCCGAACTCGACGAAAAGTGGGCGCGCGTCGTGGCGACACCCGGGGTCGAGGTGATCAGTCCGCCAGAGCTTGCCCGCTACCCGAGCTACGATGGCACGGGAGTCGTCCGGGTCAACGTGACCACGTTCTACGACCCCGATGGGTTCCTGGTAGAACTGAACCAGCTGCTCGATCCGCTGGACTGAATCGGCGCGCCGCGTCCACGGAAAAGGCGTTAAAGGGTGACGCAGGCTCGCCCTCCGCCCCATATGAGCCCCCGGGGGCGGGCAGCCACGGGCGGCAAGCGCGGTTGCCTCAAACCTTCCCGCAAAACACTATAATTCGGGCATACCTATGTCGTAGCCATCATTGACCGTGCTGTGGAGGGGGTTGCCATGTTCGATTTCCACGATGCCATGCATTCATCGAGTTCGGATCCACGGGCCAGTACACATGGACGGTACGCAGCCGCATTGATCGCAGCCGGCCTCGCCGTGCTGTGGGGCGCCTGGGCCACGCCCGCGTTAGCGCAGGAACAGGAAGCGTCCGATTTCGGCACCTCGGTGCTGCTGGAGGAGGTGCTGGTCACGGCCCGCAAGCGGGAGGAATTGGCGCAGGACGTGCCGTTGTCCGTCACGGCCTATGGGGCCGAGCAGCTCGAAGCGCTGAAGGTCCGGGACCTGAGCAACCTGTCCGTCGCCATGCCCAACGTGGCGATGGATGACATCGCGACTTTCAGGACAATCGCCAATTTCTCCATCAGGGGCCTCGGCATCAACAGCTCCATCCCGTCCATCGATCCCACCGTCGGGGTGTTTGTCGACGGCGTGTACATGGGCCAGAACGCCGGCCTGGTCGTGGACCTGTTCGATATCCGCAGCATCGAGGTGCTGCGCGGCCCGCAGGGGACCCTGTTCGGGCGCAACGTGACGGGCGGCGCCATCCTGATCAACACGCGCCGGCCAGCCGAGGAACTGGAATTCTCCGCGCGGGCCGCCATCGACGGCAACCCCAATGGGGACGGCGGGCTGACGAGCTACCTGATGGGCAGCCTGTCCGGCCCGCTGAGCGACCGTCTGGCGTTCCGGCTCAGCGCCTATGCGAGCAACGACGATGGCTGGTTCGAAAACCTCGCCACCGGCGACGACTTCGGCGCCGCCGACACCACCATCATCCGGCCGGTGCTGCAGTGGCGCCCCAATGACGCGGTGGAGGTGTTCCTGCGCTGGGAGCACCTGGAATCGGACGGCGACGGGCCGGCTTCGCAGAATCACACGAACGGCCTGGGAATCCCGGGCTTCTTCGCCAACTTCGAGCGGGACAGCTTCGACTTCGCCATCGACGAGCCCGGTTTCTACGATTTCGAAAACGACCTCGTGACCCTGGAGGTCAACTGGGATGTCGGGTTTGGCGACGGGACGTTCACCAATATCTTCGGGTGGAAGGACTATGTTTCCACCGCCCGCAGCGACATCGACGCCCAGCCCGTCTGGCTGTTCCACGCCCCGGCATGGAACAACGCGGAACAGTTCAGCAACGAGTTCCGTTACAACGGCACGTTTCGCGACGCCACCGTCACGGCCGGCGTGTACTGGTTCACCAACGAGGTGGAATACCATGAACGCCGCGAATTGCTGGGCCTCGCGACCGGTGGGGTCGCCCCTGCGCTCACGCAGGATGGCGGCGGCGATTACGAGGTGGATTCGCTGGCGGTGTTCGGCACGGTGGATTACGTGCTCAACGATCGCTGGACGCTCCTGGCCGGCATCCGCTACACCATGGAGGACAAGCGAGCGGACATCGCTTCGCTGGTTTTCAATGTCAACCGCCCGTGCAACGTGACCGAGGGCAGCTGCCCATTCGATTTCCGTGACAAGGAGAGCTGGGATGCGGTGTCAGGCAAGCTCGGGTTCACCTACGAGATGTCTGACGACCAGCGGCTGTACGGGCACTGGTCACGCAGCCACCGCTCTGGTGGCTACAACCTGCGCAACACCGCGGTGGATACCGTAAATCTCGGCCCGGGACCCTTCGACGAGGAGACGGTCGACAGCTTCGAGGTGGGCTACAAGTCCGAGCTGAGCGGCGGTGGCCGGCTCAATGCCGCGCTGTTCTTCACCCAGGTCGACGATATGCAGCGCGAGGTCAACCGTGCGGACCCGATTGCCGGGGTGGTGCAGGTCATTCGCAACACCGCGGATGCGGAAATTCTGGGGGTGGAGTTCGATGGCGTGTTTCCGCTTGGCGATCGCACCCTGTTGACCGCCTCCGTGGGCTGGATCGACCCGCAATACACCCGGGTGAAGTTCGACCTCAATGGTGATGGCGTGCTCGACCGCGAGGACAAAAAGCTCGGCCTGCCGCGGGCCGCGGAGTGGACCTACAGCGTGGGCCTGAACCACGACGCCGACCTGGGCGAGTGGGGGCGGCTGTCTGCGCGGGTCAGTTACGCCTACCGGGACGAGTCGTTCTACACGGACAGCAACCTGGGCTACCTGCTGGACCAGAACCGGGTCGATGCCGGCCTGGATTTCCATACCGCCGACGGCCGGTGGGTGTTCTCGCTGTACGGACGCAACCTGCTGGACGAGGTCAACCACGGTGGCGACACCCAGTTGCCCGCCGTGCTCGGCCCGTTGCCGGCGGGCGGCACCTTCTCGCCGCTGGGCAAGGGGCGGGTGATGGGTATCGAGGTGACGTTCAACAGCCGCTGATATGGGCCCGCCGCCGCCGGCGCGCGAGCGCCGGCGCGTGCGCCCTCAGTCCCGGTGCGTGAGTTGCTGCCGCTCGTCGCGGGGCGAACGCTCGATCGCCTCCACCAGGCGGGTGATGGAAATGTCGTTTTTCAGGAACAGCTTGCAAAAGGCGTTGATGCATGCATGGCCGGAGGCCTGCGGAAAGCGTCGCCTGAACTCTGCGCGGAACACGTCGTATTCGGCATAGACGAACACCTTGCCGTGGTTGAAGGCATTGTCCTCGGCCAGCGAACTCTTGATCCGTGGCGCGTCCAGCAGTTCGCGATAACGCCCGGGCGCCGCGGCGTGCACGAGCGCGACGAATTCGCTGGCATGGTCCAGGACGGTGGCCTGCAGCCCGGCGAGGTCGGTTGATGAATCTCCAGCCATGCGGCCACCATTACGCGTTGGTCATCGCCTGTCAATCGGCCCGTGAATCACGCGATTGCTTGATCCACGTCAGCTGCGGGCGTCTCAGCTCGAACCGCCTTGCCCGCTCGGGGTCTCAACGACCAAGGGGCCTGCGCGCCGAATCTGTCGCGCGGACGGATGCGGCTGCGGCTGGAACGGCCCCTGGGGAGGCAGCGATGAAAACGACAGAAGCCCGGGAAGTTCGCAAACCCGCACGCGGAATGCCCATGCGTCACGGCAGGCGCCGAGCGGACCGGAAGTTTCCAACGGAAATTCCCCGGTGTCTCGATTGCGGTTTCGAGTTCGACGAGCCGCCGTTCGACCTCGAGGCCTGTCCGGAGTGCGGAGGGGATATCTGGCAGGAGTGAACGGCGCCACGCCCGGGCGCCATGCACTGCCGGGAGGAAACCTGTATGACCAAGACCGAAACACATGTGCCGGTGTTCGCAACCACCCTGCAGAAAACGCACGAGTGGCTGCAGGAACTGGAATTGCTCGCTTCACTGCGCAACCAGGCGGAAGCCTACACGGTACTGCGCCAGGTGCTGCACGCGCTCCGCGATCGGCTGCCGACCAACGAGGCCGCCCAGCTGGGTGCCGAATTGCCCATGCTGATCCGCGGCTTCTACTTCGAGGGCTGGAAACCGAGCGCTGCGCCGGGCCGGGCGCGCTCGCTCAAGGCCTTCCTGGAGACGATCGGTCCCCTGCCGTCGCCCCACGCGGCCTTCGATGCCGAACAGGCGGTGCGCAGTGTGCTGCTGGTGCTCGATCATCGCATTTCCATCGGCGAGATGGCGGACATCCGCCACGCGATGCCGGCGGAGTTGCGTGATCTGTGGCCGGCCTACGCGACCTGAAACCCGGCCGACCCGGGTGCCAGGTGCCCGGGCGCTGAGCCCGACCGCGGGACGGTGGTTCAGCCGCCCTCGCGCTCGATGTTGCAGCAGTGCACGTCGTGTGTGGGCGGTTGGCCTGCCGTCTGCCTGGCGGAACCAGCGAGCACCGAGCCCGTGACGGGGTTGGGGCGAAAGGTGGTGCAGCCTTTCAGGCCCCGCC
>WVWV01000093.1:8654-11334 GCA_011773845.1 Lysobacterales bacterium | reverse complement strand
ATGTCTACCGGCCCGAAGCGGATGCCGGAAATCGTCTCCAGGTCGTCCGACTTGCCTGCACCCGAGGAAATCAGCTTGAACATGAACAGGAACAGGCCGAAGGTGACGCCGACGGCGACCAGTGCGGCTATGGTGGTGCGAAATCTCCTCACGTCACTAACTGCTCGGGTTCTCGGCGGACAGGGCAATTCCAAGCACACCGGCCAGACGCACCTGGTCCATCACCTGCGTGATGGTGCCGATGCGGGAGTCCTTGTCGGCCACGATCACCACGCTGCCCTCCGGGTTCTCCGCCTTGGCGCGCTCGACCATGGAGCGCACCTCGCGAAGTTCGATCTGCCGCTTGTTCATCCAGATATCATCATTGGAACGGATGCCAATGAGTATGGTTCCCTTGCGCAACGGCACCGCCTGCTCGGCCAGCGGCTTGCGGATCACCGCCCCGGTCTCCTTGGTAAACGAGGTGGTGACGATGAAAAAGATCAACATGATGAACACGATATCGAGCATCGGCGTGATGTTGATCTCAGCGTCTTCGGTATGGGCGTGTTTCCTGGACAAGCCTGTTCCTCTTTCAAACTGCGCGCGGGTACCCGACGCGGCCTGCGGCGTCCGCTAGTGGTGCTGCAGCAGGTCTTCGAGCTCCTCCGCCTCCGTGGCCGCCTTGTGCTCCAGCCAGGTTCCAAAATACACCCCGGACAGCGCCGCGACCATGCCGGCCATGGTCGGCACCGTGGCCTTGGACACGCCGGCCGCCATGGCGCGCGCGTTGCCGGTGCCGCTGAAGGTCATGACATCGAACACCGACACCATGCCCGTGACGGTACCCAACAGGCCCAGCAGCGGGCAAATTGCGATCAGGGCCTTGATCAGGCCCACGTTGCGCTTGAGCGCGATCGCGGAGGTCGAGATCATCTGCTCGCGAATGCGCTTGGCGTACCAGCTCTTGGTGTCCGCGCGCGCCTCCCACTCGGAAATGATTTTGCGCCGCTCACCGGGAAAGACCCGGTAGAAGTACCACAGGCGCTCGAGGATGAACGTCCACATCAGGAACAGGGTGAGCATAATGCCGTACAGCACGTCCCCGCCCAGCTCCAGGAAGTCCCGCAACGAGCCGACCGCGTCGTAAAACCAGATCATACTTTGCGCTCGGCGAGCCGCGCGATGATCCCGGCCGCCTGTTCTTCGAGCACCTGGATCAGGGCCTTGCTCTTGCCCTGCAGGAAGCTGTGCAGCAGCGTCAGCGGGATGGCCACGCACAGCCCGAGCACGGTGGTCACCAGCGCGGTGGAGATGCCGCCGGCCATCATGCGCGGATCACCGGTGCCGAACAGCGTGATCATCTGGAAGGTGGCGATCATGCCGACCACGGTGCCCAGCAGTCCCAGCAGCGGCGCCACGACGTACAGCACCTTGATGAAACTGAGCCCGGTCTCCAGCGGCGCGGTCTCCCTCAGGATGGCTTCATCGAGCTTGAGCTCGAGGGTTTCGATGTCGCTGGTCGGGTTGTCGTCGTAAATGGACATGACCCGGCCCAGCGGGTTGGCCTTGTTGGGCGCCTCACTCTTCAGCTGCTTGGTGATCTTGCTGCCGGTCGTGAACAGCACGAAGGCCTTCCACAGGCACAGCAGGAGACCGAGCAGGCCCACGCCGATGATCACGTAGCCCACGATCCCGCCGTCCTCGCGCACCCGCTCGATGGGCGATTTGGTCTGCACCACCGCACGCAGGATCTGGCCGCGCGAGAAATCGACCGGCATGTCCACGATCTCCCCTGCCGAGCTGTCCTGCAGGTCGCGGGCCATGCCGCTGAACCGCGCTGCCGGCTGGCGCGCCAGCTCGATCAGGTTCTCACGGCTCTTGCTGGTGTCCCAATCCAGGAAATTGCCGGTGCTGATGGCGTTGAATACGCCCACCCGCACCACTTCCAGGTCTTGCTTCTCCCCATTGCTGCGTTCCACCGGGGCCGTGAATCGCACCACCTTTCCGGACTGCGCGATCTCGGTCACCATGCGCGTCCAGATCTGCTGCAGTTCGGGCACGGTCGGCAGTTCCTTGCGCTGGGCCAGTTCAGAAAGGAAGTCGCCCCGGCCGGGGAACTGCGCCGAGACCATGGAATCGTCCAGCGCCGCCTGGATGTCGCCGGAGGCCTGGCGCACGATCCCAAACAGTTCGCCCAGGTTGCCCATGCGCTCCTGCAGCACGGTCTCGAGCTCCGCGAGCTCACGCTCGTTGCGGTCGTACTCCTCCTTCAGCCGGTCGCTGCGGCGCTCCTCTTCCTGCAGCTCCCGCCGGGCCTGGGCCAGCAGCTCGCGTTGCCGGTCGCGCGCGGCCAGGAACTCCGCTTCGCGCTCGGCGTTGATCTTGCCCTCAGAGGAGGCCGCCCGCTCAACCATCGCGGCCAGTTCATCGAGGGTCTGGGCCGCGACGCTGGTCGACACCACCGCCAGCGAGACGGCCATCAGGGTCCGTAGCTTTTTCATTGCCCCACCTCCGGGCCCGGGACGGGCAATACCACCAGATTGGGCGCCTTCTCATTCCTGGCGATCGCCAGGCCCTCCTTGACCTCGAGTCGGAACCGGTTGGGCAACTCTTCGTACTGGCGGCTGACCGGGTTGTACCAGCCGGTGGTTTCCTGGTCGCTGGTCTGGTACACCAGCAGCGTGCGCCCGACGCGCAG
>WVWV01000093.1:0-8620 GCA_011773845.1 Lysobacterales bacterium | reverse complement strand
ATCACCCGCCGGTACTTCTCGGAGGTGGTCACGTCGGCCTGGTCCATCATGTCGCGCAAGCGTTCCACGCGGGCGCGGCGCTCTTCCAGCCGGAACGGCATATCGCTCTCGATCATCTGCGCCAGGGTCTCGATCATCTCCAGCATCAGGGGCACGACGCCGCGGTTGGTGGCTTCCAGGCCCTCCAGCTGCTGGTTGATGGAGACCTTCTCGGCGCGCTGGTCGAACACCACCTTCTCGAGCTGGTCGTTGTAGATCCTGAGGCTTTCCGTCTCCCTCACCACGGCTCGGTACTCCGCCAGCAGATCGGAGGTCTGCTGCGACAGGCTGGTGATGCGCTTCTGCGAGTCGGTCGCCGCCTTGTTGATGCGGGATTCCGTCGCCATCGCGGTGTTCAGGGTCTGCGCCTGGGCCGTCACCACGACGATGGCGGCGAGCGCCAGGCCGGCGCTTCGCTTGATTCTCATGTTCAGCAAGTGTTTTGGCATAGCCGCTATCCAGTTGATCCGGTCAGTTCGGGCGTGCTTGAATTTTCCGCCGCCTTTTCCTCGCCGTGTCGGTAAGCCCGGCGATGAGGCCGGACAGGATACCCGAGAAGGGCCGATCAAAGCCAGAACCTTGCGCGCACCGGCCGGCAATCCGGTGCCGCACATCGACCCGCTCCGCCGCCGCCGGTCCCACCCCTTGGTTACAATGGCGGCCCCGGCGAGACCCCAACAGGAAGGAAGCAGGACATGCACGCAATCGTCGGCACACCATGCGGACTCGGGCGGCGCCTGCTGGCCATCGCCTACGACGCCATGGTGGTGGTGGCGCTGCTGTTCCTGGCCGCAGCGCTCGCCTTGTTGGCCGGGTACGATCGGGTCGCCTTCCGGGATGCCGGTTTCACGCTGTACCTGCTGGGAACCTGGTTCGTGTACCTCGCCTGGTGCTGGCGGCATGCCGGCATGACCCTGGGTATGCGCGCCTGGAACGTCCGACTGCTGACCGATGATGGCGCGCCCCTTGGCTGGCGCGGGTGCGCGGTCCGCTTCGCGGTTGCGCTGCTGGGAGCGGCTGCGCTGGGGGCCGGTTATTTCAGCTCGTTGCGTGATCCGCTGCGCCGGTGCTGGCACGATCTGGCGGCCGGCACCCGTCTGCAGCGGGTGCGGCCTTGATCACACGCCGCGTCGCAGGAAGGCGATCGCGGCCGCGGCCAGCAGCAGCGAGGGTACCGATGCGCTGAGGATGGCCGGGAAGGAATAGGCGTCGCCGAAGTTCCTGGCTGCGTTGTTGACGATGGTGAACACGGCACCGCCGGTCATGCCGACGAACACGCGCACCCCGAGGTTGTGGTGGCGTGCCTGGCCGAACACGAACGGCATGCCGGCCAGCACCAGCGCCAGGATGCTCAGGGGATAGAAAACCTTCGCATAAAGGGCGGACCGGTGGATGCGGGCGTCCAGGCCATTGCGATCCAGGTAGTCGATCTGCCCGCGCAGGGCCCGAACCGAAAGGTACACCGGGCGTGTCACGGCATCGTCCAGCAACTCCGGTCGCACGCTGGACTGCCAGGCCCGCTGGTCTTCCACGCGCACGTCGATGCCGGTCTCACCCAGCACCAGGTCCGAGACCTCTTCCAGTTGCCATTGCTCGTCGTCGTGGGTTGCGCGTCCGGCCCGCGTGATCTTTGCCAGGCGGTTGCCGCCCGCGAAGGTGAATACCGCGACGTTGCGGAATTCGACCGATTGCTGCTGCTCCTTGGCGAACAGCAGGGGCCGCTCGATGTTGACGATCTGCTTGCCGTCCCGCAGCCAGATGCCCTTCGGGCCACCGATCACCACCTGTCCCAGCTTCTCGCCCATGCGGAAGACCCGCGCCTTCTGCTCCGCGCCGGGCAGGATCCATTCGCCCATGAAAACCACTGCCACCGTCACCAGCAGGGTGCCGGCCAGGGCCGAGCCGGCGATGCGCAGGCGCGACACGCCCGAGGTACGCAACGCGACCAGTTCGTTGCTGGCCGCGAGGCCGCCGACGCCGATCAGCGCGCCGATCAGCGCGCACACGGGAAACACCTGGTAGGCCGTGCGCGGCGAGGTCATGATGACGAACCACAATACGTCGAGCGCCCCGTAGCCGCCCTCGGTCGAGCGCAACTCGCTGAGCAGGTTGAACAGCATCGCCAGCACGTTGAGGGTGACCCACACCGCGATGATGCCGAGCACCGCCGCGCGCCCGATGTAGCGATCCAGCCGCTTGACCACCTCAGCGGACCCCCGGCCCCTGCCGATCGCCGCCGTTCATGGCGAGGCGGTCGCGCCGCGCCGCGCGCGCCGCCGCCGGGGCAGCCGCTCCTGCCGGTGCAGCCAGATCAGCCCGATGCCGAGCACCAGGACGTGAATCCACCACATGCCGAGCGTGGCGGGCAGCAAGCCATCGGCCACCCAGGAGCGACACAGGAACAGCAGGTTGGCATACAGCGTGTAGGTCAGGATGCCAAGCACCACGCGACTGCCGCGCCCCTCGCGGGGGTCGGAATGGGCCAGCGGAATGGCCAGGAACCCCAGCACCATGAGCAACAGGGCGGGCGTCAGGCGCCACTGCAACTCGGCCAGCGCCGGCGTGCCGAGATCCTGCAGCAACATCAGGCTGGACAGGCCCGCCTGGCTGGTCTCCGGCGGCTCGATTTCCGGCTCCGGCAGCAGCAGGTCGTTGCGGCCGAAGCGCACGGACCGGATGTCCAGCTGATCGCGCACGCCCTCGGTAATCTGTCCGTTTTCCAGGGTCAGGAAACGGCCGCGGGAATCGGGATCCACCCAGTATTCCCCGCGCTCCGCGATCCAGATCTGCTCGGTGCCATCCCGCAACTGATACATGAAGATATTGCGCAGGGTTCGCCCCTCGTCCTCGATGGCTTCCACGTAGATCACCAGTTCGCCCTGCTGCAGCACGTGAAACTGGCCGGGCTGCAGGCCCCACACCGCGGCGGAACGGAACGCCTCCTCCAGTGCCCGGCTGGATGCCGCGCTGGCAACGGGACCCACCGCCAGCTTCAGAACGAGCAGGAAAACAGCCACCGGGATGGTGAGCGCGAACAACGGCCGCAGCAGCTGCTGCCAGGGAAACCCGCTGGCCCTCATCACGGCCATTTCCTGGTCGCGGTACAGCCGCCCGAGGCCCCACATGATGGCCACGAAACCCGCCAGCGGCAGGATGTTGCCCAATGCCTCGGGCAGGTACAGCAGCAGTTGCATGCCGACCAGCCCGGGCGGCATCCGGCCATCGGCAATGTCGTTGAACATGTCGCCCAGGAACACGCCGACCAGCACGATCAGCAGGACCAGCGCCACCGCGAGGAAGGTCCACAACCACTCCTTGAATATGTATCGCTGGAGAATGCTCAATGGCGGCTCGCTCCCTTCGGCAGACACCTGGGCGGCGCGCCACCCATTATCATTCCTAATCGTGCGCCGCTACGAGTAGAATGCAGGCTTTCGCCCGCATTCTAGCAGCACCGACCGGCCCTGGAGCGCGTCGGCCGCGGGACACCACATCAAGGAGGCAGCATGGATTTCAGTCTGACAGACCAGTCCCCGGAGCGGATCGACACACCCTGCCTGGTCATCGCCGTGCCGGCAGAGGGCCCGCGGTCGGGCGCCGCCGGCATCCTGGACGAGGCCATGGACGGCGCCTTGCAGAAGCTGTGCGCCTCGGGCGATATCGATACCGGCTACCGCCGCACCACGCTCATCCACCAGCCGGCCGGCATCGCCGCTCAGCGGCTGTTGGTGGTCGGTTGCGGCGAGCTGGGCAGGCTGGACCGGGTCAGGTTCGATGGCCTGTGCATGGCGGCGGGCCAGTTCCTGCGCAAGCACGCCGTCACCGAGGCCTGCGTGAGCCTTCATCAGCTCGAGGTCGAGGACCTGGACGAGCCCTGGCGCGTGCGCCACGCGGCGGTCGCCCTCGACCGGGCCAATTATGTCTATACCGCGACCAAGCCGCCCGAGGATGATGCGCCCCATCCGCTGACCGCGGCCGTGTTCGCCGGCGGCGCGGAACTGCAACCGGCGCTCGATGAAGCCCGCGCGATCGCCGCCGGCTACCGGCGCGCACGCGAACTCGGGAACCTGCCGGCCAATATCTGCAACCCCGCCTACCTGGCGCAACAGGCACAGGCCCTCGCCGAGCGCCACGACGCGGTGGAGGTGGAAACCCTCGGCCGCGCCGAGATGGCGGAACTGGGCATGGACGCACTGCTGGGCGTTGCCCAGGGCAGCGAAAACGATCCGCGCCTGATCGTCCTGCACTATCGCGGGGCAGACGTGGACCTGCCACCGGTGGTGCTGGTCGGCAAGGGCATCACTTTCGACAGTGGCGGCCTTTCCATCAAGCCACGCGAGCACATGGACCAGATGAAATTCGACATGTGCGGCGCCGCAGCCGTGATCGGGGCCTTCGAAGCCTGCGTGCGGCTGGCCCTGCCGATCAACCTCATCTCCGTGGTGGCCGCCGCGGAAAACATGCCCGACGGCAAGGCCTACCGCCCGGGGGACGTCATCACCAGCATGTCCGGCAAGACCATCGAGATCCTGAACACCGACGCCGAGGGACGGCTGGTGCTGTGCGACGCGCTGACCTACTGTGAGCGGTTCGAGCCCGCCGCGCTCATCGACGTGGCGACGCTCACCGGCGCCTGCGTGATCGCGCTCGGCCACCATGCCTCGGGGCTGATGAGCCACCACGACGACCTGGCGGAGGAACTCCAGGCGGCGGGACGCGCCGCCGTCGACCGGGCCTGGCGCCTGCCGATCTGGGATGACTACCAGGAACAGCTCAAGACGCCGTTCGCCGACATGAAGAACATCGGCGGCATGCCGGCCGGGTCGATCACCGCCGGTTGCTTCCTCGGACGGTTCACGGAAGACCAGCGCTGGGCCCATCTCGACATCGCCGGCTCGGCGTGGAAATGGGGTGCGACCGAGGGTGCCACCGGCCGGCCGGTGGGCCTGCTGGTGCATTTCCTGATGGCGCACGCCGGGCGCGCCACGGGCTAAGCAATTGGCACCCTCATGACGGCTGAGTGCCAGGTCGATTTCTACCTGCTGCGGAATGCGGCCCTCGAGGTCCGGCAGTTTGCCTGCCGCCTGGCCGCCATGGCCTGGGAGCGCGGCCACCGGGTTGCGATGCTGGTCGAATCCGAGCAGGCGGCGGAAGAGCTGGACCGGCTGCTGTGGGACTTCCCGCCCGGCCGCTTCATTCCCCATGAAGCCGGCCCGGACGGCGCGGCCGCACCGGTCTGGATCGCAAGCGCGGCCAGCTTGAAAGAGGGAGACGTGGTCATTAATCTCAGCCCGCAGCCCGTCGCGGAGCCGAGCCGGTTCCGGCGCCTGCTGGAGATCGTTCCCCAGGTCGAGGCGCAACGCCGGGCCAGCCGCGAAAAATTCCGCTACTACCGGGACCGGGGATTCCGCGCCGAGATGCACGAGATCAGCGAGTGATGGACAAGAGCTACAAGCCCGCCAAGATCGAGCCACGCTGGTATGCATTCTGGGAGCAGCAGGGCTATTTCGGTCCGGGCGAGCAAGGCGAGGCCTACTGCATCATGCTGCCGCCGCCCAATGTCACGGGCAGCCTGCACATGGGCCATGCGTTCCAGGACACCATCATGGACATCCTCACGCGCTATCACCGCATGTGTGGCCGGGCCGCCCTGTGGCAACCCGGCACGGACCATGCCGGAATCGCCACGCAGATGGTGGTGGAGCGCAACCTGGCCGAGCAGGGCGTCAGCCGGCGAGAACTGGGGCGGGACGCATTCGTGCAGGCGGTGTGGGACTGGAAGCGGCATTCGGGCGGCACCATCCAGAACCAGATGCGCCGCCTCGGCGCATCGGTCGATTGGGACCACGACTGCTTCACCATGGACGAAGGGCTTTCGCAGGCGGTGACGCGGGTGTTCGTGGAGCTGCATGAGCAGGGGCTGATTTATCGCGGCAAACGGCTGGTCAACTGGGACCCGGTGCTGCACACCGCGCTGTCCGACCTGGAGGTCATCTCCGAGGAGGAGAACGGCAAGCTGTGGCACATCCGCTATCCGCGCGTGGACGGCCAGGGCCACGTGGTGGTGGCGACCACCCGGCCGGAGACGCTGCTGGGCGACACCGCGGTGGCCGTCAACCCCGAGGACGAACGCTACCGCGAGCTGGTGGGGCTGGAGCTCGAACTGCCGCTCACCGGCCGCACCATACCGGTCATCGCCGACGACTACGTCGACCCGGAATTCGGCACGGGCTGCGTCAAGATCACGCCGGCGCACGATTTCAACGACTACGACATCGGCCGCCGGCACGACCTGCCGATGATCAATGTGCTCAACGACGATGCCACGCTGAACGAGAACACCCCGGAGGCCTACCGCGGGCTCGACCGCTTCGAGGCGCGGGCGCGGGTGGTGGCCGACCTGGAGGCGGCGGCGCTGGTGGAGAAGACCGAGAGCCATCGCATGACGATCCCGCGCGGCGACCGCTCGGGGGCGGTGGTCGAGCCGTACCTGACCGACCAGTGGTACGTGGCCATCGAGGCCCTGGCCAAGCCCGCCATCCAGGCGGTCGAAGAAGGCACGATCCGCTTCGTCCCGGAGAGCTGGAGCCGGACCTATTTCGACTGGATGCACCGCATCGAGGACTGGTGCATTTCCCGGCAACTGTGGTGGGGGCACCGCATTCCGGCGTGGTACGACCCGCAGGGCGGCATCCACGTCGGTCTCGACGAGGCCGATGCCCGCCGCCGCGCGGGCCTCGACGAGGACGTGGAGTTGCGTCAGGACGAGGACGTACTGGACACCTGGTTCTCGTCCGCGCTGTGGCCGTTCAGCACCCTAGGCTGGCCACAGCAGACCCCCCGCCTGGAGCGGTTCTATCCGACCAGCGTGCTGGTGACCGGCTTCGACATCATCTTCTTCTGGGTCGCGCGCATGATCATGATGGGGCTGCGCTTCATGGGCGACGTCCCCTTCCGGGAGGTCTACATCCACGGACTGATCCGTGACAGCCACGGCCAGAAAATGTCCAAGTCCAAGGGCAACGTGCTCGACCCGATCGACCTGATCGACGGCATCGACCTGGATGCCCTGGTGGCCAAGCGCACCTCCGGGCTGATGCAGCCGCAGATGGCACCGGCCATCGAGAAAGCCACGCGGCGCGAATTTCCGCAGGGCATCCCCGCGTTCGGCTGCGATGCCCTGCGCTTCACCTTCGCCGCCTTGGCGACCACGGGCCGCGACATCCGGTTCGACCTCGGCCGCATCGAGGGCAACCGCAATTTCTGCAACAAGCTGTGGAATGCGGCCCGCTACGTGTTGATGCAGACCGCCGACCACGCGGTCGCAACCCCCGCCGCGCTCGACCAGGCGGACGCGTGGATCGTCTCGCGCGCGCACCGCATGCTGGACGAGGTGCACGAGCACATCGGTGCCTACCGCATGGACCTGGCCGCGCAGTCTCTGTATGAATTCACCTGGAACGAGTACTGCGACTGGTACCTCGAATTCTCCAAGCCGGTCCTGCAGCAGGGTAGCGAGGAGGCACAGAACGCCACCCGCCACACCCTGCTCTCGGTGCTGGAACTCACGCTGCGCGCGCTGCATCCGTTCATGCCGTTCATCACCGAGGAAATCTGGCAACGCCTCAAGGCGCCGCTGGGGATCGCCGGTGACAGCATCATGACCCAGCCCTACCCGGCCGCCGGGCCGGTGGATGCATCGGCGGAGGCCGGCATCGACTGGCTCAAGGACGTGCTGCAAGGCATCCGGCGCATTCGCTCGGAGCTCAACCTGGCCCCGACCCGGGAACTGGACGTCTGCCTGCAGGCGGGCGGAGCGCAGGACAGGAGCCGTTTCGAAACATTCCAGGCCCTGCTCGCCGGACTGGGGCGCGTTGCCTCCTTTGCCTGGCTGGATGAGCAGGAAGACAGCTCGAAGTGCGCGGTGGCCCTGGTGGGCGAGCTCAAGGTGCTGATCCCGCTGGCGGGGCTGGTCGACGTCAAGGCCGAGCTGGCGCGGCTGGACAAGCTGCTGCAGCGCGAGCAGGCCGATCTCGAACGATCGCAGGCCAAAATGCAGAACCGGCGGTTCCTGGACAATGCGCCGGCCGAGGTGGTGGCCCAGGAGCAGGAGCGCCTGGCGGCACATCGTGCCAATGTCGACCGGCTGCGGCAGCAGGTCGAGCAACTGCAGGCGCTGCGTGAGTAACCCCTCCGGCCCCTGGTCCCGTTCCGCGTCCGGGGCGGCGTTCACCGCGGGCCGTCGCTATCGACTGGCGCTATGGCGCAACTGGAATTCCGGCGAAGGTCGAATCCTGTTTGTCGGTCTGAACCCGTCGAGCGCGGATGAAAGCCGGGACGACCCGACCCTTCGCCGGTGTATCGGCTTCGCGCGCCGCTGGGGCTACGGAGGGCTGCTGATGGCGAACCTGTTCGCCCTGCGCGCCACCCGTCCACAGCAACTCAGGGCGGCCCGCGACCCCGTCGGGGACGGCACCGACCGCTGGCTGGCGTGGCTGGCGGCGGACGCGGCGATGATCGTTGCCTGCTGGGGAAACCACGGCTCGATGCTGGACCGTGACCGGACCTTCAGCGCCCGCCA
>WVWV01000153.1:33240-44223 GCA_011773845.1 Lysobacterales bacterium | reverse complement strand
CCACCCGTACACCGTCGGCAGGATCGGCGCGGGCTCCGGGCGAATGTCGATGGCATCCCGTACGCGCCGCGCGGCGCGCTCCCAGGCGGGCTCGGTCGCGGCATGCACGGTCGCCAGCGGGATTCCCAGTTCCACTGCGTCACCGACGCTGCATAGCCCGGTGAGGCCCACACGCGGGTCGATGGTGTCTTCGATGTGGCAGCGTCCGCCACCCAGCCGTGCCACGCATTGCCCGAGGGCCAGGGTATCCATGGCAGCCACGAAACCCTCGGACTCGCATAGCACCTCCCGCACCACCGGCGCGGGCCCCAGATGCGCTTCCGGTCGTTCCAGTAGGTCGGGCGGCCCACCCTGGGCGACCACCATGCGTGCGAACCGCTCCGCCGCGGCGCCGCTCGCCAGGCAGGCTTCGAGCCGGCGCCTGGCCTCCAGAGTCGTGTTCGCCAACCCGCCCAGGCGCAGCAACTCGCTGGCCAGTGCCAGGGTAACGTTGAACAGGCGCGGGTGCTGACGCGCACCGTTCAGGAAATCGACAACCTCGCGAATCTCGAGCGCGTTGCCCGCACTCCAGGCCAGCGGCTGGTTCATGTCGGTGATGATGGCGGTGCAGGCGAGCCCGGATTGCGCCGCCACCCCTGAGATCTCGGCCGCGAGTTCGTGGGCGCGCTCCAGGCTGGACATGAAAGCCCCGTTGCCGCACTTGATGTCCAGCACCAGGCCGTCCAGTCCTTCGGCGAGTTTTTTCGACAGGATCGACGCCACGATCAGCGGTATGGCATCCACCGTCGAGGTGATGTCGCGCACCGCGTACATGCGCCCGTCGGCGGGTGCCAGTTCCGGAGTCTGGCCGATGATGGCGACCCCATGCTCGCGCACCTGGGCCTGGAATTCCTCGATGCCCGGGCCCACCCGGAGGCCGGGGATGCTCTCCAGCTTGTCCAGCGTACCGCCCGTGTGGCCGAGCCCGCGCCCGGAGATCATCGGCACATGGCCCCCGCAGGCGGCGATCATGGGGGCCAGGATCAGGCTGACCATGTCGCCAACGCCACCCGTGGAGTGCTTGTCGAGCACCGGTCCGTCGATCGCGGGCCATTGCAGCACCTGGCCCGAGTCGCGCATGGCCAGGGTCAGGGTGGCCTGTTCGGCCACGCTCATGCCGCGCAGGTGCACCGCCATGGTGAACGCACCCAGCTGGGCATCGGGCACCGAACCATCGGTCACCCCCACGATGAACTGCTCGATTTCGCCCGCAGGGAGCTCAAGGCCGTCGCATTTGCGCTGCACGGTGTGGGCCGTATTCGTCATCGGCACATGATAGCAGTGTCGCCGGGTTTGGCGAGACCTGCGTGTTCAGCCGCTATTCAGTCACCCGCGCGTAAGCTGATCCTGCCACCCAACGCAAACCAGGAGGTCTGACATGAAGACGCAACGCACGGCAGTCGTGATCGCCATCGCGGCAGGTACGCTGCTGCTCGGACTGGCGCAGCCGGCCTGGTCGGGGCACAAGGAACGCGGTGGCGCCGGTCATCGCGGAGCGACCCACCACCATTCCTACGCGCCCCACCACCGCTCGTATCGCCACGCCCGGAAACACTGGCGCCGCTCGCACCACTACCGCTCGCATGGCCACTACCGCCACCACGGCCGCTGGCACTACGGCGGGCATTACTACGGCGGGCATCATTACGGTGGGCACCGTTACCCCTACCCTGGCGGGTACGGATACCACGGCGCCTACCATTACTCCGGCCACCACGACGATGCGTTCAAGTTGGCGGCCGGCGCCGCGCTGCTTGGAACCATCGTGCACGCCGCGCATGCGAGCGCTCCCGTAGCGGCCGGCTATGACCCCGGGTGGGCTGCCACGCGGGTGCTGGAGCCGGTCGTGGGATACCGTCGGGACAGCACGGGTGATTGCTTTGCGATCAGCACCGATGAGGCCGGCAACGAGCTGTGGACGCTGGTCGACCCCGCGCATTGCCGGTGAACCGCGCCTGCGGCGTGCCCCCCGAAGGCGCTGCCGGTGAGCTACAATAAAGCGCCTCACCGCTGTTTCGAGACGTATGCGCGCAATCGTACTGGCCGCCGGGCGCGGGGAGCGCCTGGCGGCGTCCAACCCGGACGGCCATCCCAAATGCCTGTTGCAAATCGGCGGCCGCACGCTGCTGGCCCGGCAACTCGGCACCCTGAACCAGCTGGGCATCAACCGGGTGGACCTGGTGGTCGGCTACGAGGCCGACCGGCTGATTGAACATGTCGGCAGCCTCACCGAGCGCCCGCCGGTCTCGTTCCTCTACAACCCGCGCTTCCTGGCCGGCAGCGTACTGAGCCTGCTGGCGGCCGCCGACATCCTCCAGGGCGGCGAACCCACCTTGCTGATGGATGCCGATGTCTTGTTTCATCCCGACATCCTGCGCCGGCTGCTGCAATCCGCCCATGCCAATTGCCTGCTGCTCGACCGCGAGTTTATTCCCGGCGACGAACCGGTCAAAATAGCGGTTGCCAACGGCATCATGATCGAATTTCGCAAACAATTGCCGCCCGGCCTGGTGTTCGACCAGCTTGGCGAATCGGTGGGTTTCTTCCGCTTCGATGCGTCCACCTCGGCCGCCGTGGCTGCGGCGTGCGCCCGCTACGAGGCGGAAGGCCTGGCGGACGCTCCACATGAAGAGGCGCTGCGGGACGTGCTGTTGAGCATGCCCGGGCGGTTCGGGTTCGAGGACATCACCGGCCTGCCGTGGGTGGAAGTGGACTTTGCCGAAGACGTGGAGCGCGCGGAGCGGGAGGTCTTACCGGCGATACGGGATGACGTTCCCGGATACTGAGGCAGCAGGCCCGAGCATGAAAAAGACCACCCAGTTGCGCAACCTGATCCGGTCTCCCCAGACCGAGTTCATCCTCGAGGCGCACAACGGCCTGTCGGCGCGCATCGTCGAGGAAGCGGGGTTCAAGGGCATCTGGGCCTCGGGACTGGCCCTGTCGGCCCAGCACGGCGTGCGCGACAACAACGAGCTGTCCTGGACGCAGGTGGTCGATCAGCTGGAATTCATGGCCGATGCCACCCGCATCCCGATCCTGCTCGATGGCGATACCGGGTACGGCGACTTCAACAACCTGCGGCGCCTGGTGCGCAAGCTTGAGCAACATGGCATCGCCGGCGTGTGCATCGAGGACAAGCTGTTCCCCAAATCCAACAGTTTCATCGGCGGTGAGCGCCAACCGCTGGAGGAGATACCGGTATTCTGCGGCAAACTCAAGGCTGGCAAGGATTCCCAGCAGGACGAGGATTTCTGCATCGTCGCGCGGGTGGAGGCCTTTATCGCGGGTTGGGGACTGGACGAAGCGCTGAAGCGGGCGGAGGCCTATCATGCCGCCGGCGCCGACGCGATCCTGATCCACAGCAAATCCAGCCAGCCAGACGAAGTGCTCCGGTTTGCCGCGGAATGGGCCGGGCGCTGCCCCCTCGTCATCGTGCCGACCAAATATTACGCGACCCCCACCGAGGTGTTCCGGGAAGCCGGCATCAGCCTGGTGATCTGGGCCAACCACATGCTAAGGGCCAGTGTGCGTGCCATGCAGAAGACCGCCCTGCGCATCCATGAATCGCAATCGCTGGTGGAAAGTGAACACCACATCGCGCCGGTCAGCGAGATCTTTCGTCTGCAGGGTGCGGATGAGCTGCTGGAGGCTGAACGGCGCTACGTCCGTGGTGGCGCCTCGCCCGCCGCGGCCATCGTATTGGCGGCGACCCGCGGCGAGGGCCTGGAGCAGCTCACGCGGGAACGCCCGAAGGCGATGATACCGGTGGCCGGAATCCCCGTGTTGCGCCGGCTGGCGGACAAATTCAAGCGCCATGATGTCAACGAGATCACCGTGGTGGCGGGCTATCGCAAGGAAGCCANNCGCAAGGAAGCCATCGATGTGCAGGGCGCGGAAGTGATCGTCAACGAGCGGTGGTCGGAAACCGGCGAGCTGGCCTCCCTGGACTGCGCTCTCGAACGCCTCGGCGACAACACCGTCATCATCTACGGCGACGTGTTGTTCCGCTCCTACATCCTGCACAACCTGTTGGACTGGGATGCGGAATTGCTGATGGTGGTGGATTCCGCACCCCTGCAGGACGTGCAAGGCAACAAGCACGACCTGGCCTACTGCTCGAGCCCGGACAACCGCGCGCTGTACCAGCAGAAGTCGGCGCTGGAGCAGGTCACCGACCGGTCCGACTGGAACGGACGCAGCCCCGACGGGCGCTGGATCGGCATGTTACGGGTCGCCGGCGCCGGCCGCGGACACCTCGTCGCGGCCCTCGACCGCCTGCGTGAGCGGCAGGACTTCGCTCGCCTGGGCATGCCCGACCTCCTCAACCAGCTCGTCGCCGACAATCATGCGCCCCAGGTGCAGTACATCAGCGGCCACTGGCTGGACGTCAACGACCTGGAAGACCTCGAGCGCGCCGGTGCCTTCGCCCAGCAGCAGGATGACTAGGCGGCCACCGACAGCGCATGGGGGCGCGCGACATGATTGAGGCCCACGAATTCCTGGAACCGGCCCGCAACAGCGGTTTCACCTTCTGGACCGGCGTGCCGTGTTCCTACCTGAAGTCGTTCATCAACTACAGCATCGACGACCCCGAGCTCACCTACGTGGACGCCGTCAACGAGGGCGATGCGGTCGCCATGGCCAGCGGGGCCGCGCTGGCGGGACAGCGGGCGGTGGTCATGATGCAGAACTCCGGGCTCGGCAACGCGGTCAGCCCGCTCAGCTCACTCAGCTGGGTGTTTCGTTTGCCCATGCTGTTGATCGTCACTCTGCGGGGCGACCCGGAGCTCGGCGACGAGCCGCAGCACGAGCTGATGGGGCAGGTCACGCTGCGCATGCTGGAGCTGCTGGACATCCCCTGGGAATGGTTTCCGCCCACCGCGCAAGCGATCGAGCCCAGCCTGGCCGCTGCCTGCCGCCACATGGATGGCTCCGGGCGTCCCTACGCGCTGGTCATGCGCAAGGGCAGCGTGGCGCCCTACGCTCTGCGGAACTCCGCCCCCGCCGGCAGCGCGGTACCGTCCCCGGCGCCGGAGGGACGCGGCGCGCCGGCCAGACTGCCCAGCCGGCACGAGGTGCTCGCGGAGCTGGTCGCCAGCACGGATCCGGAGCGCAGCGTCGTGATCGGCAGCACCGGCTACACCGGGCGAGAGCTATATGCCGTCGCGGATCGTGCCAATCACCTGTACATGGTCGGCTCGATGGGTTGCGCCCCGGCGCTGGCGCTCGGCCTCGCCCTGGCCCGCCCCGAGTTACGTGTCATCATTGCCGACGGCGATGGAGCGGCCCTGATGCGCATGGGGAATTTCGCCACCCTGGGTGCCTACGGTGGCCCGGGTCTGTACCACCTGCTGCTGGACAACGGCGCGCACGAATCCACCGGCGGCCAGGCCACGGTCAGCGCCGGCGTGAATTTCGCGGGCGTCGCTGCCGCCTGCGGCTACCAGCCTGCCACGGAGTACCGCGAGGCGGGCGACATTGGCCGCTTCCTCGCCGTCTCCGGCGGGCCCGCATTCATGCACATTCAAACCCGTCTCGGCACCCCCGCCACACTGCCGCGCCCGGACGTCACCCCCCTGGTCGTACGCACCCGGCTCATGCGCCACCTCGGCGTCGATGCGCCGTGGGTGGACGGTGCGCATGAAGCGTGAGGCAGGCATGGCACGCACGGTGCTGCTGAACCCCGGGCCGGTCACATTGAGCGAGGCTGTGCGCCGCGCGGCGACGAGCACCGACCTGTGCCATCGGGAGCCCGAATTCCTGGACCTCCAGCAGGCGGTGATCGAGGGCTTGCTGGGGGTCTATGCATGCGATCCCGGGCAGTGGGCGGCGGTGCCGCTCGGGGGCTCCGGAACGCTGGCCATGGAGGCCATGCTCGCCTCGACGGTCCGGCCGGCAGAACGGCTGCTGGTGCTGGAAAATGGGGTTTACGGCGAGCGGCTGCGGAGCATCGCCGATGTCCATGGCCTGCCGGCGGATTCGCTGCGCTATCGCTGGGGCGAGGCCATCGATGGCGCCGCGGTCGAACAGCGCCTGGCCAGCGGAGACTACGCCGCCCTGGCCATGGTGCACCACGAGACCACCACCGGGCGCCTCAATGCCCTGGACGAGATGGCCGATCTCTGCGCGGCGCATGGCGTACGGCTGATGGTCGACGGCGTGTCGAGCTTTGGCGCCGAGGCGATTCCCTTCGAGCACCCGGCGCTGTCGGCCTGCGCAGCCACCGCCAACAAGTGCCTGCACGGGATCACCGGGCTGGCGGTGGTGCTCGTCCGCCGTGCCTTGCTGGACGCGCAACTGCCGCCGCGCAGCGTGTACATGGACCTGGCCACCTGGGCCGCACGGCAGGCCCGGGGCTCCACCCCGTTCACGCCGCCGGTCAACGCCTACCTGGCGCTGCATGCGGCGCTTGCGGAGCTGGAGGCCCAGGGGGGCTGGCCGGCCCGTCACGCCCGCTATACCGCGTGCGCGGAGCGGGTGCGCGGGGCCCTGGCCGACAAGGGCGTGGCGCCATGGCTCGCCCCGGCGGAGAGTTCCTGCGCGCTGCGCAGCTATGGAATGCCATCGACTCTCAATTACAATGACGTGCACGACGGTTTCAAGCAACGCGGCTTCATCATCTATGCCGGACAGGGTGGGCTGTCGAAAGAGATGTTCAGGATTTCAACGATGGGCGACATCTCCGACGATGACCTGGAGCGTCTGGCAGTCGCCATCGATCAGGTATTTGAGCAGTAGAGGACATTCCCACAGCATGCGCGCGCACAAAGCCCTGGGCCCGCTGGGCCTGCTGATCTTTCTGCTGGCGGCCCGCGACGCCGAGGCCTACCTCGACCCGAGCACGGGCAGCATGGTCATCTCCGCCATCGTCGGCCTGTTCGCCTCGCTGGCCCTGGCCGTGAAGACCTACTGGTACCGGATCAAGGGTTGGTTCCGCCGCCGCCCCCCGGCCACCGGGACCGGCGCCGACGAGCACGCCGACTGAGGCCCGCGGGAATCCATGGGCTTCTGGCAGTCCTGGAGAGGCTGGCGCGAATACCGCGGGCTGGCACCGGAGTGGAAGCGTATCGTGTTCTATTCCGAGAGCGGTCAGGATTGGCACTTTTTCGAACCGCTGATCACCGCCCTCACGCGTGACCTCGACCGGTCGGTTACGTACGTGAGCTCGGACGCTGCGGACCCGGGCCTGGCCCAGCGCCACAAGCGCTTGCGTGCCATCTGCATTCCCGAGGGGCTGTTTCTGACCATCCACTTCCAGGTGCAGCGCGCGGGCGTTGTGGTGCTCACCATGATGGATCTCGGCAACCTGAACCTGAAACGCTCGATCCATCCGGTGCATTATGTGTACCTGTTCCATTCGATGGGCAGCACGCACATGGTGGATCACGCGGATTCCTACGACGGCTATGACAGCTTCCTGTGCGTGGGCCCGCATCATGTTGCTGAATTGCGGCGGCGCGAGGAACTGCAGTCAATGCCTGCGCGCAACCTGTTTCAGTTTGGCTATCCGCGGCTGGAGACACTGATGGCGCAGGCACAGCAGCATGCCGAGCGCCCGTCCGATTCGGTACCGACGGTTTTGGTGGCCCCCACCTGGGGGCCGGACTCGATCTTCAACGCCTGCGGGTCACAGTTGCTCGAGGCGCTGCTCACCAGCGGCCTGCGGGTCATCATGCGGCCCCATTACCAGACCCGCAAACGCACACCGGCGGTGATCGAGCAGTTGCTCGCGGAATTCGGCGCGCATCCGCGGTTCGAGTTGATTGAGCAGATGGGCGAGACCGGCTCGCTGTTCCGCTCGGACCTGCTGATCAGTGACTGGTCCGCCATGGCCATCGAGTACGCCCTGGGACTGGAGAAACCGGTGCTGTTCATCGATTTGCCACGCCGCGTGCGCAACCCCGACTGGCAGGCCCTGGGCCTGGAGCCTCTGGAAGCGGCCATCCGCGAGGAGGTCGGCGTGGTCATTTCCCGGGACCGGCTGAGCGCTGTCCCCGAGGCCGTCCGGGGGCTGCTGCAGGACCGCGCTGCATTCCGGGCCCGGATGACCGGCTTGCGCCAGCGGTTGGTGTTCAACCTCGGCCGCTCGGTGCCGCTGGGCGCGCGCGAGCTGGCGCGCCTGGCAGACCAGCAACAGGATGCACTGGAGGCGATGCTGCATGGCGGCGGGTAACGCACCACGCACCGCCCTGTTCCGCTGGCTGGGCTGGTTTGCCATGGCCAATGCCGTGCTGCTCGGCGTGATCAGCCTGCTCTACATGGCCGGGGCGGAGCCGGGCCGTGAACCGTTGGCCTGGGTGTACCTGCTCACCATCTATTTCAGTCACCACGCGCTACTGGCCCTGTTGCCGCTGCTGCTGGTGGTTGCGCCCGTGATCGCGCTGGTGCCCCGGCGCAGGCTGGTGTTCGCGGCGGCCATCCTGGTGCTGGCATGCATGGTGGCGGTGATGACCCTGGACAGCCTGCTCTGGTCGCAAAGTCGATTCCACCTGAACCTGCTGACGGCCCAGATCCTGGGCGCCCAGAGCTGGATCTTCGCGGCGGTGATGTTTGTCATCGCGCTGGGTTTCGAGTCCATCCTGGCCGGTGCCATCTGGCGTTGGCTGGCAGGCAGGCCGCGCGCCTTCGGGCGGCCCCTGGCCCTGATGCTGACCATCAGCCTGCTGGTGGCGCAAGGCATCTACGCATGGTCGGACGCCAGCTATTTCACACCGGTCACCCGCTTGGGCAACCAGTTGCCGGTGCACACCGGCATCACTGCCAAGAAGTGGCTGTACCGTCTCGGGCTGGTCGATCTCCAGCAAAGCCGTGAACGCCAGTTGGCCCGGCGCATGTCGCGCGGCACGAGCACCCCGGCCGGAGGGCTGAATTACCCGCTGCAGCCCATGCGTTGCGGCGCGGGCGAGCGGCTCAACCTGCTCGTCATCATTATCGACTCGCTGCGCAGCGATGTTCTGGATGCATCCACGGCACCCACGCTGACGCGACTCGCGGCGAGCGAAGCGCTGGATTTTCAGCAGCACTTCAGCGGCGGGAACTCCTCGCGCATGGGCCTGTTCAGCTTTTTCTACGGGCTGCCGCCGGGGTATTTCAGCAGCTTCGAGGCGATCCAGAGACCCCCGGTGCTGATGGACGAACTGCAACGGCAGGGCTACCGTCTGGGCATTTTCAGCAGCGCCGACCTGTACCGGCCGGTCATGCTGGACAAGACGGCATTCGCCAACGTGCCGGGCTTGCGCGTGGCCGGCGACGAGAGCAAGGTGCGCGGCTGGCCCCGCGACATCGGCGTGACCGAGGACTGGATGGCCTGGCTGGACGCGCACCAGGGCCCCACGCCCTTTTTCGGCTTCCTCTACTACGACGCGCCACGGGTGAACGACTTCCCGCCCGACTACCCGCTGCGCTTTGATCCCCCATCCGGGCATCCGCGCGCCGAGGAGTTCGCTGAATACCAGACTGCAGTGCATTTCAGCGATAGTCAGGTCGCGGCCGTACTGCAGCATCTCGAGCAAGGCGGCTGGGACCGGAACACCGTGGTGCTGATCTCCTCCGACCATGGCGAGGAGTTTAGCGAAAGCGGGCCCGGCTTCGACCGCCATGGCTCCGGCTTCAGCCGCTACCAGCTGCAGGTCCCACTGATCATCCGCTGGCCGGGCATGAATGCCAGGCGCCTCGAGCATCGGACCTCGCATTACGACGTGGCCCCGACCCTGCTGCGTCGCCTGCTGTCCTGCGCCAACGAGGCCGCCGATTTCAGCTCCGGGCGCGACCTGCTCGCCGGCATCAGCTGGGAGTGGCTGATCGCGGGCAGCTATTACAACTACGCGGTCATCGAGCGGGATCGCATCACCGTTACCTTCCCCAACGGCACCTACGAGGTCCGGGACCGCGCATACCGGCTTATCCACCAACCGTCTTTCGACGCCGGAACGCTGCAGGCGGTCATGCAGGAAAACCGCAGGTTCCACCGGTGACCCGTCCGACCCGCGCGCGCTGCTGCTGGGTACTGGCCCTCGTGCTGCTGGGTTCGGGCCGGGCCACCGCGGATACCGAGGTGATGACCGAGTCCTTGCAGCTGACGTTCAGCGAGACCGGCACCCTTAAAAGTGCGGTGGCCTGCCTGCCCGCCTGTGACGCGCAAACGACGCGCACCCGTCGCTTCGGCGGCACGGGCGATGTGCTCGGCTTCGAACGGTCCACCGCCAGGCAACCGCGGTTGGAACGACTGGAAACGGAGCTCGAGACGGTATTGACCTTCTACGGTGCCGATGGCACGCCAGGCTCGGTGTGGCACATTCCGCGGCAGGGATGGACGATCCGTTTGCGGCTCGAGGAGCCGGCCGGGCTCCGACTGCGCTCGGGCGAGGCTTTCCGCCCGCCGCCGTCCGCCGGCTTCGGCACGCTGCTGGAGCGGCTGCGATACACCTGGCAGTCGGAGGACGGCGTGGGCGGTGCCGAGCTCGACGCGGAGGAAACCACCCGCCTGACGAGTGCGAACTGGTTCGGCTTTCGCCTGCGCTTCTGGGCCGCGCTGATGGCGGCCGACCGGCCGTTGGTCGCGGAATTGCAATCCGCTCCCCAACAGCAGGAAGCGGAGATTCGGGTCGCCTCTCCTGACGCCGGACCGCTGCTGGTGCGTGTGTACCTCGGGCCGGTGGAGTCCGCGTCGCTCGCCAGCGCCGACGCCGAGCTGACCGAACTCATGTACGCCAGCCTGTGGTACCCCCTGCGGCTGATTTGCCGGGGCCTGTACCTGCTGCTGGACGCGATCTACGCGCTGGTGCCGCACTGGGGTGCCGCCATCATGCTGCTGTCCCTGGCGGTCGGTTTCCTGATGCGACCATTGACCCGCATCGCCGATCGGCTGCAGGACGAGGTGCACCGCACCGAGGCCCGGCTGGCCCCCGAACTGCAGGAGATCAAACGCCGCTTCAAGGGCGAGGC
>WVWV01000153.1:32819-33158 GCA_011773845.1 Lysobacterales bacterium | reverse complement strand
TGTGTGGATCGAAGACCTGGCAAGGCCCGATTCGATCTTCACGCTGCCGTTCCGGCTGTTCTTTCTCGGCGATCAGTTCAACCTGCTGCCGTTCCTGATGACCGGGCTGTCGGTGACCGCCTCCTATCTGCACCAGCACGAGGCGCTTACCCCGGAACTGCAGCGCCGGCAGGCCCGCAAGCTACTGCTGATGGCCCTCGCCTTTCTGCTGTTGTTCTATACTTTTCCGGCCGGCATGGTGCTGTACTGGACCACCAACAACCTGATTTCCGCGACCCGCAACCTGCGCGCCCGCCGCCGTGACGCTGCGCGACCCCAGCCCGAGGAGAATGAACCATG
>WVWV01000153.1:20736-32807 GCA_011773845.1 Lysobacterales bacterium | reverse complement strand
TACAGCGTCGAAGAAACACGTGCCATCAGCCGCTGGACGGATGAACTGGCCGATGCGCCGGAATCACCGGACCACCACTGGATGTATTTCGAGACGCGCGCCGAGGATGGCGCGCGAATCCTGTCCCGCATCGAGAATTTCGTCCCCTATCACAACGAGTTTGCCCGCTTGATCACGCGTCGACGCATGCTGCAGGCGGTGAGCGAGCTGTTTGGCGAGCCGGCCGTGCTGTTCAAGGACAAGATCAACTTCAAGCTGCCTGGCGGCGACGGCTTCAAGGCGCACCAGGACGTCCAGGCGGGCTGGGACGACTATGCCCGACTGCACATCACCGCGATGGTGGCAATCGACGAGACCACGCCGGAGAACGGCAGCCNNAGAACGGCAGCCTGGAGGTCATCCCGGGCCTGCACGACCGCGGCTTGCTGGGCGCCATGTGGGCGCCGCTGACCGAGGAGGACACCGGGCACATCGCTTACCAAGCGGTTCATTGCAAGCCGGGTGACGCGGTGTTTTTCGATTCCTACGCGCCCCACCGCTCGCAACCCAATCACACCAACGAGGCCCGCCGGGTGCTGTACATCACCTACAACCGGGCCTCCGAAGGCGATCACCGCGAGCAGTATTACGCGGACAAGTGGCGCAATTATCCGCCGGACGCGGCACGCGATCCGGAGCGTGAATACCGCTTCAAGGTCTAGGGACGGGGCGGCATGATAGGCACGGGAGGCGCTGACATGCAGGTGTTGCGCACACCGGATGCGCGATTCACGGATTTACCCGGCTTTCCATTTGGGGCGAACTACCTGCATATCCGGGACCCCGCCCTGGGCGAACTCAGGTTGCACTACCTGGACGAAGGCCCGCGTGGGGCACCGGTCGCATTGTGCCTGCATGGCGAGCCGACCTGGTGCTACCTGTATCGCAGGATGATACCGGTGCTGACAGCCGCCGGCTTCCGCGTGCTGGCGCCCGACCTGGTGGGCTTCGGCCGCTCGGACAAGCCGGCCGCCCGCACGGCCTACACCTACGCTTCCCATGTGCAGTGGATGCGCGCGTGGCTCGAGGACCTCGACCTGCGCGACATCACCCTGCTGGCGCAAGACTGGGGCGGCTTGATCGGGCTCCGCCTGGCCACCGCGATGGCGGAGCGCTTCGCGCGGCTCGCGCTGTCGAACACGGCGCTTCCCACCGGTGACCAGCCCATGCCCGAGGCCTTCATGAAATGGCGAGCCTACAGCCAGCAGGTGGAGGATTTCGACCCCGGCCTGATCTGCAACGAGTTTGGCCGCGGTTCGCTCACGCCGGGCGAAATGGACGCCTATCGCGCGCCCTTCCCCACCGCCCGCTACCAGGCCGGGGCACGCCAGTTCCCCCTGCTCGTGCCGATCACGCCCGATGACCCCGCCGCCCCGGACAACCGCCAGGCCTGGGCCGCGCTGCAGACATGGACCAAGCCGGTACTGCTGTGCTTCTCGGATGGGGACCCCATCACCGGGCCCGCCGTGGAAGCCTTCCGCCGCCGGGTGCCGGGGGCCCGCGGACAACCGCACGCCACCCTGCGCGGCGGGCACTTCATTCAGGAATCCGATGGCGAGAACTGGGCGCGGCGAGTGGCCGCCTGGGCGGGTGCCGGGCCCGGAGCCCCGGCGGCCTGATCAATCCTCCCGGGCCGGCGCTACGTGCCGCAAATCGTGAAAACGGTAGTCGAGGGTCTGTTCGATCGGAATCAACAACAGGGCGCGCCCGTCGAAGTGAATGCTCAGCTCACTCGGCAGCACGAAGCCGCCGGCCTCATCGAAGCGCATTTCCACTCCAAGCCGGTTCAGCCGCACCCCGAAACGCGGCCGGAATGACTCCGAATTCCAGGCGCGCACGGTGTCGACATAAGGCTCGCCGGCGTTGCGGTTGACCCGGAACTCGCCGCGCATCTGCTCCCAGGCCTGCGAGCGACGTCCATCCGGGGACTGTAACTGGAAGCCGAAGGTGGCCGTCTCGCCATCGGCGTGTAGCACCTCCAGGCTGCCTGGACGCAGCAGGTTCACGACGTCCCGGCTGCTGGCCAGCGGCCCGATCCGGTCCGAATCGGCATGGCTGCGGCGGTTGCTGGCATAGGACCTCAGCTCGCCGCTGGTCGGCGGAGCGCCATCGACGCTGAGCAGTTGCCAGTGTTCCGGGCCGGGCCGGGTCGGGTCATGCTCGTCCAAACGGGTGCCTTTCGGCGTCGTCAGGGTGCGGCGGAAAGCCCAGGCATCCATGTCGATCGCGGCCATCCGGGCCAGGGCCTGCTGCGCCAACAGCTCATCAGCGGCGACGCCGACCGGCGCAGCCAGCCAACCGGCCGTCGCAGCGGCCAGCAATACCATCCGCACGCTCCCATCCATCGGGTTCAGGGTCTCATGCCGGACGGACCGCGGCAATACGCGAGACCGCCTGAGACCGAACCCGATGTCAGGACGCAGCGGCCGACCACGGCCCCGAGCGGGCGTGGCATGGCAGGCCGGTAACCCACGATCCACGCGCGGGCCCCGCGACCCTCATGCTAGCCGCACTTGGAATAGCCGCAGGAAAGGCAGGTCGCGCAGTTGTCCATGATGACCACGGCCTTGGTGTGGCACTTGTGGCATAGCGTCGCGGAGGCCGGATAACTGGGCTCCTCGTCGCCGTCACGGGCAGCCTCAGCTTCGTTCAGCATTTTTTTTTGCGCGTGCGCTTCGGCCTCGGCGCGTTTCTGATCGAGCATCAATTGCTGCTGCTCGGACAACTCCTCCTTTTCCATCAGGCCGATCTTCTGCAGGTGGTGTTCGATCACCGCACCGATCTCGGCGATGATGGACGGCATGAACTTGCCGCCGGGCTTGAAATAACCCCCCCGGGGATCGAACACCGCCTGCAACTCCTCGGCCAGGAAGGTCACGTCACCGCCTTTGCGGAACACCGCCGACATCAGGCGGGTCAGGGCCACGATCCACTGAAAGTGATCCATGTTTTTCGAGTTGATGAAGATTTCGAAGGGGCGGCGGGATTCGTGTTCGGTGCCGGCGTTGAGGATGATGTCGTTGATGGTCACGTACATGGCGTGATCATCGAGCGGTGTCTTGATCTTGTAGGTGGACCCTTCCAGCGAATCGAATCCCTCCGGACGCTGGACCTTCTCGGTCATGCGAATGACCTTGGCCGTGGACCGCTCCTCGCGGCTCAGCCCGTCGTGCTGCGCACTCGATTCCTGCTCGTCTTCCTTGACGACTTCGTAGCCTACGATCTTGTGGTCAATCTTGATGGGCATGGCTGTCTACCTGGTGGGCCGCGGTCACTGGCCCCATTTTTGCGACCTTGTGTTCCTTTGCGATGAAGCGCTTTCATGGCGCCTCGCCACGATTCTAGAACTTGCCGTAATAACCTTCTTTCAGGGCATCGAACAGGTTCGCGGCGGTATGCGTTTCGCCGTCGTACTGGATCTCCTCGTCGCCTCTGAGCTCCACCGTCTCTCCGCTGTCGAGAACGAAGCGATAGGTGGTGCTGGCAAGGTCCTTGCTCTTGACGAGCACCCCCTGGAACGCCTCCGGATTGAACCGGAAGGTCGTACAGCCCTTGAGGCCCTGCCCGTGCGCGTAGGTGTAAATGTCCTTGAACTCCTCGTAGGGAAAATCCGTCGGCACGTTGGCGGTCTTGGAAATCGACGAGTCGATCCACTTCTGCGCCGCCGCCTGGATGTCGACGTGCTCCTGTGGGGTAATCTCCTCGGAGCTGGTGAAATACCCTGGCAGGTCGCCGGGCTCGTCATGGTCGGGCGGCATGGCCTGCGGGTTGACCAGGTGGCGGTACGCGAGCAGTTCGTAACTGAAGACCTCGATCTTCTCCTTGGTCTTGCGCCCTTCCCGGATGACGTTGCGGTGATAGTGATGCGCAAAGCTCGGCTCGATGCCGTTGGAGGCGTTGTTCGCCAACGACAGCGATATGGTGCCGGTCGGGGCGATGGAGCTGTGATGCGTGAACCGCGCGCCCTCGGCGGCGAGTTGCTCCGCCAACTCCGGCGCGAACTCGGCCACCCGCTGCATGTAGCGGCTGTATTTCGCATGCAGTATCCGGCCGGGCACGCGGTCGCCCACCCGGTAGCCATCGGCCGTCATCTCGGGCCGCTTGCGCAACATTTCAGCGCTGACCGTGAATTCTTCCTCCATGATCGGCGCGGGCCCCTTCTCGCGGCTCAGGTCCAGCGCCTCCTCCCAGCCGGCAATGGCCATCTCGCGCGCCACCCGCTCGGTGAACTCAACCGATTCCGGCGAGCCATATTTCATACCCAGCAGGGTCAGGGTCGACCCCAGGCCCAGGAAGCCCATGCCATGCCGGCGCTTGCGGCTGATCTCGTCGCGTTGCTTGCCGAGTGGCAGCCCGTTGACCTCCACCACGTTGTCCAGCATGCGCGTGAACACTTTCACGACCTTGCGGTATTCGTCCCAGTCGAAGCGCGCCTCGTCAGTGAACGGCTGCTCGACAAACCGCGTGAGATTGACCGAACCCAGCAGGCACGCGCCGTACGGCGGCAGCGGCTGCTCCCCGCACGGGTTGGTGGCACGGATGTTCTCGCAAAACCAGTTGTTGTTCATCTCGTTGATGCGGTCGATCAGGATGAAACCCGGCTCGGCAAAATCGTAGGTCGATGACATGATCATGTCCCACAGGCGCCGGGCCGGCACGTTCTTGTAGATTCGGCAGGCCACCAACCCGTCTTCGCGCTTCAGGTAATCATCGGAATCCGGCCACTCGCGCCACAGCACCTGTTCCGGATTGTCGAGATCCAGCTCGTTGGCCTCCTGGGGGCTCATGGGGAACGCAAGCGACCATGGCTCATCATTTTTCACCGCCTCCATGAAGGTGTCGGTGATCAACAGCGAGCAATTGAACTGCCGAAGCCTTCCATCCTCACGCTTGGCGCGAATGAACTCCATGACGTCCGGATGGCCAACTTCGAAAGTGGCCATCTGCGCGCCGCGGCGACCGCCGGCCGAGGAGACCGTGAAGCACATCTTGTCGTAGATGTCCATGAAGCTCAGCGGGCCCGAGGTATAGGCGCCGGCGCCCGAGACATACGCACCCTTCGGCCGCAGGGTCGAGAACTCGTAGCCGATCCCGCAGCCGGCCTTGAGGGTCAGCCCCGCCTCATGGACTTTTTCCAGGATGCCGTTCATTGAATCCTTGATGGTTCCGGATACCGTGCAATTGATGGTGGAAGTCGCTGGCTTGTGCGCCTCCGCACCCGCATTGCTGACGATCCGCCCCGCCGGCACGGCGCCGCGCCGCAAGGCCCACAGGAAGGTCTCATACCATTGCTCGCGATTTTCCCGGCCCCGCTCCACCCGCGACAGGGAGCGCGCCACGCGCTGGTAGGTTTCGTCGATCGACTGGTCGATGATCTCGCCGATTTTGGACTTGAGGCGGTACTTCTTGTCCCAGATGTCCAGCGATGCCTGCTGGAAGGGAATGGCTTGCGAATCAGTCCCGAGAGCCTCGACTTGCACGCTACTCATTAATATTCTCGTCTAATTGGTTGGTTTTATTTAATTATGAACACAACTTATTGTGCTCTTTTTTTTCTGGAGACACAAGATATTGTGTGGGCGGGGATCAAAGATACTCGCCCCCGGCAGACCTGTCAAATTTATCAGTCACGCCTGCCGAACACCGGATTATGAATTTTTTATTGTTTTATTTCAGTGTGTTACTATTTCTGCGACGATTTTGCGCGCCACCGCGTCCCAGTTGGAGAGTGTAAAAATACGTGGCGACGGGCTTCGTTTCGTCGCAAATCTTGGAAATCGGGAGTCGAGATGATGAAGACGACCTTTTATTGGGTGATGCCGGTGCTGCTGCTTACCCTGGCCACGCCCGGCCCGGCGCAGGCCGAAGTACCCGCGCGGGAGACACTGGTGGTGGCATTGAAGACCGACGCGTTCGAATTGGCGGAAACCGACGTCAGCGAACTTGCCGTGGGCGAGTCACGGACCATCGTGACGGACGGCGGCAAAACCATCGAGCTGCTGCGCACGGACGAGGGTGTCGATATCTACGTGGACGGCGAATTGCTGCAACTGGGCATCGACCCGGCGGGCGAGACCGGCCACCGCACCGTTCACCAGCGGATCGAGGTGCACTGCGAGTCGCCGGAGCAGTGCGAGGAATGGGCGTGGGTGTCCGAGGATGGCGAAGTCTTGCACCATGCCATCCACGAGGAGCTGGCCGTCGAGTGCAGCGAGGCGGAGGAATGCGAGCAGCACTGGGTCCATCGCCTGGACGACAGCGAGCTCGCTGACGGGCACGATGCGCCCGGCACCCACCGTGTCATTCGCATCCACAGGAGCGAAGGCGACGAAGCGGAAATCCACGCACACGAGGCAGAGGTCTACGTCATCCGCAAGCGCGTCACCGAGGGCGACGGGGCCGGCGACGATTGATGCCTAGCGGCCCGGGCGCTGCGCTGCGGCTATACTGGCCGTCCCGGCGGCGCCCGGCGCCGCGCGGGTTTGCTCCCCACCGGACGCGCCGCCGTGCTGCATGTCGTCTTGTTTCAGCCCGAGATTCCGCCCAACACCGGCAACGTCATCAGGCTGTGCGCGAACACCGGCGCGGCATTGCACCTGATCGAACCGCTCGGCTTTCGTCTGCGCGACTCCCGGCTTCGACGTGCCGGGCTGGACTACCACGACCTGGCCCGTGTCCAGGTCCATGCCGACTGGCATCGTTTTACCGCGCGCACCGCCGTATCACGCATCTGGGCGTTCACCACCCGGGGTAGCCAGCACTACTGCGACGCCCGCTTCCGGGACGGCGACGCCCTGGTGTTCGGACCGGAGTCACGCGGGCTGCCGGCGGCGCTGCTCGAGCAACTGGGGCCACGGCGCTGCCTGCGCTTACCCATGTTGCCCGGCAGCCGCAGCCTGAACCTCTCCAACGCGGTGGCGGTCGCCCTCTACGAGGCCTGGCGGCAGCTGGACTTCGCGGGCTGAACGGCCGCGCGGCGCTCAGTCGGCGTCGTGTTCGGCCTTCTGTTCGCGGGCTAACAGGCGGCGTACCGACTCCCCGGGGTCCCACCCCAGATGCAGGATGCCGTTGACCTGCTCGGAGATGGGCATGCTCACCTGGTACTGGCCCGCCAGGCGCACGACCTCCGCAGCCGTCATCACGCCTTCCACGACCTGCCCGATCTCCGCCAGGGCCGCCCCCATGTCCTCGCCGCGACCAATCGCCAGCCCGAGCCTCCGGTTGCGGGACTCGTCCCCGGTACAGGTCAATACGAGATCGCCCAGCCCAGGCAAGCCCATCAGAGTCTCGGGACGCGCGCCGAGTGCCCCGCCCAGGCGCATCATCTCCGCCAGCCCACGGGTGACCAGCGCCGCCCTGGCGTTGTCGCCGAGCCCCAGCCCATCCGCGATGCCGGTGCCGATCGCGAGCACGTTTTTCACTGCGCCACCCAACTCGGCGCCGGCCATGTCGTCGCTGGTGTAGGCGCGGAAATTGCCGGCGTGCAGCGCCACCGCCAGCCGCTTGGTGAAGGTCGGATCGTTGCCGGCAACGGTGATTGCCGTGGGCAGGTTCATGACGACCTCCCTGGCGAACGAGGGGCCGGTCACCACCGCCATGGGCGTCTCGGGCGGCACGCAGTCCGCCGCCGCCTGATGCAGGAAGCGCCCGGTGCCGGGCTCGAAGCCCTTGCACGCCCACGCCAGGCCCTGCCCGGGGCGCAGATAGGTCGCCACCCGCTGGGTCACACCATTGAAGGCCGCGCTGGGGACGACGATGACCACGAAATCTGCCCCCACCACGGCGGATTCCAGTGACTCCGCAACCCGCAATTCCTCGGGCAGCTGAATATCGGGAAAGAAACGCCGATTGCGCCGCTGGCGGCGCATGTCATCACGCTGCTCGGGGTCGCGACACCACAGCACGGTGCGGTGCCCATGACGGCTCAACTGGATGGCCAGCGCGGTGCCCCAGGACCCTGCGCCCAGCACGGCGACGATTGCTTCGCTCGCGCCCATCTGCAGGGTCCGCAGGAACCGTCCGGCCGGTGCTGTCAGGCGTTACCCTGGGCTTCCACGCCTTCCGCTGACGCTGCGCTCGCCTGCTGCAGGCGTTGGGCGTAAATCTGCTCGAAGCTCAAGGGCTGAAGAACCAGGGGCGGCAGGCCACCATCGGTGACCAGGCCCGAGATCACGCGGCACGCGTAAGGGTAGAGAATATGCGGGCACAACGTGTTCAGCGTGAACTGCTTTTGCCGCTCATCCATGCCGACGATGGCGAACAGGCCTGCCTGATGAACCTCGGCCAGGTAGGCCGTCTTGTCGCCGGACTTGGCGGTCACGGTGACCGTCAGCACGACCTCGTGCACGCCGTCGGCGGAGCCCTGCATTTCACTGACCCGCTGCGACAGGTTCATGTTGATCTCGGCGTCCCCGGTCTCCCGGAAAATCTGCGGTGCATTGGGCAGCTCCAGGGAAGCGTCCCTCACGTAGATTTTCTGCACCTGAAATTGCGCGGTCGGCTGTTGCGCCTGCTCGGCGGCGGCCTCGTCTGTATGTTTTTCGTCTGCCATGATGATTCAGTCCGTCTGACTGCCCGGGCGCGAGCACCGCGGGCGATTGCCCAAATTGGTTATTATCCCACCAGCACCGCGGCAAGGCCACCGGCTCCGGCCGGGTTCTAGTTGCGGGTTACCGGGTAATGATCGGCCTTCCACTGCGTCATGCCGCCCTTGAGGATCGCCACGCTGGCTGCGCCCAGCTTGACCAGCGCCGCGGCCGCCTGACGCGCGGTCTGGCCGTTCTTGCACACCACCAGCACCGAACGCCCTTGCCATTTGCGCATCTCGGGATCCGGGTTTGCGAAGCGCGACAGGGCCACGTTGCGCGCGCCCACGATGTGGCCGTTGCTGAAATCCGCCGCCGGGGAGACATCGACGATCAGCGTGTCGCTGTCATTCATGAGCGCAATGGCCTCGCCCGCGGACAGCTCCCTGAAACCCTGCGTCCGGCGTGAAATCTCGGTCCAGACGAGCATCAGGAATGCCGCCACGAACCCTCCTGAGAGCAACGGGTGATTGCCAGCGAATTCGACCAGTTGTTGCATCCTCTACCCCACCTTGGCGGATCGTCGGCGCATTATCCCGCATCGGCGCGCCTCTGCAAGCCGGGGCCTGCGGCGGCCGGTCCATTTGTGGGATAATCCGCCGCATTGCAAACCGCCCCTGCGGTGGGAATGGGGGCCGGCCGGATGGTTTGCAAGCCCCGCACGCATCGGGTTCGACAACAACCATGGAACGGGACAGAACGTGGGCAAGCCTCGAGACAACCTGCCGCTGGTCCTGATGATCCTCGATGGATGGGGTCATCGCGAAGCGGCCCCGGACAATGCCATCAGCTGCGCGCACACGCCGTGCTGGGACCGGCTGTGGCGTGAGCAGCCGCACTGCCTGCTGGACACCTCGGGGGAGGCGGTCGGGCTGCCCGCCGAGCAGATGGGCAATTCGGAAGTCGGCCATATGAACATCGGTGCCGGGCGCATCGTCTATCAGGAACTGACCCGCATCTCGCGGGCGATCAGCGACGGTGAGTTCGATACCAACCCCGTGCTGTGCAGCGCGTTCGACGGTGCCCGGGAGAGCGGCGGCGCGGTGCACGTGATGGGCCTGCTCTCGCCGGGCGGCGTGCACAGCCACGAGGAGCATTTCATCGCGGCCGTGCGGTTGGCGGCGGCGCGGGGCGCGGAGCGTATCTGGGTGCATGCCTTTCTGGACGGCCGCGACACGCCACCGCGCAGTGCGCGCGCTTCCATTGACCGCATGCAATCCGCACTGGACCGTTTGCCAGCGGCCCATTTCGCAACGGTCACCGGGCGCTACTATGCGATGGATCGCGACCAGCGCTGGGCACGGACCGAGCAGGCATGGAACGCCATCGTCGGGGGCCGCGCGGAATTCCAGGCCGAGAGCGCCGGCTCGGCGCTGGAGGCGGCCTATCGCCGGGAGCAGAATGACGAATTCGTGCAGCCGACGGTGATCGGCGAGTTCGATGGTGTGCATGATGGCGATGCCGTGCTGTTCGTCAATTTCCGGGCCGATCGCGCCCGCCAGTTGACCCGCGCCTTCCTGGAGCCGGCATTCCCGGGTTTCGCGCGGCAACCGCCGCGCCTGGCGGCCTTTGTCTGCATGACGGAGTACATGGCGGAACTGGGCGCCGAGGTCGCCTATCCCGCAGCAAAACTGCACGGCCTGCTGGGCGAATCCCTGGCGGCCGCGGGACTGCGCCAGTTGCGCATCGCCGAGACGGAAAAGTACGCCCATGTGACCTTTTTCTTCAACGGTGGCGAGGAGCAACCGTTTGCCGGGGAACAGCGCCAGCTCATACCCTCGCCCCAAGTGGCCACCTACGATCTGCAACCGCAGATGAGCGCACCCGAGCTGGCCGAGGCCCTGGAGCGCGCGATCCGCTCCGGCGCGCATGACGTGATCGTCTGCAACGTGGCCAATCCGGACATGGTCGGGCATACCGGCATCCTGCCTGCGGCCATCCGGGCGGTGGAGGCGGTCGACGACTGCCTGGCCCGGGTCTGCCAGGCACTGGACGCGGTCGGGGGTGAGCTCCTGATCACGTCGGATCACGGCAACGTGGAAGAGATGTCCGACCCCGGTACCGGCCAGGCCCACACCGCGCACACCACCAACCCGGTACCGCTGGTTTATCGCGGACGGGCTGCCGAGATGGCCTCCAGTGGCACCCTGCGCGATGTCGCGCCGACCATGCTGTACCTGCTGGGCTTGCCCCGGCCGGCCGAGATGACGGGCAAGCCGCTGCTCCGCCTGATCGGCACGCAGCGCGGCGTCGCCTGACCGAGGGCCGTGGACCGCTGTCGCAGCCCGCTGCCGTCGCTGCCGGCCCTGCTTGCCGCACTGCTGGCCTTCGGCCAGGCCGCCGTCGCCCAGGAACCCCTGAGCCGGGACGAAATCGAACACCGGCTCGCCTCGGTGGACCTCGAGATCGGGCGGCTCCGCGAGGCCCTGGCGCAGGCGCGCGAATCGTTGGCCAGGGAACAGCGAAGCCTGGAATCGATGGATCTTGCCGTACAGGAATCGGTGCTGGATTTGCGCCGCATCCAGTCCGAGGTGAGCACGGCGGAGGCGGAGCTGGCCGAGCTTCAGGCGCAGCGTGGCGAGTATCTGCAAAGCCTGGAGCAGCGCCACGAGTTATTGGCCGACCAGATGGTGGCCGCCTACCGGCTGGGACGGCAATCGCGGCTCAAATTGCTGCTCAACCAGGACAGTCCCGCCGACCTGAGCCGCATGCTGGCCTATTACGAATACTTCTCGGCCGCCCAGGGTGAACGGATTGGCGAGCTGCGCCAGGCGCTGGCGACGCTGGACGCGTTGCGCACGCAAATCGACGCGGCCCTGGCAAGCCTGAGGCAAGCGCAGTCGCGGGAAGCCCGCGAACTGGAGTCACTGCGCGAGAAGCGCCAGGATCGCCAACAGATTCTCGATACCATCGCAGCGCGCATCGACAGCGATAACGCGCGCCTCGAAGAACTCACCCGCAACCGCAAAGACCTGGAAACACTGCTCGAGCGACTCGAGAATGCGCTGGCCGACATCCCGGCCGACCTGGGAGAACACTTGCATCCGCGTTCGCTGCGCGGCAATCTGCCGATGCCGGTCACGGGGCGGGTGTTGCATGCCTTCGGGCAGTCGCGGGGCGGTGGCCTGGACTGGCAGGGATGGCTGATCGAGGGCGAACCAGGCAGCGAGGTCAGCGCGGTGGCCTATGGGCGGGTTGCCTTCGCGGACTGGTTGCGCGGCTACGGTCTGCTCATGATCATCGACCATGGCGACGGATTCATGAGCCTCTACGGTAACAATGAAAGCCTGCTGTTCGAGGTTGGCGACTGGGTCCCGCCCGGCACCGTGATCGGCACCATCGGCAGCGTGCCAGGTGCCAGCCAGGGCCTGTATTTCGAACTCAGGAACAATGGACGGGCGGTCGATCCGGCCGCCTGGGTAGCACGCCGATGAAGGACAGCATGCC
>WVWV01000153.1:17126-20730 GCA_011773845.1 Lysobacterales bacterium | reverse complement strand
ACCAGTTGACCCTCGACGACCTCAGGACGTTCACCGATGTCTTCAACCAGGTTCGCGGCCACTACGTCGAGGAAATCGGCGACCGGGCGCTGATCCACGCGGCCATCGAAGGCCTGGTCACGGGCCTCGATCCCTACTCGCAGTACCTGAGCCCCGCCGAGTTTCGCGACCTCGATGATTCGTCGCGAGGACGCTATGCCGGCATCGGGGTGACCATCGAGATTCGCGAGCAGCGCATTCACGTCGACAGCGTCGTCGTCGACGGTCCCGCGCAACGGGCGGGCCTGCAGGCCGGTGACCTGATCACGGCCGTCAATGGCCGGCCGGTGAAGGGACGAAACCTGCGGGAGGCCGTCAACGAACTCCGTGGCCCGCCCGGCTCCGAGGTCGAGGTGGAGTATCTGCGCCGGCCGGATGCACCCACAACGGTCGTCGTCACGCGCGAGTACATCACCGTCAACAGCGTGGCCAGCGAGCGCGTCGCGGAGCATTTCGGATATTTCAGGATCAGCCATTTCAACGAGCACAGCGCCGCGGATCTGCAGGCCGCCATCGAGGACGTCCAGCAAGGAGGCGGCCAGCCGCTGCGCGGCATCGTGCTCGACCTGCGCGCCAACCCGGGTGGCAACCTCAAGCCCGCCATCGACATCGCGGATGGCTTCCTGACGGAGGGCCGGATCATGCACAGCCGGGGGCGATTCCCGGCCGCTGAGATGACCTTCGAGGCGACGCCCGGCGAATGGGCGCAAGGCGTGCCGATGGCGGTCCTGGTCGACCGCCAGACCGCATCCGCCTCGGAAGTCCTGGCGGGCGCGCTGCAGGACCATCAGCGCGCCCGGATCGTTGGCGAACGCACCTTCGGCAAGGGTTCGGTGCAATCGATCCTGGCATTGCGCAACGGGGGTGGCCTGAAGCTCACCACGGCACACTATTTCACGCCCCTGGGGCGTTCCATTCAGGACACCGGCATCCATCCGGATCTCGAGGTGGATGCCCAGCCGGACGAGGCGGGCATGGCTGACCCGGCCCTGAACGGGGCCATCGAATGGCTGCAAGGAGAAACGGGTTGACCGTCGGTCAGCTGCCCGAGCGGCTCGGTGGTGACAGCGGGAACGGCGTGACCTTCTCGCCGCTCTCGCGGTCGCGGATGATGGCCTGACCGCGTTTTTTGACCTGCTCCACTTTCAACACGGCGTGCAACGGCAGGTGCAGCACCTCCACGTCCGCGAATTCTTCGCGCAGCTTCTCCTCGGTCGGGTCGACGACCACGCTGTCCTCGGCATCGAACAGCAAGCCGGTCAGCTCCACGAAACCCCAGATACCACTGGAGCAGACCCCCTCGCAGTACAGCTCATAGACTTTCCCATGCCGCAGGAACGCCACCCGATAGACTGTCTTGTGCGCCATTCGCGAAACCGCCATCAAACCCTTAATTGTGCCAACGCCCGCGCCAGCAAGGCGAACATGATGCCGAGAGAAAACCCCGCCACGTGGGTCCACCATGACACCACCCCTGTTATGGGGCCAAATACGGTGTAAAGCAACTGCAGGGTGAACCACGAGCCGATCACCAGCAATGCCGGCACGCGCGCGAATTGCAGGTACAGTCCGAGGGGAATGAACAGCCCGATCCGGCGGGAGGGAAAGAACACCAGGTAGGCACCCACCACGGCCGATACGGCCCCGCTGGCACCGATGATCGGTGTGCTCAAGTCCGGGACCTGCAAGGCCACACCCACGTGCGCCAACGAACCACCGGCCAGGAACAGCACGGCGAACATCAGCGGCCCGACCCGACGCTCGACCGCCAGCCCGAACACCCACAGGTACGCCAGGTTGCCCAGCAGGTGCCACCAGCTGGAATGCACGAACAGCGCACTGAAGATCGACACGATGCCCGACTGCAACCAGGTCCCCGGCGGCTGGTCGAGAATGCGGGCGGTTTCGCTTGGCAACGCGCCGGCCACCTCGATCATGGCCCGCTGCCCGAGGGGCGGCACGCTCGAGTAGACCAGGGCCACCATCACGCACGCCAGGGTGATCACCATCGTCGCCCACGGCAGGGGCGGCGGCGCTTTCGACCAGTTGGTGACGATCCCGGAATTCATGCGCCGCCCTTCAGCGACGGACCAAAAATCGGTACAGCCGATAGCTGAACACCGCCCCGTCGCGCCTGATCTCCTGCAGCACCAGGCCCGGTTGGAATTCATCGCCTTCGGTCTGCCGGCGGCCATTCAGCAGGATGAAACGGTCTTCGGGGTGGTCGGCGTAGACCAGCACGCTGATCTTGAACTCCGGCAAATCCTGGCGCACCGACGACGGCAGCTCCCAGTAGGAAATCGGGCTGGGCTGCCGCTCGCGCGCCTCGGCAGCCGGTTGTTCGGCGGGCGCTGGCGGCGCGACCTCGGCCACGCGCTCCGGGGCGGGGCCTGCGGACGACGGGGCGCTTTGCGCGCCCGGCTCCAGCCGCGCGGCCGGCGCGCTGACCGGGGACCGCTCGAGTCCGGGGCCCGCCAGCTGCTCGACCGGCGTTCGCGGACCGTCCCTGGGGTCGTCCACCCGCGGCGAGGCGGCCTCCTGCTCGATCGTCACGGGCCCAGCCGGCGCCGGGGCAGGCTCGGCCATCGTGGCCTGCGGAGCCTCCGGCGACGACACGAGCACCCCGAATTGGCGCCAGCCGAACCACGTCATGACCATCAGCGGCGGCAGGATGACCACGGCCCAGGACCACCGGGNNCCACCGGGACCGCCTTGTGGACGGGGGCTCTCCACCCACACCGGCATGGATCGTCGGCACCTCATGCGGGCGCCGCCGGCCCTCGGATTTACGCAGTGCATCGAGCAGGAAAGACATGATCAGCCCCGGGCCTCCCAGTGCGTGAGCAGCGTCGGGCTGCTGATCGAGGGGCGCATCAGGTAAAGCAGCGTGTTCGGGCCCACGATGCCATCGGCCTGCAGGCCATGGCTCGACTGGAACGCCTTCAGCCAGTCTTCGAAGCCCACCCCGAACTCGCCGGGCCCGGTATACGGGGGATCGACGCCGGCCGCCAGGCCCAGCACGGTGTCGACCGCGGGCCCGGAATCATCACGCCCGATCTGCCGCGGCCAGGTCGGTGCCTGCGGCCAGGCCACGAAATAGGTGCCCAGCCACAAGGGCTCCAGTTGGCTGCGCGGCACGGCCAGCTCATTGCCCGGGGAGCCCACCAGCACACGTTCGTCGTTCAGCCCGCGCAACAACAGCAGGCGTTCCTCGGCTCCCCGCAGCAGCAACACCACCGGCAGCCCCAGCTGCCGGATGCGCGCCCAGCTGCCGCGATCACGCAGGCAACCGTAGCCGGTGCCGGCGACGCCGCTGCAGGCCGCGCCGATGAGGCCGCCACCGCCCGGGTCTTCCCACAGGGTGCCCAGGCCGCGCCAGGCCGCGTCATGCTCCCGCGCCAGCCAGTCGGGCTGCAAGCGCGCCGGGGCAGACGGTGCGGCGTCGGCGGGCGGCGGCGCCGCCACCGCAGCGGGCTCGGCAACCTCCGCGACGGGCTGCGCGCTCTCCGGCGGCGGCGCGGGCGCCAGGAACCAGTAGCTCGCCGCCGCCAGCAGCAGGCCGGCG
>WVWV01000153.1:16600-17063 GCA_011773845.1 Lysobacterales bacterium | reverse complement strand
CGTCCGCCGCAGCGTGGACCAGGCGGGCATTGATCTCGAGGCGCTCGCTCGCGTAGGCGGCCAGCAGCGCCCGGTCGGCGATGATGTTGATCAGGCGCGGCACGCCCTGCGAGCGCTGATACAGGGCACGCAGGGCGCTGCGCTGGAATGGATCGCGGTCGGCGCCGGCAACCTGCATGCGGTGGCGCACGTAATGCGCGGTATCCACCGGTCCCAGGGGCGTGAGGTGGTAGCGGGCGGTAATGCGCTGGGCCAGCTGACGCAGATTGCGGCGCGTCAGCAGGTCGCGCAGCTCCGGCTGGCCGAGCAACACGATCTGCAGCAGTTTTTCCTTGCTGGTCTCGAGGTTGGAGAGCAGGCGGATCTGCTCCAGCGCCTCGGGGCTCAGGTTCTGCGCCTCGTCGATGACCAGCACCACCCGCTCCCCGGACTGGTGCGTGCGCAACAGGAAGGCGTTGAGGCG
>WVWV01000153.1:4764-16584 GCA_011773845.1 Lysobacterales bacterium | reverse complement strand
CATCGCCTTGTTGCTGTGGGCGAGGCCCTGCGTGTCGAGACCCAGTTCATCGCACACGGCATGCAGCAGCTCGGCCGGCGTCAGGAGGGGGTTCAGGATCAGGGCGATGTGCGTGCCTGCCGGGACCTGCTCCAGCAGGCAGCGGCACAAGGTGGTCTTGCCGGTGCCGACCTCCCCGGTCAGCTGCACGAAGCCGCCGCTGCCGCCCTGCCCGACTCCGTACAGCAGGTGCGCCAATGCGTCGCGGTGCCGCTGGCTGAGGTAGACGAACGCCGGATCCGGGGTGATGGAGAATGGGTGCTCGGCCAGGCCGAAGTACTGCAGATACATCGCCCCCCCTCAGTCTTCCATGGCCAGCAGGCTGGCGTTGCCCCCAACCGCCGCGGTGTTGATGGTGAGGGTGCGCTCGGTGGCGAAACGCAGCAGGTAGTGGGGCCCCCCGGCCTTGGGCCCGGTACCGGACAGTCCCTCACCACCGAAGGGCTGTACGCCCACCACGGCGCCGGTCATGGTGCGATTCACGTAGCAGTTGCCGACCCGGGCGCGTGCCGCGACGTAGCGCTGCATCCGGTCGATGCGGCTGTGTATGCCCAGCGTCAGTCCATAGCCCGTGGCGTTGACTGCCTCGATCACGGGGTCGAGCGCTCGTGACCTGAAGCGCAGCACGTGCAGCACGGGCCCGAACACCTCCCGCTGCAGGCGTTCCAGCGAATCGATCTCGAACGCGCAGGGTGCAAAAAAGTGTCCGTCGCCCGGGTCCGCGAGCGGCGTGCGGGCGATCAGGCGTCCCTCGCGCTCCATGCGCCGGGCGTGCGCCTGCAGAACCTGCAGGGCTTGTGCATCGATCACCGGCCCGACATCGGTGGACAGCTGCGTCGGGTCACCGACCCGGATCTCCTGCATGGCCCCCGCCAGCAGCGCGATCATCTTGTCGGCAATATCGTGCTGCAGAAACAGCACGCGCAGCGCAGAGCAGCGCTGCCCCGCGCTCAGAAACGCGCTGCCGATCACGTCCGCCACCACCTGCTCGGGCAGGGCCGAGGAATCCACCAGCATGGCATTCTGACCACCGGTTTCGGCCACCAGGGTGGCCAGCGGGGCGTCACGGGCGGCCAGCGCGCGATTGATGAGCCGGGCGGTCTCGGTGGAGCCGGTGAAGGCGACGCCGGCGATGCGTGGGTCCTGCGTCAGCCAGGCGCCGACGCTGCCGGCGCCCGGCAGGAACTGCAACACCGCTCGCGGCACGCCCGCTTCGTGCAGGAGCTGCACCGCGAGATGGGCGATCAGCGGGGTCTGCTCGGCCGGTTTGGCCAGCACCGAGTTGCCTGCCACCAGCGCGGCGCTCACCTGCCCCGTGAAGATGGCGAGTGGAAAATTCCAGGGACTGATGCAGGCGAACACGCCGCGGCCATGCAAGGACAGCTCATTGCGCTCCCCCGTCGGCCCGGGCAACACCCGAGGCGCCGCGAACATCCGCCGAGCCTCGGCCGCGTAGTAGCGCAGGAAATCGATGGCTTCGCGGACCTCCGCGATGGCATCGTGCACGGTCTTGCCGGCTTCGCGCGCGCACAGCACCATGAATTCGGGCAGGCGCTCCTCGAACAGCGCGGCCGCCTTGTCCAGTAACGCGGCCCGTTGCACCACCGGCATCCGGTCCCATTCGGGCTGCGCGGCGGCGGCTGCCGCGATGGCCTGCTGCACCTCTGCGGCCTGCGCATCGCGCACTTCCCCCACGGCCCGGCGCAGGCTGGCGGGTTCACGCACCGGGGACCATGCCCCGGTGCCGGACACGTCTTCTGCGAGCAGGGGCGCGGCACGCCACCGCTGGGCGCCGAAGGCCTGCATGCGCGCCCGCAGCGCCTGCAGCTCGAGTTCGCTCGCCAGGTTCACGCCCGGCGAATTGCGGCGCTGCTCGCCGTACAGCTCCGGGGGCAGAGGGATCGCCGGGTGCGGCACCGGGTCAACCGATCGGAGCCGCTCCACCGGGTCCTCGGCAACCTGCTCGGGGGGCAGGCGCTCGTTCACGATCCGGTTCACGAACGAGGTGTTCGATCCGTTTTCCAGCAGCCTGCGCACCAGGTACGGCAGCAGATCCTCATGGCTGCCCACCGGAGCGTACACCCGGCAGGCATGATTGAAACCCGGGCGTTCCATCACCTCGCCGTACAGGTCCTGCCCCATGCCGTGCAAGCGCTGGAATTCGTAATCCAGGCGGTCTCCGGCCAGGGCGGCGATGAGGGCGACGGTGTGGGCGTTGTGGGTGGCGAACTGTGGGTAGAAGGCCTGCCGGCGGGCCAACACGCGGCGCGCGCAGGCGATGAACGACACATCGGTACTGGCCTTGCGCGTGAACACGGGATATCCGCTGTACCCCTCCATCTGCGCGTGCTTGATCTCGGCGTCCCAATAGGCGCCCTTGACCAGCCGCACCGGCACCCTGTGGCCGGTCGCTGCGGCCAGGTCGGCGAGGTAATCGATGAGGCTGCCGGCCATCTTGAGATAGGCTTGAATGGCGAGCCCGAAGCCGTCCCATCCCTTCAGGCCCGGGTCCCGCAGCACCGTTTCGAACAGATCCACCTGCAGCATCAGGCGGTCGGCCTCTTCGGCATCGACGGTGAGCGCGACTCCATGCTCCCGCGCCAACAGGGCCAGCTCCAATAGTTGCGGGCCAAGCTCCGCCAGCACGCGGTCACGCTGGGAATATTCGTAGCGCGGATGCAGCGCCGAGAGCTTGACCGAAATGCTGGGCGCCGAGAAGATGTCGTCGCCACGCCGGCGGCGCCCGATGGCGCGGATGCCGTTGGCGTAAGCCTCGAAATACCGCTGCGCGTCGGCAGCGGTCATGGCGGCCTCGCCCAGCATGTCGAACGAGTATCGGTAGGCCCGATTGCCCTTCTTCTCCGAGCGGTCCAGCGCCTCATCGATATCACGGCCCATCACGTACTGGAATCCCATGATGCGCATTGCCTGCATGATGGCTGCGCGCACCACGGGCTCGCCGCTGCGATTGGCCATCCGCCCAAGCGTGGCCGCAATGCTCTGCTGGGTGTTCTCGCTCAACTGCACCAGCTTGCCGGTCAGCATCAGGCCCCAGGTCGAGGCATTGACGAAGATGGAGGGGCTCCTGCCGAGGTGCGCCTCCCAATCCGCGCGGGACAGCTTGTCGGCGATCAGCTTCTCCGCGGTATCCGCATCCGGAATACGCAGCAGCGCCTCGGCCAGGCACATCAGCACCACGCCCTCCTCCGTCGAGAGGTCATACTCGCGCATGAACGCATCCAGGGCGCCCCGCTCCCTGCTGCGGGACCTGACACCCAGCACCAGCTCACGGGCCGACTCGGCCACGCTTCGGCGGGTCCCGGGGTCCAGCTCCGCCTCGGCCAGCAAGCGCCCGACCATGGCGGTCTCATCCGCCAGGTAGGCCTCACTGATAGCCGCCCGGTGACCACCGGGTTCCGGCAGGCTGGAGATGAGGAATTCTGGGGGCTGCGGCTTGCGCAATTCAATCGCTCCGGTCCGTCGTCACCGAGCGGGCTTCGTGTAAGTGTATGCCCGTGGCTGGTCAAGTCCAAGTTCGCCGATTCGGCGAGCCCGGTCCTTGCCCGGTTCGCTGCAGAGTAGATACAATGCGCGGCGGTTCGCTCGACGCGCCCGCGGCGCCGGCAGTTCCCGGCCACGCGCGGCCCGCGATCCGCTCTTGGGCACCGGATTTACCCCGGGCCGACAACCGCTCGTCGAGCTGCTTGCATTCAGGTTCCTGAGCCCCTAGATCAACACCCGATGAGCGACCGGCCCCACTGACCACCCGAGTCCATGAACAGAGCGAATACCGTCATCATAACCCTGGCCGTGCTGGCCGCCGTCGCGGCCGCGTTCTGGCTCCTGCTGGCGGCGCCCGCACTGACCGGCAACGAGATCAACATGCCGGTCGGCGTCACCGCCCAGAGCGCCATCCATTACGAACTGCACATGGTGATCCTGAAGATCTGCGTTGTCATCGGGGTGTTGGTGTTCGGCGCGATGTTCACGTCCATCGTCCTGCACCGCAAATCGCGGGGGCACAGGCCCGCCGAGTTCAGCCACAACACCAGCGCCGAGATCGTCTGGACCATCATCCCGGTGCTGATTCTGATCAGCATGGCGATCCCCGCGACCACCGCACTGGTAAAGATGGAAGACGCCTCGGGCGCGGACCTGACCATCAAGGTGACCGGTTTTCAGTGGAAATGGAAGTACGAATACCTGGACGAGGAAGTCGCGTTCATCAGCGCGCTGAGCGCAGACTCGAATGCCGCCCGGCAACTGCGTTCGGGCATTGATCCGGCCACGGTGGACAACTACCTGCTCGACGTGGACCACCCGCTGGTGTTGCCGGTGGGCAAGAAGGTGCGCTTCCTGATCACTGCCGATGACGTCATCCACGCGTGGTGGGTGCCCGATTTCGGGTGGAAACGGGATGCCATTCCCGGTTTCGTCAACGAAGCCTGGACCCTGATCGAACAACCGGGCACCTACCGCGGCCAGTGCGCCGAGCTGTGTGGCAAGGACCATGGCTTCATGCCGATCGTGGTCGAGGCCCTGCCGGAACCGGAATTCCAGGCCTGGCTGGCGGCACAGAAGACCCGTTCGCAGGCCGAGGCGCAGACCGTGGCATCGGAGTGGACAACGGACCGATTGCTGGAGCGTGGCCGTGCGGTCTATGCCACCCATTGCGCGACCTGCCATCAGGAAGACGGCGGCGGCCTGGCGCCCGCATTTCCCGCGCTCGCCGGCAGCCCGGTCAGCACCGGGCCCCTGCAGGAAAACATCCGCGTGGTGCTTGAGGGCCGCGAGGGCACGGCCATGCAGGCCTTTGGCGATCTGCTGTCAGCCACGGACATCGCGGCAGCCCTGACCTACACCCGCAATGCCTTCGGCAACGACACCGGCGATGTGGTGCAGCCCCGCACCATCGCAGAGACCACCCAACACTAAGCGCCCGACATGAGTAGCATAGCCGCCCACGAATCAGACGCCCTGCGAATGCCAGACGCACAGGCGGACCACAAGCCCCACGGTTTCCTGGACCGTTGGCTGTTCACGACCAACCACAAGGACATCGGCACCCTGTACCTGGTGTTCTCGCTGCTGATGTTCCTGGTCGGCGGCACGATGGCGCTCGTGATCCGGGCGGAACTGTTCATGCCCGGCCTGCAACTGGTCGAGCCCGACTTCTTCAACCAGATGACCACCATGCATGCCCTGATCATGGTGTTCGGTGCCGTCATGCCGGCCTGGGTGGGCTTTGCCAACTGGATGATCCCGATGATGATCGGCGCCCCCGACATGGCGCTGCCGCGCATGAACAACTGGAGCTTCTGGATCCTGCCGTTCGCCTTCGCCATGCTGCTGTCGACGCTGTTCATGGATTCCGGCGGACCGGCGGCCGGCTGGACCCTGTATCCCCCGCTGAGCCTGCAGACCGGACCCAGTTTTGCCTTCGTCGTATTCGCGGTCCACATGATGGGCATTTCATCCATCATGGGATCGATCAACGTCATCGCGACCATCATGAACATGCGCGCGCCGGGCATGACCCTGCTGCGCATGCCGCTGTTCGTCTGGACCTGGCTGATCACCGCCTACCTGCTGATGGCGGTCATGCCGGTGCTGGCCGGCGCGGTGACCATGCTGCTGACCGACCATTTCTTCGGCACCAGCTTCTTCAACGCGGCCGGCGGCGGCGACCCGGTGATGTTCCAGCACATCTTCTGGTTCTTCGGCCACCCCGAGGTCTACATCATGATCCTGCCGGCGTTCGGGGTGATATCGGAGATCCTGCCGACCTTCTCCCGCAAGCCGCTGTTCGGCTATGCCGCCATGGTCTACGCCACCGCCAGCATCGCATTCCTGTCGTTCATCGTATGGGCGCACCACATGTTCACCGTCGGCATGCCGCTCGAGGGCGAACTGTTCTTCATGTATGCGACCATGCTGATTGCGGTGCCGACCGGGGTCAAGGTGTTCAACTGGGTCAGCACCATGTGGAAGGGCGCGATGACGTTCGAGACGCCGATGCTGTTCGCGCTCGGTTTCGTCGTGCTGTTCACGATCGGCGGCCTGTCCGGGCTGATGCTGTCGATTGCCGCGGCCGATCTGCAATATCACGATACCTATTTCGTGGTGGCCCACTTCCATTATGTGCTGGTGCCCGGATCCGTATTCGCGCTGATGGCCGGCACCTATTACTGGCTGCCGAAGTGGACCGGCCGGATGTACTCGGAGCGATGGGGCAAGACGCATTTCTGGCTGTCGGCGATTTTCGTCAACGTGCTGTTCTTCCCGCAGCACTTCCTGGGGCTGGCCGGCATGCCCCGCCGCATCCCGGACTACTCACCGCAGTTCGCCGATTTCAACCAGTGGTCCTCGATCGGCGGCTTCCTGTTTGGTGCCACCCAGCTGATCTTCGTGGGGGTCATCGTGCACTGCGTCTGGTTCAGCCGAAAGCCGGCCCGCGCGCGGGTCTGGGAGAGCGCCAGGGGACTCGAGTGGACCGTGCCGTCGCCGGCCCCGTACCACACGTTCGCGGAACCGCCGGACATCGATGAGAGCATGGTGGTCCACGCCGACGAGGTCTCGCACTGAATGACCCCCGGCCTTCCGCAGGAAGCGTTTCGCGAGCGGCGCCGGGCGGCCCGTCGGACCGCCGTCAAGCTCGGCATCCTCGCGGCCGCGATCTTCACCGCCTTCATCCTCTCCGGGGTGCTGGGCCGATGAGTACGGGTGCCCGGCACGGCGCACTGGTGGCCCGCCTGTTACTGGTGGCAGCGGCCATGTTCGCGTTCGGCGTGTTCGCCATGCCGCCCCTGTACGAGAAGTTCTGCGAAATCACCGGCATTGGGCAGGCCGGCGTCGGCGCGGCCGCGAGCAAGGCGACGGCGCCTGCCGTGCCACACGCACCGCGCCGGGTCGAGGTGCGCTTCGACGCCACGGCGAACTCTGCCCTGCCGTGGCGTTTCAAGCCGCTGCAGCGCCACATGGAAGTCGTGCTGGGCGCCGCCGGCGAATCCGCTTACCTGGTCGAGAACCTCAGCGACGAGGCGATTGCCGGGCGGGCCGTGTACAACGTCACACCACCCGAGGCGGCGCCGTACTTCGTGAAGACCGAGTGTTTCTGCTTCGCGCGCCAGGAGCTCGCCGGTGGCGAGCGCCGGGAGATGCCGGTGCGCTTCTACATCGCAGCCGGTCTGCCGGAGGACATCCGGGAGCTGACCCTGTCCTACACGTTTTTCCGCAACGACGACGATCCGGGCCTGGCCGCCCGGTCGGCGGACCCCTCGGGGTGAGATCGAGGTCCGACCATGGCGCAACACGCTGACAACGCCTACTACGTTCCTCATGCGACCCGCTGGCCGATCGTCGGCTCGCTCGGCATGATCATCATGCTGGCCAGCGCCGCTTACTGGCTGAACGGAGCCAGCGCCGCGCGCTGGTCGTTCCTGCTCGGCGTCGCCATCCTGGTGTTCATGGTGTTTGGCTGGTTTGGCCAAGTGATCCGCGAGAGCGAGCGCGGTGTTTACAACGAGCAGGTGGATTCCTCCTTCCGGCTCGGCATGGCCTGGTTCATCTTCTCGGAGATCATGTTTTTCGCCTGCTTCTTCGGTGCGCTGTTCTATGCGCGGGCGCTGGTCGTTCCGTGGCTCGGCGGCGAGGGTTCCGGAGCCGCGACCAACGAGTATCTCTGGCCGGGTTACGTGCCGCACTGGCCCACCAACGGGCCGGGCGAGGTGGGCGGCGACTTCCAGACCATTCCCGCGTTTGGTATCCCGTTCGTCAACACGCTGATACTGCTCACCTCGGGCGTCACCATCACGCTCGCACACCATGCCCTGAAGGCCGCCCGCCGCACACCATTGATCCTGTGGTTGGCGGCCACCGTGCTGCTGGGCCTGGTGTTCGTGGTCCTGCAGGTCGAGGAATACCTGGAAGCCTACCAGGTGTTGGGCCTGACGCTGGGCTCGGGCATCTACGGCTCCACCTTCTTCATGCTCACCGGGTTCCATGGCCTGCATGTCAGCCTGGGCGCCATCATCCTGTTGGTCATCATGTTGCGCAGCATGCGCGGCCATTTCACGCCAGACAGCCATTTCGCGTTCGAAGCGGCTGCCTGGTACTGGCACTTCGTGGACGTGGTATGGCTGGGGCTGTTTATCTTCGTGTACGTGCTGTAAGCGCGGCGCGCGTGACGTGGCCAGCACCCTCGAGCGGTCATCGCCGGGTCCCGGGTAACCCGCGGCGGGGCCTCAGGGGTCGGGCGCCGGGGCGGCGGCGGCGGGCCGCGCATGACCGATCGGACCCGCACTGCCGGGCTTCAGCCAGCCCAGCAAGAAGGCGCCGTATAGCATGAGGAACAACAGCATGGACAGCCCGATTCGCCACGACAGCTGGCGGACCGCGCGCGAACCCCGCCCCTTGTCCCGGATCAGGTAATAGAAGGCTGAACCGAGCGTGTAGGCAATGGCCAGCAGGAACAGGATGATAACGGCTCTCGGCAGCATGTCGCGGCTCCGTCGGCAGGCTGCAAGTATACACGGGGGCCGGCTCGTCAGCGTCTCCTCGCGACCGGGCGCGCAGCGTTTGCTCCATGTTTAGGCCGGCTCCGGGAGCGACCGTCTTGTTTGCCGTCCTGGCCGCGGCCTTCGTCACCCTGGGGCAATGGCAGGCGCGCCGCGCGGAGGAGAAGACCGCGCTGACCCTCCAGTTCGAACAGGCCCCCTCACTGCCCGGGCTGCCGCCGGGACCGGCCGCGCCCCGCTTCAGTCGGGTCAGGCTGGACGGGGTTTTCGACGCTCGCCGCCATATATTGGCCGACAACCAGGTCCTGAACGGCCGCAGCGGCGTCCACGTGCTCTCGCCCTTTAGCACCTCGGCCGGAGCCACGATTCTCGTCAACCGGGGGTGGTTGCCGATGGCGGCGGACCGCCGCTCGCTGCCGGCGATCGCGACGCCCGCCGGAACGATCGAAATCGAGGGTCACCTCGACCGAATTCCGGATCCGGCCCGCAAGCTGGGTGCGGACGATGTGCTTGCCGCCGACCGTTGGCCCCAATTGATGACCTATCCTGACCTCGACGCCATTGCCGTGGCGTTGGCCGAGGAACTCCATGCTCAGGTCCTGATGCTGGACGCGGACAGTCCCGGCGGCTTCGAGGGGCGCGACTGGCAGCCGGTGCGGGTGTCCGCGGATCGGCACCGCGCCTATGCCCTGCAGTGGCGGGCACTCGCCCTGCTGGCGCTCGCGCTGTGGCTGCTGCTGGGTGTGCGGCGCGCCCGCCTCGTGAACCCGTGAACCTGCAAGACCCCAGGCTCGTGCTGGCAGCCATCGTGCTGCTGTTCGCCGGGCCCTTGGTCGTGGCGGTCACCCTGCATAGCGAGCGATGGGGCTTCCGACCCGACCAACTGCGTAACGAGGGGCATCTGGTGCAGCCGCCGGTGCCCATTGACCTCGTGCGTCAGCCGCCGCAGCCGGATCCATCGGGCCGCTGGGCCGTGCTCTACCCCTTGCCGTCGGAGTGTGCGACCGCCTGCTGGCAAGACCTGGCGGCGCTGGGGCGGTTGCACCGCGCACTGGGCCGGCGCCAGCAGGAGGTCGAAATCGTGCTGCTCGATGCCGCCGGCCTGCCGGCTGGCGAGCGGACTGAGCTGGCCCGCGGTTTCGGACGCTTCACGTTGGCGACGACCGCCTCCGGTGACATGGCGACTGCCCTGGACCGGGTTACGCCGCCGGGGGTGGCCATCGCGGCCGGAGCCCCCACCCGCGGAGGCGCTTTCATCATCGATCCCGGCGGAAATATAATACTGTCCTACGCCCCGGGCTTTGACCCCGGCCACATCAAAAAGGATTTGCAGCGCCTGCTGCACTGACCCCAAGAGCACGAACCTCGATGAGCAAGCAATTCCAAAGGCTGACACTGATCGCCATCGTCGTGGCGTTAGGCGTCATCGTTCTCGGAGCCTGGGTGCGGTTATCGCATGCCGGGCTGGGCTGCCCCGACTGGCCGGGTTGCTACGGACAACTGACCTGGCCCGCGGTACCGGTCGAGATCGAAGCGGCCAACGAGGCCTTCCCCGAGCGGCCGGTGGAAGGCGCCAAGGCCTGGAAGGAAATGGTCCATCGTTACCTGGCCGGGACGCTGGTGCTGCTGGTGGTCGCGCTCTGCTGGCAAGCGTGGCGCAACCCGCTTTGCCGGCCCGCGCGCGGTCTGGCCACCGCGATTCTCGGCTTGATCATTTTTCAGGCCCTGCTGGGCATGTGGACGGTGACCCTCAAGCTCCTGCCGGTGATCGTCATGGCGCATCTGCTGGGCGGCCTGGCCACCTTCGCGCTGTTGCTGTGGATGCGGCTGCGTGTTCGAGCCGGCCCGACCTACCGGCCGGGTCCGCAGGTACGCCGCATGAGACGCTGGGTGCTGCTGGGGCTGACAGTGCTGACGCTGCAAATCGCCCTGGGCGGCTGGACGTCCGCCAATTACGCCGCCATGGCCTGCCCGGACCTGCCCACCTGCATGAATCGCTGGTGGCCAGACACCGATTTTCGCGAGGGCTTCGTACTGTTACGCGAAATCGGGGTGGACTACGAAGGCGGAATTCTTGATCAGCCGGCGCGCATCGCGATCCACCTGACCCACCGCATCGGTGCGGTGGTGACCCTGCTCACGTTGCTGCTGGTGGCGTTCCGCGCGGCACAGGCAAGCCCGCTGAAGAACACCGCAATGCTTCTGATCGCGCTGGTGATCATCCAGTTCATGCTGGGCCTGCAAAACGTGTGGCTCGGGCTGCCGTTGGCCAACGCGGTGGCCCACAACGGGGTCGCCGCCCTGCTGGTGGCCGTCATGGTAACGCTGTTATCCAGGACCACGACCGGAAAGAACCGGTGACCGACCCCCCCGCCTGGCGCCGCTACCTGGAGCTGTGCAAGCCTCGCGTCGTCGTGCTCATCGTGTTTACCGCGGTGGTCGGCATGTTTCTGAGCGTGGCCGGCTGGCCACCGCTGCACGCGATGCTGGCTGGAACCCTGGGCATCGCCCTGGCCTCTTCCTCGGCCGCGGCCATCAATCACCTGCTGGAGCGACAAAGCGACGCACGCATGGCGCGCACGCGGGACCGGCCGTTGCCGTCCGGACAATTGGCGGTCGAGAACGTGCTGGGTTTTGCCGTCGTGCTGGGGTTGCTGTCCATGGCCGTGTTGGGCTTCTGGGTGAATGTGCTGACGGCGCTGCTGACGTTCCTGTCACTGATTGGCTACGCCATCGTCTACACCGTCTGGCTCAAGCGCGCCACGCCGCAGAATATCGTCATCGGCGGGGCTGCCGGTGCCGCGCCGCCGGTGCTGGGATGGACCGCGGTCACCGGCCAGGTCGATCCGCATTCGCTGCTGCTGTTCCTGATCATTTTTGCCTGGACACCGCCCCATTTCTGGGCCCTGGCGATCCATCGGCGCGCCGATTACGCGGCCGCCGACATCCCCATGCTGCCGGTCACCCATGGCCTGTCGTTCACCCGCCTGCACATCCTGTTGTATACGATCCTGCTGGTCATCGTGACGGTTCTGCCCTACCTGACCGGCATGAGCGGCCTGCCCTACCTGGCCGGCGTCACGGTGTTGAACCTCGGGTTCCTGTGGTACGCCGCCCGCATGCTGATGAGTGCCGACCGGCAGCTGCCGATGCAGACCTTCAATTACTCGGTGACCTACCTGTTCATGCTGTTTGCATTTCTGCTGATCGACCACTATTTCACCCTCGTGGTGGGCTGAACGGTTTGGTCAGCTCACCGGGTTTG
>WVWV01000153.1:0-4628 GCA_011773845.1 Lysobacterales bacterium | reverse complement strand
GGCCCGCTGGCCCTCGGGCCCCCCCGCACCGAGCGTGCCGCCCTGCAGGAACTCAGGACGCTGGCACGCCGCAACCAGCTCAAGCACAACATGATCGGCCTCGGATACCACGAGACGCTCACCCCCGCGGTGATCCAGCGCAACGTGCTGGAAAACCCGGGCTGGTACACCGCCTACACGCCCTACCAGGCGGAAATCTCCCAGGGCCGCCTGGAGGCGCTGCTGAATTTCCAGCACATGGTGTGCGACCTCACCGGGATGGAGTTGGCCAATGCTTCCCTGCTGGACGAATCGACCGCCGCGGCCGAGGCGATGACCCAGATCAGGCGCATCAATCGGCGCTCACGCAGTATGCGCTTCGTGGTCGACCCGGGCTGCCTGCCGCAAACCCTGGATGTGCTGGCGACCCGCGCGGAACCGCTGGGCATCGAACTTGCCATCGGGGCGCCGGCGGCGCTGCTCGCGGAGGGCGAAGCGTTCGGCGCGCTGCTGCAATACCCCGCTGCCGACGGCTGTGTGGCGGATCCACGCCCGATCATCGAGCAGGCCCACGCAGCCGGGGCCCTGGTGGCGGTGGCGGCGGATCTGCTCAGCCTGGTCAAGCTGATGCCCCCGGGCGAAATGGGGGCCGACATCGTGGTCGGCTCGGCGCAACGCTTCGGGGTGCCCATGGGTTTCGGGGGGCCACACGCGGCGTTCTACGCGACCCGCGATGAGCACAAGCGCAGCATGCCCGGGCGCGTCATCGGAGTGTCCCGTGACCGTCACGGGCAGCCCGCCCTGCGCATGGCCCTGCAGACGCGTGAGCAACACATACGCCGCGACAAGGCCACCAGCAACATCTGCACCGCACAGGCGCTGCTGGCCGTGATATCCGGCCTGTACGCCGTTTACCACGGCTGCGAGGGGCTGCGGCGCATTGCCGAGCGGGTTCACCGCCTGACCGGTCTGCTGGTCGAGGGCCTGTCCCGGATGGGCCATGAGCCAGTGCAGCCGGAGTGGTTCGATACCGTGCAGTTCAAAGTCGGTGCCCCGCGGGCGGCTGAAATCCAGCAGCGCGCAGCTGACGCCGGCATCAATCTTCTGCGTGTGGACGAGCAGACCCTGGGCGCCAGCTGCAACGAGAAAACCACCCGCGAACACATCCAGGCCCTGTGGCAGGCGTTTTCACCGGAGGGCCCGCTGCCCGACCTGGACGCGCTCGACCGCGCGCTGGGCCCCGACTTCTCCGCGCTGCCCCCGGCACTGATCCGGCAGTCCGCTTTCCTGCAGCACGAGACGTTCACCCGCTATCACTCCGAGACCGAGATGCTCCGTTACCTCAAGCGTCTGGAGAACCGTGATCTGTCACTGACGCATGCCATGATCCCGCTCGGCTCGTGCACCATGAAGCTGAATGCCACCACCGAGATGGTGCCCATCACCTGGCCGGAGTTCGCGGACATGCACCCGTTCGCACCGGCCGAACAGGTGGGCGGATACCTGCAGCTCATCAGCGAGCTGGAGCACATGCTGCTCGCGTGCACCGGCTACGACGCCGTTTCCCTGCAGCCCAATGCCGGCTCGCAAGGAGAATACGCGGGCTTGCTGGCGATCCGTGGATACCATGCCGCGCGCGGCGAGGCCGGGCGCGACGTCTGCCTGATCCCGTCCTCGGCTCACGGCACCAACCCGGCCAGCGCCGTGATGGCCGGCATGAAGGTCGTGGTGGTCGCCTGCGACGACAACGGCAACGTGGACGTGGCCGACCTGGAGCGCAAGGCCACCGAGCACGACCAAGCCCTTGCGGCCCTGATGATCACCTACCCGTCCACGCACGGCGTTTTCGAGGAGCGGATCCGCGAGATCTGCGAGATCGTGCATCGCCATGGCGGGCAGGTCTATCTGGACGGCGCCAACCTGAACGCCCTGGTCGGCTGCGCGGCACCGGGTGAATTCGGCGCGGATGTCTCGCATCTCAACCTGCACAAGACCTTTTGCATCCCGCATGGCGGAGGCGGTCCCGGAGTGGGCCCGGTCTGTGTGGGAGCGCACCTGGCGCCGTACCTGCCGGGCCATTCCATGATGGAGATGCCGGTGCCGCATGCCGCCAATGGCGCAGTGTCCGCGGCCCCGTGGGGCAGCGCCGGCATTCTGCCCATTTCCTGGGCCTACATCACGCTGATGGGTCGCGAGGGCATGCAGCGCGCTACCCAGGTGGCCATCCTGAACGCCAATTACATCGCCGCGCGGCTGGCCGGGGCCTATTCCGTACTCTATACCGGCCGCAACGGCCGGGTGGCGCATGAGTGCATTATCGATCTGCGCCCCTTCAAGCAGTCCTGCGGCATCACCGAGGAGGACGTCGCCAAGCGGCTGATCGACTACGGCTTCCACGCGCCGACCATGTCGTTTCCGGTGCCCGGAACGCTGATGATCGAGCCCACGGAGAGCGAATCGCTGGTCGAGCTGGACCGGTTTTGCGAGGCGATGCTCGCCATCCGCGCGGAGATCGGGGCCATCGAGAACGGCCACCTCGACGCGGAAGACAATCCGCTGCGAAATGCGCCCCACAACGCCCGCGACCTGATCGCACGGTGGCAGCATCCGTACTCGGCCGAGACCGCCGCCTACCCGGCGGCGGGCCTGTGGGAGGGTAAATTTTGGCCCTTCGTGAGCCGGGTGGATAACGTCTACGGCGACCGCAACCTGGTCTGCACCTGTCCTCCGCCGAGCGCGTGGCTCGCAGAAGCGGACGAGGGGACGTGAGCGGGCGTCAACGACGAGCGGCCGGCCACCCCCGATAGCAGGAAGCCTCCACGAGGGAGGCTTCGGAGTTCTGCTTGAAGGCTTTGCGGATCAGGCGCTGATGCTGGCCCGCATCTTGTTCATGGCATTCGCTTCGAGCTGCCGTACGCGTTCTGCCGACACCCCGTAACGATCGGCCAGTTCCTGCAGCGTGGCCTTGTCGTCTTCCAGCCAACGGCTGCGGATGATGTCCTGGCTACGCTCATCGAGTTCGCTCAGACCCTGGTACAGAAGCTCGTTGTTGTGCGACTCGAGATCGTCGGCCTCCGCGACCAGGTCTGGGGAATCGGCCGGGCTTTCGAGAAAGGCTGCCGGCGCGACACGCCGGCGATCGTCGTCATCAGCGTCAGCGCTCAACTCGAAACCGATATCCTGCCCAGACAGGCGGGATTCCATCTCCAGCACCACCTCGGGTTTGACGCCCAGATCGGCCGCCACCTTGTTGACCTCGTCCATGTTCAGCCAGCCGAGGCGCTTCTTGGATTTGCGCAGGTTGAAGAACAGCTTGCGCTGGGCCTTGGTGGTCGCGACCTTGACGATGCGCCAGTTGCGCAGGATGAACTCGTGCATCTCGGCGCGAATCCAGTGGACCGCGAACGATACCAGTCGCACACCGCGATCCGGGTCGAAACGCTTCACGGCCTTCATCAGGCCAATGTTGCCCTCCTGGATCAGGTCGCCCAGCTGCAATCCATAGCCGGCATATCCCTTGGCGACGTGCACCACGAAACGCAGGTGGGCGAGCACCAGGCGACGTGCCGCCTCGAGATCGTCATCCTCCCGATAGCGGTTGGCCAGGTCCTGTTCCTCCTCAAGGCTCAGCATCGGAATCTTGTTCACTTCCTGGATGTAGGCATCCAGGCTTCCGGTGCCGGCCGGGACCAGCAAATGGCTTGGTACCAACGCTTTGCTCATTGTGCCTCCACGTATGTCAGCAGGCCATTATACCAACTTCGAAGCCAATAATTCATCCGCAGCGGCCTTGACGACCGTTCGGAATGTATCAGGCCTCGAATGCGCCGGCTCACCTGCTGGACGTTTTCCAGACTACCCCTTTTGACCGGCAATCGGGCGCGTGGTTCCGGCCGCTGTGCGATTGATCGGGGTGTCGCCGCGCTCAGCGGCGGCCCAGACTGCCGCCGACCGACAACAGTTTCAGGTAGCGCTGTACCGAGGCCAGTGCGCCGAGCAGGCCGAGCCATGCGGCAGCCCCCGCCAGCACGGCAGCCTGGGTGGCGGTGAGGCCCTGCAGGTGCAGGCCCTGTCCGTAGGTATCCAGCAAGCGGCCCAGCGGGCCTCCGAGGTAGAGCAGGCAGGCCTGCATCAGGGCCAGGGCCAGCAGACCGCCCAGTAGGCCGTACCAGAAGCCGGAATACAGGAACGGCTGCCGGATGAAGCTGTTGCTGGCACCGACCAGCGCGAGTATCTCGATTTCCTCGGCGCGCGCGGCGACGTCCAGCCGGATGGTATTGGCGACGACCACGATGACCGCCACGCCGAACAGCAGGGCCAGCACCCAGACGATCGCCCGCCCCAACTCGAGCAGCCGCCCCAGACGTTGCAGCCATTTGAGATCATACTGGGCGGAAGCCACCATGGGCTGCTCTTGCAGCCACCGGGTCAGGGCATCGACCCGCGCCTGGACCCCGGCCGCATCCGCCGACAGGACGCCGGTGGCGGGGCTGACCATGAACACCCAAGGCAGCGGGTTTTCTCCCAGCAGTTCCAGCGAGTCGCCGAAGCCCGAATGGTCCCTGAACTCCGCCATGCCCTGCCCCGGCGAGACCGTTTGGACGCTTGCCACGTCCTCCCGGGCCTGCAGCGCCTCCAGCAATTGCTGG
>WVWV01000074.1:42173-47531 GCA_011773845.1 Lysobacterales bacterium | reverse complement strand
CTGCAGGTGGTCGGGAACGAAGCGGTGCCGCGGCACCGTCGCCAGCGCCTGCATCACCCGTTCGTCCAGTTTGCTGCGGCCGATATAGAAGCTGGTCTGGGCGACATCGTTGCGGATTTCGCGCACCAGCGCGCGGCGCTCTGCCTCGAAGTCCTGGGCATCTGCCACGAGCGGCAGGCCGCACGCCAACACCAGCAGTAATCTGAGCGCGCTTCGCATTCAGCGGTCCACACGGTCGTATCCGGTTGCCATCCATCCTAGGGGCTGCGGCGATGGGCAACAAGGATGCAGATCAAGGTGCGGCCAGATCCCGGCGCACACCCCCATGCGGGGCGCCGGACGGGGTGCGCCGCCGGGCTGCAAGACCCTCCCGCATGGGGCGCCTTCTGCTAGAATCCGCGTGGCGGGGCCGTAGCTCAGCTGGGAGAGCGTCGCGTTCGCAATGCGAAGGTCGGGAGTTCGATCCTCCTCGGCTCCACCATAAAAATCAACGGGTTACGTGTACGACGCGTAGCCCGTTTTTATGTCGCCATGCAAGGGCGACGCCAGTCGTCATCCGTTCGGGCCGCCAGGTGCCGGCCCTGACGGAATGGAACCCTGCCTGCAGGCCCGCTATTCTTGTGCGANNCGCAGCAAGAGCAACACAAGTCGCCCTTTACCAGCTGGCTACAGGAAATGGCTCGACGCCACGTGTTCCGGGTGCTGGCGATCTATATTGCCGCCGGCTGGGGTTTCACCGAAATCGTCCAGGGCGTGGTAGGCCAGATGGGCGGCCCCGAGGCGATTTCAACCTTTGTCACGATTGCCTTCATCGTCGGTTTTCCCATCGTCCTGTTCCTGGCCTGGATGTTCGACATGGACAAGGACGGTGTGCATCGCGTGCCAACCCGCGGCAAGGGCCAGCTGATCGTCACGCTTTCGGTGGCCGTGCTGCTGGCGGCCAGCTACGGCATCTACCGCTACCTGCCGCGGGATGATTCACCCGTCGGATACGCGCCGCCAGACGATATCGTGATGGCCGTGTTGCCGTTCAGAAACCTTTCTGCGGGAGACGAATTCGACTTTCTCGGCCGGGCCATCGCTGAAGACCTGTTGAGCGATGTGGCCATGATCCCGGACTTGCGGGTCAAGGCCACGTTTTCCAGTTTCGCGTTGGCCGGGTCAGGGGAGGAGGGCAGTTCGAAGGTCTTCGCCGACCAACTGGGAGTGAACCGCCTGCTGGATGGCACTTTCCGCGAAAACAATGGCATGCTGCGCATCAGCGCGCGGCTGGTGGATACCGAAACCGGCGACGTGGTCTGGACCCGCATGCTGACGGACTCGGTGGAAAACATCTTCCAGATGCAGGAGCAGATCGCCATCGACATCGCCAGCGAATTCGGCATGCTGCATCCGGCGTCCAATCGCACGACCTCGCGCAAGGTCAACCCGCGGGTATTCCAGCGCTATCTGCAGGCCAGGGAAACCATGGTCAACCCCTGGCAGGATACCGAGGCCACCATGGCTCAACTGCAGGACATCCTGGAGATTGAGCCGAACTTTCCCGAAGCGCTGGCCTGGTATGGAATGCTCAATACCGGCCTTGCCTGGACCATGGAAAACCGCAAGGCGCCCTTCGTGAAGGTCGGCGAAGCCCAGATTCTGAAAGCGCTGGAGATTGACCCGGATCTTTCCGAGGCCTACGCGAATCTCGGCTTGAACATGGCCTTGCAATACCGCTGGAAAGAGACCAGGCAGTATGCGGACAAGGCCCTCGAGGTCGCCGGCTCGCGGCCATTGAACATCCTGTATACCTTCGCCTACAACAATCTCGGTCATTTCGGAAAGACCCGCGCCATACTGGAGCGGGCCTTCGAGCAGGATCCGCTCAATCCGCTAATCACCCGCAACCTGATGAGCGAGTACGCCAACGACGGTCAGCACGAGGAAGCGCTGCAGTGGGAGCAGGTCATCCTGCAGCGTGGAGACCGCTACCAGCGTCATTACCTGGTCGAGGCCTATGCCGACCAAGGCGATATGGACACCGCCCGGGAGTTGGCCGGCGTGTGGGCTGCGGATCATGGCCTTCCCGAGAGCGAAGGTGCGGCCTACCTGGAGGCCCGGCTTGCCGGGCGCAGCGAAAGATTCGAGCAATTGACCGACCAGGCCCTGGCGGCCGAGATGCTGGTGCTGGGCCAGGCGATCTGGAATTACATGGCCGCCGGGACGCCCGAGGACAAAATTTTTGACCTGGTGGAGCAGGCCATCCCGCTGGGTCAGTTCAACCCGATTTCATTGATTCATCCACGGGCCGGCCGATACCGCCAGCACCCGCGCTGGCTGGAAATCTACACTGGCCTGGGCCTGGTGGATTATTGGCGGGAGGTTGAACTGCCGGATTTCTGCGCCACCGAGTCCATTGCAGGCTTGTGTGAATGAGCTTGAAACGGCCCGATTTAGAGAACTGAAAAGAACCCAACGGAGAGGTCTCCCATGCCCCAGTCAGCGCGCATCGTTCCTGTCGCCGTTCTGTTGCTTGCCGTGAGCCCCGTATCGGCCCAGGAGGGAGAAGGCGAGATCCGGGTGGTGGAAGAAATCATCGTCACCGCCACCAAGCGGGAAGTCAGGCTCGAGGATCTGCCGATGAGCGTGGGTGTCGTCACCGATTCGCAGCTTCGCCAGATCAATGCCATCACGCTGGACGATTATTGGCGACTGGTACCCAATCTCACTGTTCGCGATGCCCCCTTTGGCGGGAACAGCGTCATCATTCGCGGCCTCTCGGATTCGGATGGCTTCCAGTCCACGGAGTCCATCAACGCCTTCTATGTCAATGACACGGCGCTCACCTACGTGACGGGGCTGTTCTCGACGCCGGCGGACATGGCCATCCTGGACTTGGCCAGGATCGAGGTGTTGCGGGGCCCCCAGGGCACCCTGATCGGGGCCAACGCCATGGGCGGCGCCATCCGCATGATCACCAACGACCCTGATCCTTCTGGGCCCAGTCGGAGCCTGGACCTGAACCTGTCGACTACCCGGGAGGGCGGTTGGAATTACGGCGGAAATTTCGTCCTGAATCAGCCGACGGGCGATCACTCGGCCGTGCGCCTGGCGGCCCTGTACCAGGACGACGAGGGATTCATCGACGATGTCGGACTCGACAGGCGCGACATCAACGGCAAGCAGCGCAGCGCGGCGCGGTTGTCGTGGTTGTGGGAGGTAACCGATTCGCTCGACATTCTTGCGAGGGTCTATGCGGAGGACATCGAGACCGGAGACTACAACTACACCGATCCCATTGGCAGGCCCTGGGCGGGCTTGCTGACCGACGACGATTACCAGGTCGTGTCGTACTCGCCGCAGACTCGCGACGAGTCCTTGCGCCTGGCGGCCTTTCGCCTGCGCTGGCGCTCCGACTGGGGAGAACTGTACTCGGCGACTTCATGGTTCGAAAAGGACCTGAGCCTGAATTACGACTTTTCCTGGGAACTCTACGGCAACTTCGGTTTCGACAACCCCGCCCCCGCGCTGGCCGACATGGATCAGCGTGATGTCTCCCAGGAATTCCGGCTGACCTCGGACGGCTCCGGACGTTTCAATTGGCTGGGTGGCGTCTACCTCCTCGACCAGGAATCGGAGCGCAGAGACGTCATCACGGTTCCCGGGCTGTTCGGCGTGGCCCTCAACATCATGGAGGACCTGGAACGAGAGGACGTTTCAGTGTTCGGCGAAGTCAGCTGGCGTTTTCGCGACGACCTGGAAGCCGTGGTAGGCGGGCGTTGGTACCGGATTGAACGGGACCTGCGCAGCTCCGGCTTCACCATTCAGGGGCCATTCGAGCGACGCGTCGCGGGAGACGCCGATGACTTCGTGCCGAAGGTGTCCCTGTCCTGGGACATGACGGGTGAAACCACGCTCTATGGCCTGGTGTCGCAGGGTTTCCGTCCAGGCCAGTTCAACAGCGCCAACGCCATTGAGCGGTGTGGTGCCCGCGAGATCATCGATTCGGATGAATTGACCAACTACGAAGCGGGCTTGAAATCCCGCTCGGCCGACGGGCAATTCGTATTGAACGCCACCCTGTTCTACATCGACTGGGACGACATGCAAATCGATTTTTTCGAACAGACCTGTGGGTTCACCTTCGTGGAGAACGCGGGCAAGGCCAGCAGCCGCGGGGTGGAAGTGGATTTCACCTGGTTGGCCACGGAGCGTTTGACCCTGCAGGGCGGGTTCGGGTACAACGAGGCCCAACTCGAAGAGGGCCTGACGGACCCGGCCATCGATGCGCCAGCCGGCACGCCGATCCCGAATGTGCCGGAATGGACCGCCAACCTGTCCGGGATCCTGGATTTCCGATGGGCGNNGACAGGCCCGCGCCGATGTCCAGTACGTGGGGTCGAGAAACACCACCTTCACGCAATCGTTCGACGTTCCCTTTCCCTACGTCGAAGAACTGGACGCATACACCCTGGTCCATTTCAGGACCAGCGCGGACTTCGGCCAGTGGCGGGCGGAGTTGTTTGTCAATAACCTGTTCGACGAGATGGCCGAAGTGGGCTGCTGCCGGCCTTTCTGGGGGCCGGCGGTCAACCGCCCCCGCACCGTCGGGCTGCGCGGCACCTGGGACTTTTGAGTGGAGCCGGCATGACGGGCCGGCGAACCGGTACCGGGAAACGCCGCGCGGCGATCGGATCATCGCCCTTTGGGTGCCGGACGACTGACATGAGCCAAGGCCACGCACCATCGTTCGTTAACGGGCTCCGCGCTCTGGCGCTGGCCATGCCCCTGCTGGCGCCGCTCGTCGCCGCCGGGCAGCACGAGGTTGCCACGGTGACCGAGCGCCTGCCGCGCAACCTCTACTGGGGCGACACCCACCTGCACTCCAATCTCTCGCCGGACGCGGCCGCCGGCGGCAACCGCAGCTTCGGCCTCGACCAGGCCTACCGCGTGGCGCGTGGCGGCACGGTGACGGCCCACAACGGCTTGCCGGCGCGGCTGAACCGACCGCTGGATTTCCTGCTGGTGGCCGATCACGCCGAATACCTGGGGCTGTTCCCGGGTCTGGAGGCCGCCGACCCGGCGCTGATGGCCAGTGAAACCGGCCGTCGCTGGCGCGCCATGCTCGAGGCGGGGCCCGAGCAAGCGGCCAACATCATGGTCGAATACGGCAATGGTCTGCGCGACCGCATCGACCTGCTGGGAAGCACGGCCTTCACTCAATCCGTGTGGCAAACGGTGGTGGACACGGCCGAGGCCTGGAACGAGCCCGGCGTCTTCACCGCATTCATCGGTTACGAATGGAGTTCCGGGCGTGGCGGCGGCAACATGCACCGGGTGGTGCTGTTCCGCGATGGCGCCGAGCGCGTCCGGGAA
>WVWV01000074.1:11959-42156 GCA_011773845.1 Lysobacterales bacterium | reverse complement strand
AATTACGAGGAAACCACCGGCGGCCGGGTGCTGGCCATACCGCACAACTCCAACGTCAGCGCCGGGCTGATGTTCGCCATGACGGACTCCGACGGGCAGGCGATGACCCCCGAATACGCTCGGGAACGCGTGCTTCGCGAGCCGCTGCTCGAGGTCACGCAGTTCAAGGGCGACAGCGAGACCCACCCGTTCGTGTCACCCACTGACGAGTTCGCCGATTTCGAGTCCTGGGACCGGTTCGCGGGCTGGAGTGTGGCGCCCCACCAGGACAGCATGTTCGCGGGCGAGTATGCGCGCCCGGCGCTGCGCAACGGCCTCGCCCTGGCGGCGCAGCTGGGCGTCAATCCCTTCAAATTCGGCATGCTCGGCAGCACCGACTCGCACACCGGCATTGCCTCGGGAGACGAAGACAATTTCTGGGGCAAGTTCAGCTGGCATGAGCCAAGCGCCACGCGCGCGCTGGAGCCTTTCGTGAACATTCCGGATATCCCGCAGAAAGAATGGGAGATGGCGGCGGGCGGTTATGCAGCGGTGTGGGCGACCGCCAATACCCGCGCCGCCCTGTTCGACGCCATGGCCCGCCGGGAGGTGTACGCCACCACCGGGCCGCGCATCATCGTGCGGCTGTTCGGCGGGTGGAATTTCGAGCCTGCCGACCTGGCGCGCCAGGACTGGGTGGCGCACGGTTACGCCAACGGCGTCCCCATGGGCGGCGAGCTGGGCCCGGCGCAAGACGGCCGGGCGCCAAGTTTCATCATCAGCGCCCTGAAGGATCCCCGCGGCGCCAACCTCGACCGCGTGCAGGTCATCAAGGGCTGGCTGGATGCGGGGGGTGAGACCCACGAGCGCATCTACGACGTGGCCCTGTCGGATGGGCGCAGCGCCGCGGATGGGCGCCCGGTTCCGGTCGGCAACACGGTGGACCTGGCCACCGCGACCTGGCAGGACAGTATCGGCGCCGCGACGCTGCAGGTGGTCTGGCGGGATCCGCACTTCGATGCCGCGCAGCCAGCCTTCTGGTACGTCCGCGTGATCGAGATACCGACGCCGCGCTGGACTGCATACGATGCCGTCCGGTTCGGCACCCCGATGCCGGCGGAAGTGCCCATGACCCTGCAGGAACGCGCCTACACCTCGCCCGTCTGGTACACGCCGTGAAGCCCTATCGGCCGGCGTAGGCCGCCTCGACGTGGGCGGCGAAAGCGGGCTTGTAGAAAGCCCGTATCTCGCGCCACCACTCCCTGGGCAGGCCGGCCCGGGCGGTGGCCCCGTAGTATTGATTCCAGGCCAACCATTCGTCCTCATCGAGGGAGCCGCGGTGATAATGCGTCCAGGCGATCTCCCACACCGTCAGGTAGCGGTGCTGCAAGTGCAGGTACTGGAGCTTCTCGATCTCCGATAGCGCCTGGCCCTGCTCGACTTTGACCGTGATGGCCGCGAGCGCCGGGTCGCTGGACAGGTCGGCGGTGATCCGCGCGTCGAGTTCATACATGAAATTGGTATTCGCGATCGCCATTTCCTCCGTGTTGCGCTTGACGCTGTAGGCCACGAACAGGAGGGAGACGACCACGGCGATGCTGGCGACGATCTCGGCGACCGAAGCCCAGCCGGGCAGGTCGAGTTTCTTCATGTTGCCTTCCTCGCCCGGCGATTGCGCATGCCGGTGCGTGCGGTGCGGGGGGGCGCTGCCATGGGCTTACCCAAGGGTGGCGCCCAGGTGATCCAGCTCGGCGGCCAGCGGTGAGGACTGCGCGCCCAGGCGGGTGGTGGCCAGCGCCCCGGCCGCACAGGCGCGGGCCAGGGCGGCTTGCGGGTCGAGTCCGCTGACCAGAGCGACCGTGAGGGCGGCGGTGAACGCATCGCCGGCCCCGGTGGTATCCACGACCTCGACCGCCGGCGGCGAGGCCCGCGCGATTTCCCGGCCGTCCCGGCTCAGCATCGCGCCGCGCGCACCCTGGGTGACGGCCAGCAAGCCCCGAAACCCCGGCAGCTGGTCGCCGATGGCCGCGGCCTCGACCTCGTTGACCACCAGCAGGTCGGTGTGGTCCAGGACCTCGCCGGGGACGGCCCGGGCGGGCGCCGCATTGAGGCAGAAGAAATGCCGGCCGGCCGTCGCCGCCCGGTGCACGGTGGCCATCGGCACCTCCAGCTGGCAGATGGCCGCATCGACCTCGGGCAGGGCGAGCCGGGCGGGTTCGAAGGCGGCATTGGCGCCCGGCGCCACCACGATCTGGTTCTCGCCGCTCGCGGCGACCAGGATCAGCGCCAGGCCCGTGCTGACCCCCGCGAGGCGCTGGCATCCCGAGAGGTCCACGCCCTCGTCGCGCAGCACGCTCAGGGCCTCGTCCGCAGCCGGGTCGTCGCCCACGCAGGCGAGCATGCTCACGCGCGCGCCGAGGCGGTGTGCGGCCAGCGCCTGGTTGGCGCCCTTGCCGCCGGGGAAGCGCTCCACGACCGCATCGGTGACGGTTTCGCCGGGAACCGGGAATTGCTGCACGCGGGCCACGATGTCCAGGTTCACCGAACCGACCACGGCAATCGAAGGGGTGCGCTCAGCCGTCATAGCGCCCCAGGCGTTCGATCAACAGCGCAAAAAAGCCCGCCGGGTCCACGCGGTGCAGCCAGAGCGCATTGGGCGGATGCCCGGTGACCCCCCAAAAGTCGACCGCGGTGTGGCCGCGGGTCAGGGCGGAACCGGTCTCCACCGCCACGTGGCACAGCTTGCCTTCGAACAGTTCGGGCGCGAGCAGGTAGGCGATGGTGCAGGGGTCGTGCAGCGGCGCACCCTCCGTGCCGTATTTCTCGCTATCGTAGCGGTTGAAGAACTCCAGCATGCCGACGGTCTCGGCCGCCACCCGCGAGGGCATCGCCCGCAGGGCGTCGAGCGGTTCATGGGTGACCACGACCTGGTGCGAGACATCCAGCGGCGCGATGGTCAGCGGCCGCCCGCAACCCAGCACGATTTCGGCCGCTTCCGGGTCCACGTAGATGTTGAATTCGGCCGACGGCGTGGTGTTGCCGCCCTCGCGCATGGCGCCTCCCATCATCACGATCCGGCGAATGCCGGGCAGGATTCGGGGGTCCGCCTCGATCGCGGCGGCGATATTGGTCAGCGGCCCGGTGGGCACCAGCGTGACGGGGTCATCGCCGGCGGCCAGCAGGGTTTCCACGATGAAATCCACCGCGTGCCGGTCCTGCAGCGGCACCGCCGGCCGATGGATGCTCGCGCCGTCGATGCCGGTGGTGCCGTGAACGCTCTCGGCGGTCACCAGCGCGCGCTGCAGCGGCCGGTCGCAGCCGGCAAACACCGGCACATCGTGCCGGCCGGCGAATTCGCACATCAGGCGTGCATTCCGCTGGGTCAGGTCCAGTGGCACGTTGCCGGCCACCGTGGTGATGCCGAGAATGTCCAGCGCCTCGGGTGAGGCGAGCGCGAGCAACAGCATCACCGCGTCGTCCTGTCCGGGGTCGCAATCGATGATGATCCTGCGGGTGGTGTTCGCTTCGCTCATTCGGAACCGGCGGCCATGGCTGGCGCCATTGTCGCGCAAAACCCCGGTGTTGCCCACCGGCGGGCGGCCGGCCCGGCGTCCTCCCAACGCGCGGCGCCGGGTCGCCGGTCGTTCTGCAGCGCGGCGGAATTGGCGTTATGCTAGCCGCATGAGCGACCGCTATCCGCAGCGCATCGTGTGCCTGACCGAGGAGACCACCGAGACGCTCTACCTGCTGGGCGAGCAGGACCGGATCGTGGGGATTTCGGGGTTCACGGTCAGGCCACCGCAGGCGCGCAAGGAAAAGCCGAAGGTCTCCGCATTCACCTCCGCCAAGATCGATCGCATCCTGGGCCTGCAGCCCGACCTGGTGCTGGGATTCTCCGATCTGCAGGCCGACATCGCCGCCGAACTCATCCGCCACGGGGTCGAGGTGCATGTTTTCAACCATCGCTCGGTGGAGCAGATTCTCAACATGGTGGTGCAGCTCGGCTCACTGGTGGGCGCCGGCCAGCGCGCGCGACGCTGGGTGGACGACTGGGAGCGGCAGGCGACCCGGCGGCGCGCGGCCCTGCCGCCCGAAGACCAGCGGCCGCTGGTCTACTTCGAAGAGTGGGACGACCCGATCATCACCGGCATCCGCTGGGTCTCGGAACTGATCCAGCTGGCCGGCGGGCGCGAGAGCTTCCCCGAAAACGCCGTGCAGCCACTGGGCAAGGACCGCATCGTGGCGGACCCCTCCGAGGTCGTGCGCCGCGCTCCGGACATCATCGTCGGCTCCTGGTGCGGCAAGAAATTCCGCCCCGAGCGGGTGGCTGAGCGGCCGGGCTGGGAGGTGATTCCGGCGGTGCGTGACGGACAGGTGTTCGAGGTGAAATCCGCACTGATCCTGCAGCCTGGCCCCGCCGCGCTCACCGATGGCCTGGCGGAGCTGGAACGCATCATCCAGGGGTGGCAGGCGCCGCCGAAGGGCTGAGGCTCAGTCGCTCGTTTGCGGGAACTTGCCGGTTTCGAAATAGTGCCCGAGGGCCATTGCATCCTGGCGCACGAGGCCATTGACGATGTCGCACATGCTCATGCGCCCTCCGGCGCCATCGCCGCTCGGCACGTCCGGGCAATGGCGCTCGAAGTAGTAGAACTGCTCGAGCGCCGACAGGATATCAGCCGCGCTCTTGCCGGCAATGGCCGGCACGTCATCGCGGGATGATGCCCCGCCCGGGCCATGGCATGACTCGCACAGCCGCACCAGGCGCTGCAGTTCCTTGCCGCTGACCGGCACGCCTTCGTCGCCCGGCAGCGATTGCCCCGCTCGGGCCGGCGCGGCAGCGGCCAGCATGCCAGCGGCGCAGATCATGGTGGGCAGCAGGAGGTTCATGGGCACGCGCACTCCTTGTCGGTTCATCAATACTATATCTTCTGGCACCCGCTCTTGCATGGCGTGGTGCGCGGAACCGCGATCAGCGGCTTGCGGTCTTAGCAGTGAGCCCCTGGCGGCGGAGCAGGCATGATGTGGCGAACGGGCATATTGAATGGGTTGCTGGCGGCGCTGGCGGCGATCGCGCTGGCGGGCTGCGCCGGCCAGGCGAAGGAGCCGGAGAGCCTGGTGCGGAAACTGGAAGACCGGGGCTATGCCGTGGGCGAGCAGGTCAAACGCGTGCAGAACTACCGGCTGCACGGATGGCATTATCTCGATGATTGGCACGTCATCATGTTGTCGGGCCCCTCGGAGGCGTATCTCATCAGCCTGCGGCAATCCTGCCGCGACCTGCGCGGCGCCGAGCGGCTGGCATTCAGCACCACCGTCAGCGACCTCACCGACAAGGACAAGGTCATGGTCCGTGGGCCGTCCGGTATGGTGGAAACCTGCTACATCAACACGCTGCACCGCCTGCAGCGCAAGCGCACCGAGGCCGTTTCGGAGTAATGCATCGGCTCCGGCCCGTCAGGTGCCGAACCGATAGCCGAAATACTCGATGTCGCGGCTGAACTTCTCGGCCACGACGCGCCGGGAGGCTTCGTCGTAGTACTCCCAGTAGGGTTGATGGCGGGAGCGGTTGGCATGTGGCAACTGGCGCCTCCGGATGCCGATGCGGTCGCAGACGATGTCGAAATCGGCCTGCAGGGTCTCGACCCGGCCGATGAAATCGACCAGGATCTCGTCGTCGGGTCCGGAGACCCAATCCAGCGAGTTGACCAGCCGGAGCCGATGGGTGGATGCGTACTTGCGGCCCCGGAAAATATCGAAAGCCAGCGCGCCGCCATCGTCCACGTAGATCTTCTGGATGAATAGGTTGAAGTCGGGGGCCGTGTCCACGGTCCAGGGGAACAGGTCCCAGCCGCGCCGCATGTGGTAGTGGTAGAACGACACGAGCTTGTCCCAGGGATTGCGCACGAAGGTGAACTTGAAGTACGTATCGGGATCCCGGCCCTTGCGCCGGCACAGGTCGAGGTAATGCATGATCGTGTAGTGACCGCGGCTGCCACGCGGCAGGGCGCGCCGGACGCTCTGGCCGGCGCACTTGTTGATGTGGACGAATATGAACCGATACCGGTGATTGATCATGCCTGCTGCCTGGCCGGGGGGCGCTCACCTCAGAGGGTAACAGTTGGGGCGGAATCCCGCCGGGGCAAGTGTGCCTTGCGCGACATGTCCTTGGCATAGAATGGACGCATGCTGGAGGCCCGCTTTTTCGATTCCATCAACGACGTCGACCCGGCGCAGTGGGACGCCCTGTTCGGCGACGGCCACCCGTTTACGCGTCATGCGTTTCTGCATGCCCTGGAGGCCAGTGGCTCGGTTTCCGCTCAGACCGGCTGGCAGCCGTCCCATCTCGTCCTGTTCGATGCGGGCCGCGCCCTGGCCGCCATGCCGCTTTACGTCAAGGCGCACTCCTGGGGTGAATTCGTGTTCGACTGGGCCTGGGCAGAGGCGTACGAGCGGCACGGGTTGAGCTACTACCCCAAGCTGGTCACGGCGGTACCATTCAGCCCGGTGGAAGGCCCGCGCCTGGGGCTGGGGGCGAATGAACCTTCCGGCGCGCTGCTGGAGGCGTTGCTGGAGGCCATTCGCGACCGGGTGGCGGAGCTCGGTGCCTCCGGCTGGCACCTGTTGTTTCCCGAACGCTCCTTGACGGACCGCCTGGGCGCGCAGGACACCGCCGGCGAACTGCTGCAGCGGCGCGATGTCCAGTTCCAGTGGTTCAATCACGGCTACCGATGCTTCGAGGCGTTTCTTGCCAGCCTGCGTTCCGCGCGACGCAAGAACATCCGCCGCGAACGCCGCCGCATCGCAGAGCAGGGCATCGTGCTGGAGCGCCGCACGGGCGAGCAGATCAGCGCGGCGGAATGGGCGGATTTCTATGCCTGTTACCGCGAGACCTATCACCGGCGCAGCGGCCACGCGGGTTACCTGACACGGGACTTTTTCCAGCGCCTGCTGAGCAGCGCGCGGGAGCAACTGTTGCTGGTGGTGGCCAGGCGCGGCGAACGGATCGTTGGCAGCGCCTTGTTCCTGTTCGACCGGCACAACCTGTACGGGCGCTACTGGGGTGCCCTGGAGGAGGTCTCCTGCCTGCACTTCGAGGCCTGCTTCTACCAGGGCATCGAATTCTGCATCGAGCGGGGGCTCAGGCGGTTCGATCCCGGGACCCAGGGCGAGCACAAGCTGATCCGGGGCTTCGAGCCGGTGACCACGCACTCCTGTCACTGGATTGCCGATCCGGAGTTCCGCCGCGCCATCGGCTCCTACCTGCAACTGGAGCGGCGCGGTCGCGAGCGATACCGGCAACGGGCAGCCGAATTCCTGCCCTACCGGCAGGGCTGAAACGCGCGGCCAGAGGGGGCCGCGGCCGGACAGCGCGCGCGGGCAAGTTTGCTAAACTGGCGGCATCATGCCCGACACGTCACCCCGCAAGGTCGTCCTGGTCACCGGCGCGAGTTCCGGGATCGGGTGCAGCATTGCCCGCCAGTTCCTGGACTCCGGATACCACGTGTCGGCGGCCGGCCGCGATGCGGCCCGCCTCGCCACGCTGGGCGAGGACCGGTCCCGGCTGGAAACCTGGTCGGGCGACCTTTCCTCGCCGTCCGCCTGCGCAGCGCTGGTAGCGCATTGCCTCGGGCGCTGGGGGCAGCTGGACGTGCTGGTCAATAACGCCGGCATCTATTTCCGCAGGGATGCGCCGGCAACCACCAAGGCGGAGTGGCGGCAGACCATGGCGATCAATCTCGATGCGCCGTTTTTTCTCAGCCAGGCGGCGCTGCCGCACCTGCGCGAGAGCTCTGGTTGCATCATCAACATCGCCTCCGATTGGGGGCTCAAAGCGGGCCGCAGGGCCGCTGCATACTGCGCCAGCAAGGGAGGGCTGGTGCTGCTCACCCGGGCCATGGCGCTGGACCACGCGAGCGACGGCATTCGCGTCAACGCCATTTGCCCCGGCGACGTCGACACGCCCATGCTGGCCGCGGAGGCCGATGCCGACGGGCTTACCCGGGCGCAGGCGGTCGAGCAATACGGCCGCTCGAGCCCCACCGGGCGCGTCACCCGCGTGGAGGAAGTGGCGGCGCTGGCGCTGTTCCTGGCCTCGCCGGCCGCGCGCCAGATCACCGGCGCGGCGATCCCGATCGACGGCGGCAACACGGCTTGAATGCGCCCGTCGCGCTCGGGGTCCCGGTCTGCGCGGAGGTGGCGGCCGGGTGACAGCGGGCGCCCGCTCCCGGACGGCGCGCAACCGCAGCCTGGTCGGCGTGATCGCCGCCATGGCGGTGGTCAACCTCGTGTATGGCATGACCTTCCCGTTGCTGGCCTTGGTGCTCGACGCGCAGGGTGTCAGCAAGAGCCTGATCGGGTTGAGCACCTTCAGCCAGGCGGTGTCCGTGGTGGCCGTGGTGCCCATCGCCACCGCCTTGCTGCGGCGGTTCGCGCCCGCGCGCCTGATGCAGGTGATGGGCGTATCGCTGGCGCTTTCCTTCCTGCTGGCCGGCGGCTTTCCAAACATCTGGTTCTGGTTTCCGCTGCGCTTCGTGATGGGCGGCATGACGGCCATCCTGTGGATTGCCAGCGAGGCCCTGATCAACACGCTGACCCGGGACAGCTGGCGCGGCCGGGTGATCGGCCTCTACACCTCGGCCGGCGCGGCCGGTTTTGCGCTGGGGCCGCTGGTGCTGATCGTGACCGGCACCGGCGGCATGCTGCCCTTCGTGAGCACCAGCGCGTTCATTGCGCTGTCTACCGTGCCGCTGTTCTGGGTGGCCGTGCACGAGCCGATTGGTGCGGGGGCGGTCGGCGGCGGCGTGTGGCGGGCGTTTCGTGCCGCTTACGTGGTCATGCTCGCCAACGTGGCTTACGCGGCGGCCGCAGAGTCCATGAGTACCTTCTTTCCGCTGTTCGGCATGCACCTCGGCCTGACGGAGGACCACGCCCTCGGGTTGATGGCCGTCATCGCGCTTGGCGGCATGCTCATGGTGCTGCCTTTGAGCTGGCTGGCAGATCGCATCGACCGCATGGGGCTGATGGCGGCCTGCCTGGCGCTCAGTCTGGCGGCCTTCCTGGTGCTGCCGCGCGCGGTGCAGTGGGGCTGGCTGTCCGGCGTGTACGCCTTCGGGCTCGGCGGCGTGGAAGGCATGATCTACGCGCTGGGCGTGATGCTCATTGGTGAGCGGTTCCAGGGCGCGAGCCTGGCGATGGCCAGCACCGCCTTCACTGCCAGCTGGGGGATGGGGACCATACTCGGGCCGCTGCTGGTGGGCGCGGGGATGGACTGGCTGGGCACCGGCAGCATGGCATTCATCATCGCGGGTTTCTTCGCCCTGTGCCTGCCGCTGCCGGTGCAGGCCTGGTGGCGCCGCCGCCGGCAGTAGTCAACGCCCGGCCGTTACCAGGGATGCCCCACCTGGATGTACCAGTTGGTTTCCTCCGGGCCACGGGCGACATCCACGCCCACCCACACGTTTTGGGGTTCGAAGACCTTGTAACGCAAACCCGCGTCGAACGTGCGGGTAGCCGCTTCAGGCTCGAATCGGGGGAGTTCCCGTGGCTCAGTCCTGATGGCTGGCGAAATAGTTGACCAGCGCGTCGATCTCCTCCTCGCTCAGGCTGCTCATCTTGCGCTCCATGGGCTTGGGCACCATCCATTCACCCGCGGCGATCTGGGCAATGGACGTTCTCAGGTAAGCCTGCCACTGGCCCGCCAGACGGCCGGCGTAACCGATCTCGGCACCTCCGGCAGGATGGCAGGTCGCGCAATACATGCCGTAGAGGCCGGCTCCCGTCACCGCCTTGGCCTCATCGAAGGCTTGCACGGCGGGAACGAACGGCTGGCTGGCGTAGTGCGCGCTGAGCGCCTGCCGATCCTCGGCGCTGAGGGCGGCGCTGATCTCGCACATGCTGGTCTCCGGCCGGCCGGTGTCACCGTGACGGTATGCGGTCTTGCTGCAGGGCCGCCAGTAGTCGGCGAACTGGTCCAGGGCTTTGCCGATCAGGCGCTCCGACTGGCCCGCGATGATCGGCACGTCCGCGTGGGTGGATTGTCCGTTGGGCCCGTGGCAATCGTCACAGCCGGCCGCCAGTGCCGCCAGGTCGCCGGCCGGCGCGGGCGCGGGCATGAACAACATCGCGAGCAGCACGATCAGCGCCATTCTGTACATGGTTGCCTCCTTCCAGCCGTCCTCCTGATTCGCACTATAGTGGCAAGCCGGCTCGCGGAGCTTGACCCACGTCAGAGTGGCGTCGCGGGCCGCCGCGGATAGTACGTAGCCCGGGCTGGCGGTATGCTATGCCGATGCCAGGAAAAAGGACGAAACAGGTGATTTATGCCTTTGGAAGAGATCCGCAAGTGGCTGGAAGAGCACCGCATCACCGAAATTGAATGCCTGGTGCCCGACATGACGGGCAAGGCGCGCGGCAAGTTCATTCCCGCTGACAAGTTCATCAAGGAAGACAGCCGTTTGCCGGAGTCCATCCTGGTGCAGACCGTCACCGGCGATTACACGGCCCAGCACTTCGAGCTGGTAGGGCCCATCGATGGCGACATGAAACTGGAGCCGGATGCCCGCACCAAGCGGCTGGTGCCGTGGGTGGAAGAACCCACCGGCCAGATCATTCACGACTGTTACCAGCGCGATGGCACCCCGCATCCGCTCGCTACGCGCAACTTACTCAAGCGCGTGCTTGCACTGTACGAGCAGGAAGGCTGGCAGCCGATCGTCGCGCCGGAGGTGGAGTTCTACCTGGTGCAGCGCAACCTCGATCCGGATAACGAGCTCGAGCCGCCCATCGGGCGCTCGGGGCGACGCGAGGCGGGCCGGCAGTCCTACAGCATCGATGCCGTCAACGAATTCGATCCGATCGTCGAGGACATGTATGACTTCTGCGAGGCGCAGGAGCTGGATGTCGATACCCTGATCCACGAATCGGGCATGGCGCAGATGGAAGTCAATTTCCTGCACGGCGATGCGCTGGAACTCGCGGACCAGGTGTTCGTCTTCAAGCGCACGGTGCGCGAGACCGCCCTGCGTCATGGCATCTATGCCACGTTCATGGCCAAGCCGATGGAACACGAACCGGGCAGTGCCCTGCACATCCACCAGAGCGTGATCGACCGCAAGAGCGGCAGGAACATCTTTTCCGACCCCGACGGCTCGGAAAACGCCCGCTTCCGCCACTTCATCGGTGGCCTGCAGCGCTACACGCCGGGCGGCATCGCCTTCTTCGCCCCCAGCGTCAATTCGTACCGCCGTTTCACCCCCGATGTGTCGGCGCCGATCAATCTGCACTGGGGCTACGAGAACCGCACCACGGGATTGCGGGTGCCGGACAGCGGTCCCGAGGCGCGTCGGGTGGAGAACCGTTTCCCCGGGGTCGACGCCAACCCCTACCTGGCCATCGCCGTCTCGCTGGCCTGCGGGTACCTGGGCATGAAGCAGGAGCTGGCGGCCTCCGAGCCGCACGACGGTGACGCCTACCAGGAGCCCATTACCGTGGCGCGCAGCCTCGAGCAGGCGCTGCGCCTGCTCGACGAGCACGATGATCTCAAGGAGGTGCTCGGTACGCGTTTCGTGCGGGCGTACAGCATCGTGAAACGGGAAGAGTTCGAGGCATTCAACCGCGTGATCAGCTCCTGGGAGCGGGAATACCTGCTGCTCAACGTGTAGCGAGCAGGTCTGGCGTATCAACAAAAAAGGCCGGAGCGACTGCTCCGGCCTTTGATTCGATTTACGGTTGTCCCGCTACTTTCTCTTCGGTTTTTTGGGTGCTGCAGCTTTTTTCGCGGGTGCTTTCTTGGTTGCCATTTCAGGCTCCTGTGTCCATTGGACAATGGTGTAAACCCTTATGGGTTCAGCTGCCTTATACGCCTTTTTTTTGCGTTTGGGAAGCCTGAAATTCAGTCAATGTGAAAAAAAATTTCCCGCCCAAAAAATAATGAAAAAACATATGGTTAAAAACGTCAACGCGCATCAAGAACCGGCTTCCGAAGGGGGGGCTGGAAAATTCTGTCCATTGGCGCCCGCATGGCGGCGCCGGATGCCAGTTGACGCCGGTCAGTGCCATGCGGCCGAGGCTGCATTATAAGGACAGTTATGGCGGGTCAGGTTGAATCCAAAGCGACGCCGCCGGAATGGATCAGGGCCCTGATGCAGCCGGCGGCGTACCCGCATCCGGTCGCGGAGATGCGGTTGATCGAGACCCACATTTCCTGGGTCCTCCTCACTGGTGAATTCGCGTACAAGATCAAGAAGCCCGTGGACCTCGGCTTCCTGGATTTCTCCAGCCTTGAGGCGCGCAAGTTCTACTGCGAGGAAGAGTTGCGCCTCAATTGCCGGACCGCGCCCGAGGTTTACCTGGCAGTGGTGCCCATCGGCGAGCGCGGCGGACGGCTGTGCTTCGGGGCCGAGCCGGCGCTCGAATACGCGGTGCAGATGCGACAGTTCCCCGACCGGGACCGCCTCGATCACCGCCTGAACGACGGCCGCGTCAGCGCGCAGGATATGCGGCAGGCTGCGCGGATGTTGGCCGGCTTCCACGCGCGCCTGCCACCCTGCCAGGAGCTCGAGCCGGCTGCGGCGGGTCGCATGGCCCGCCAGCCGGCGCTCAACAACCTCGAGCATCTGCATGACAGTCATCCGGGCGAGGCCTCGCGCCGGGTGCTGGCCAAGGTGGAACGCTGGACGCGCGAGCAGGCCGAAGCGCTGATGCCGGTTTTTGCCGCCCGGGCGGCGGCGGGCCATGTGCGCGAGTGTCACGGCGACCTGCACCTGGCCAACCTGGTGGCCATCGCGGACGGCGTGGTGCCCTTCGACGGTATCGAGTTCAGCCCCGAGCTGCGCTGGATCGATACCGCCAGCGACATCGCCTTCCTGGTCATGGACCTGATGGCGCACGAGCGGACCGACCTGGCCTACGTNNTTCTACCTGGTCTACCGCTGCATGGTGCGGGTCAAGGTCGCCTCCATCCTGGTCGAGCAGCTGCATGAAGGGGCCGACGGTGAGCATGCATTCGATGCGCGTCGCTACCTGGCGCTGGCGGAGGCGCTGAGCGATGCGCCCGGTCGCCCTGGCCTGGTGCTGATGCATGGCGTTTCGGGAACCGGCAAGACGTGGGTGAGCGAGCGCCTGCTGGCCAGCCTGCCGGCCGTGCGCCTGCGCAGCGATCGCGAGCGCAAGCGCCTGTTCGGCGTGACGGCCGACGAGCACCGGCCAAGCGCGCCGTCCGCCGGCATCTACTCCGCGGGTGCCTCCGAAAAAACGTATGAGACCCTCGTCCGGCACAGCGCGACGGGTCTGCGAGCCGGCTTTCACATGCTCGTCGACGCGACGTTCCTGCGACGGGCGCAGCGCCTGCGGTTCGAGCGCCTGGCGGATGAGTTCGGCGCAGGGTGGGTGATCCTGGACTGCAGCGCCCCCGAGGCGACCCTGCGGGCCCGCGTCCGCCAGCGCCTGGAAGACGGCGCCGATCTGTCCGACGCGGGCCTGGAGGTGCTGGACTACCAGCTATCGAACACGGACGCACTGCTCGCGGACGAACGCTCGAGGACCATCCCGGTTCGCTCGGACCAGCCGGTCGATCCGGAGCGCCTGGCGCAGGCCGTGCGCGACCTCGCGTCGGGCTGAGTCGCGCCGCCTAGCGGGCGTGGGCGGCGTTCATCCGGGCGCGCAGACGCTGGCCCCAGGTGGTGAACAGGGCGCGAATGTTCTCCATGTGGCTTTCGGGGGAGACCGGTCTGTACTCCCCGCCGCCGATGGTCCGCTCCCCTTCGACCAGGATCAGTAGCTGGCCAGTGACCGAGTCGCGCAACTCGGCCGAGACCACCACGTCCCCGGAGCCCAGCATCAGCATTTCAGGCTCGCCATCGCCGCTCTGCGTGCCCGGCTTCACGTAGGGCGTGACGCTGAGGATCTCGACCTCCAGCTGCAACACGCCCGTCCCGGAGGCATCGACCACCGGAAAGCCGTCGTTCGCGGACAACTCCTCGCTCATGATTTCCATGAACATCTGCTGGACCGCTTCCCGGTTCTCGCCGCTAAAGGCCCATTCCTCGGGGTCGTCCTGTTCCCAGACCGGCTTCAACAGCTTGACATCCGACAGGTCCAGGGGACGGATCAGAAACGAGTGGTAGGTGGAGAAATCCGTTCCCGGCCGCGTATAGGACGCACCGGCCGCGGACTGCTGCGCCGCCGCCGGGCCGGAGATCAGCGCCATCGCCAGCGCCAATGCCGGCACGAATGATTTGCAGGTGGTGATCCGGGTTTTCATCAAGGGCTCCTGGGTGAAAATTCGGGTGTCGCGCGGGAGGCGTACGTCGCCGACGTGCAAATATACCATCAGCGGGACGATCGTTGCGCGCTGTAGTGCCGCCGCGGGCGCCGGACATGGCCGGCACGGCCCCGCCGCGGTTAAACTCCCCGGACCGCAATCAGGAGTGATGTCGATGGACCTGCGCGTGACACGCGTGCCGCGCTGGCGATGGCTGGGCCTCGGGGCCGTGCTGGCGGCCATCTTCGGCGGCGGCCTCGAAGGCTGCCGCGCCGTGCCGGTCGAAGCCATGGTCGAAGGGTCAGTGGGCGCGCCGCTCGCCGCCACCCGCTGGCGGCTGGCGGCGCTCGACGGCACAGCGCTGGCTGAGCCGCAAACGGACCCTTGGCCCTACCTGCAATTCGACGCGGAGGCCGAGCGCATGTCCGGGCATGCGGGCTGCAATGCGTTCTTCGGCAGCTATGCCGTCACGGGCGCGCAGCTCAGCTTCGGGCCGGTCGGTGCCACGCGCCGGATGTGCGCGGTGGGCATGGATCGCGAGGACCGGCTGCTGGAGATTCTGCAAGGCACGGTGGCGTTCTCGATCGAGGGCGCCGTGCTGGTGCTGCACGGTCCTGGCGGCGAACCCGTGGCCGAGTTCACGCTCGCGCCCGGCAACGCGCCATGACACCCGGCGCCCGGCCCCTGCGGTGGGTGCCGCAGGCCATCGGCTGGCTGCTGACGGCCGTGGCCCTGGTCGGGCCGATCCGCGCGGACGAGCCGGCGGCAACCGCCCCCGGTTGGCACGCCGAGCAGCACGCGGCGTCGTCGCGCGGCATCGCGGTGCCGCTGACGGTCACTTACCCGGGCGCACCGCCAGGCCCCATGCCATTGGTCGCCATGGCCCATGGACACGGGGCGGACCGCGACGAGGCGGGCGCCTTCGCAATGCTCGCCGAGCGCCTCGCGGTCGCCGGCATTGCCTCGGTGCGGCTGGATTTCCCGGGTTGCGGCGAGAGCAGCGAGCCGTTCACCGCCAACACGCTCGAGCACATGGAGGCCGACCTGCAGGCCGCCATCGGGTTCACCCGCGCCCGCTGGGCCGTCGATCCGGCGCGGGTCGGCCTGCTGGGCTACAGCATGGGTGCGCGGGTCGCGATGATGGTGTCCGCCGAGCCGGATGCCTACCGGGCCATCGCCCTGTGGGCGCCGGTGGGCAGCAACGGCGCCGACAGCATGCTGGGATTCGTCGGCGGGGTGGAGGCCTGGGCGCGCCTGGAGGCCGCGGCCCGTAAAGCGGGCCAGGTATCGTTCACCACCCGCTGGGGTCAGCAGCAGGCGCTCGGCCTGGCGTGGTTCGAACAACTCGCGGCCAGCAGGCCGCTGGACGCCATCGCCCAATTCCGGGGCGCGCTGCTGGTCGTGCACGGCAGCGAAGACGACGTCATCGCGCCGGCAGTCGGCGCTGCGGTGGTGGCGGCGGCCGCAAACAGCCGCTCGGTGGAGCACCGGGTCATCGCCGGCGCGGACCACGGCCTGGGGTTCTACGATGATGGGGCTCGCGTGGCCGCGGACGTGCTGGAAGCCACGGCCATTTTTTTCGAGCAAACGCTGGCCAGGGATGTCGTTGCGCGCTGAGAAATCGGCTATGATACGCCGACGGCCCGGCGCCCCAGAACCCACTACCATGCCGGGCCCGTGGCACATAACAAAGACATAATGGCAATCGCTCCAACGGCTACCGGACATGGGCCCCCGCACCCGACGCGGGCGCCTGCGGCTTTGTCGCGCCTGGTGGGCATGGGTCTGGGGCATGCCGGTCTGATCCGACCACATCACGGGAGAGACACATGATCAAGAAACATCTGCCCGCCGCGTGCGCGGCGCTGGGCCTGCTGGGCCCGGCCGCGACCGGCGTCGCTCTGGCACAGGACCAGGAAGATGCGGAGGCGGCCGTTTTCGAGGAAGTGATCGTCACGGCCACCAAGCGCGAGGAAAATATTTACGACGTGCCCGTCGCCGTCAGCGCGTTCGCCGAGGACGTCATGTTCCGGCAAGGCATCGTCGACATGACCGACGTGGGCAAATTCGTGCCCAATCTCACGATTACCGGCTTCTCCGCCGGCCACGTATCGTCCGTGAACCCGTTCATACGCGGCATCGGCCTGCAGGACCACCTGATCACCACCGAACCGGGTGTTGGCGTGTACGTGGACGGCGTCTACCTCGGCCGCCAGGTCGGACAGAACTGGAGCCTGGCCAACATCGAGCGCGTGGAGGTGCTGCGCGGCCCGCAGGGCACCCTGTACGGGCGCAACACCATCGGCGGCGCCATCAACATCATCACCCGCAAGCCCGGCGATGAAAGCGGTGGCCGGGTGACCGCCACCGCCGGTTCGCGCGGCCGCTTCGGGGGCGATTTCTACTGGAACCAGTCGTTCTCGGAGACCTTCGCCGCCTCCTTTACCGGGGGCTACACGCAGCGTGACGGCGTGGGCGACTTCCTGAACCACAAGGCCAAGAAGGAGGTCGGTGAGCTCGAGGAATGGAACGTGCGCGTGGCCGCCAAGTGGGCGCCCAGCGAGGATTTCTCCATCCTGTTCGCCTACGACAAGAACGACGGGGAGGGCGGTTTGCGCCCCTACACCACCCTGATCGACGAGGTGCCCTCCGGCGGGCTGTACGCCACCGGCGCGCGCAACTCCGACGTCTCGCGGGACCCGTACGACAACAACGGCGGCTTCTACCAGGATCCCGTGACCGGCGAGATCGTCGACCGCTCCGTGGTGTCCAACGAGGCCGATGGCTGGTCCATCACCGCCGACTGGGCGATGTCGGAGGCGCTGTCCTGGAGGCTCATTTACAGCGACCGGAGTTCCGAGTACGAATCCGGCCTCGACGATGACTCCATTGCCATCACCTACTACACCTATCCCGAGGTCGGTTTCGCCGACCAAGATTCGGCGGAATTGCAGTTGTTCGGGGCATTTGATGGCTGGGATTTTGTCGCTGGCCTGTACCGCTTCGAGGAAGAAGGCGGCAACCTGCAGGACCCGAACTTCTTTGCCGGCGGTCCGGCGATCTTCATCAGCCAACAGGAGACCGAGAGCAAGGCGATTTACGCGAACTTCGGTTTCCAGGTGACCGATACCCTGAGGCTTTCAGTGGGCGGGCGCTACACGGAGGACGAGAAGACCGCCTACACGGCGCCGGTCGTGGTCGATATCGACCCGCCCAACCGGGACCTGCTCACGATCATCGAAGCCACTGGCGCCCGGGACTGGGATGAGACCACCTGGGAAGTCGCGGCCACCTGGGACATGAACGAGCGCATGAACCTGTATGGCACCATTCAGACCGGTTACCAGTCCGGCCAGTTCCCAGCCCGCGCGTATGATCTGTTCAATCCCGCCTACGTCTACGGAGCGGGTGACAACGTGACGGCGACCAACTACGAGATCGGCCTGAAGGGCCAGCCCACCGACACCCTGAGCATGTCGGCGGCGCTGTTCTTCACCGACTACGAGGACCTGCCCTACCAGGTCAGCAGTGCGGATGTGGGAGGATTCAATACCACCAACCTCATCGTCGACCAGGAGTCCACCGGCTTCGAGTGGGAAAGCTCCTGGGCGCCGAATGAGAACTTCCGCCTGCATGCGTCNNCCTGGGCGCCGAATGAGAACTTCCGCCTGCACGCGACCCTGGGCTGGATCGACGTGGACGTGAAGGACGATAACCCCAACGTGGTGGCGCCGCTGACCCCGGAGATGACCTTTTCGATCAGCCCGGAGTACGTGCAGCCCCTGGCCAACGGCGGTTCGCTGGTGTGGCGTGCGGACTGGTCCTTCCGGGACGAGATGTGGGGTGAGCCGACCAACGACCCGGCGCGCTTCACCAAGCTTGAAAGCCGCGATATCTTCAATTTCGATATCTCGTATAACAACCCGGATGGACGCTGGACGCTCGGCGTCTACGGCCGCAACGTGACCGACGAGAAATACGGGAACGCCGCGCTGCTGCCGACCGACTACGTGCTGATCATCCTCAACAACGACCGCAGCGAGTTCGGCGTGCGGTTCATGTACAACTTCGACGGCTGATCCGCGGCAGTGACTGCCTCATGACCGGCGGCTGCGTGCCGCCGGTTTTTTTTATTCGGGCGACGGTTCGCCGCGGCTGCGGGCTTTGTGAAGCGGGCAGGGCGGTGGCGTACAATGGGCGCCGCCCCCAGGCCGCCGCGGATGCTGGACGCGCATGAGACACATTCCGCCCGTCGTGTGGCGCCTGATGATCGCCTACGCGCTGATGATGGCCGGCACCTCCCTGATGGTGTTGCTGGCCGGCATCATCGGCCTGCGCATGGCGCCTTCCCCGTCGCTGGCCACCCTGCCGATCGCATTGCTGGTGGTCGGGCTGGCGGCCTCTACCCTGCCCACCGGCCGCCTCATGCACCGCCTGGGACGCAAGCGCGTGTTTCTTGCCTACGCCGCCCTGGCCATCGTGGCCGCGGGCGTCGCCATGGCCAGCCTCCATGGGCAGGACTTCACCGGCTTCTGCGCCGCGGCCCTGATGATCGGCTGGTCGTCCGCGGCCGGCCACCAATACCGCTTTGCCGCGCTGGAGGCGGTGCCGGCGCCAATGGTCGCCAGGGCCACGTCGCTGCTGTTGTTTGGGGGCATCCTGGCGGCCTTCATTGGCCCCGAAATCGCGTTGCGCGGGCGCTACCTGCTGGCCACCGAGTTCACCGGCTCCTACCTGTTGCTGGTCGTGGCCTACGTGGCGGGGCTCGTGCTGTTGCTGTTCCATGTGGAGGCCGGCCCGGGGGCGGCAGGCGCAGGCCAGACGGGGCCGGCGCTGGGCAGCATCCTGCGCTCACCGGTGCTGATGCTGGCGATCGCGGCGGCCGCCTTGGGCTACGGCGTCATGAGCTTGTTGATGACGGCCACCCCGATCAGCATGCACGAGCATGCCGGTCATAGCCTGGCGGCGACCAAGGTCGTGATCCAGTCACACATAGCCGGCATGTACCTGCCTTCGCTGGCATTTCCCTGGCTGCTGGCGAGGCTCGGGTTCCGCGGCATGTTGTGGGCGGGGGCCGCCGCGCTGGGGCTGACGCTCGTGATCGCCTGGCAGGACATTGGCTTCGCGCACTACTGGCTGGCGCTGATCGTGCTGGGCGTGGGCTGGAATTTCCTGTTTCTGAGCGGCACCAACCTGCTGCCGCGGGGCTATCGTCCGCACGAGCGGTTCCGGGTGCAATCGGTCAACGATTTCCTGGTGTTCTCGGTGCAGGCGCTGGCCTCGCTGTGCTCCGGCTGGCTGCTGCACCTGCTCGGCTGGCAGGGCCTGGTGCAGGTGTGCATCCCGCTGCTGGCGCTGTTCGTCCTGCTGCTGTGGCGCAGCGACCCGCAGGTCACCGCCGGCTAGCCTACAGCAGGTTCTCGACGACCAGGCGTGCGGCCAGTGCCAGCAGGATGGCGCCGAACAGGCGTTCGAACCAGATGGCGCGGGCGCGCAGGGCCGGCAGCCAGCGCGGGCTGGAAAATACCCACGCCACCAGCAGGTACCACAGCAGGTCGATCACGAAGGCCGTCGCGGCATAGCCGAGGCGGGCCGCCAGCGAGGTGTCGGCGCCGATCACCTGGCTGAACAGGGCGATGAAAAACACGGCCACCTTGGGGTTGAGAAACACGATCAGGAAGCCCTCGCGCGCCGCGCTCGCAGTGCTGGGGCGGTCGCTCCCCTCGGCGAGCGTGCCGCCGCGCGCGGCCAGGCCCCGCACCCCGAGCCAGGCCAGGTACGCGGCCCCGGCCCATTGGAAGGCGCCGTAGAGCTCCGGGGAGGCCGTGATCAGCACGGCCAGCCCCGAAATGCTCAGCAGGGCGTAAACGCCGATGCCGGCGGCATGCGTCACGGCCGCGATGGAGCCGTTGCGCCGGCCGCCGCTCAGCGATTGGCGCAACACGACGGCCAGCGAGGGGCCGGGTGACATCGCGCCGAGCGCGCAGATGCTGACGACGGCCAACCAGGTCGCGAGGGTCATGATGGTTGCTGTGCTGTGCTGGCCATGGCTCGCACCGGTGGTCTGGCGTGTTCGAGGGGATCGATTCTACCCTGCCGGCGCGCCCGATCGATAAAAACGGGGACCCTTTGCACCGTGAACGAAAACCGGTTAAAAAGAACCCGGTAGATGCACCAGCGACGCGCAGCTCTGGCGCCCTGGGCGTCGGCCCGCCCCGACCGGGGCTCTGCGGGAGTTGACGTGAGCAGCGACTTTTTTCCGTCACTGGAAGGCAAGGCATGGGCGCAAACGCGCACTGCCCTGCACGATTACGCCAGAGTGCTGGGCGCCTACCGCAAGACCCTCTCGCCGAGGCGCAAACACTGGTGGCACATCAGCCTGAGGCCCACGCTGACCGGGCTCAATACCGGGCCCCTGTGGAGCGATGGCGAGTGGTTCAGCCTGGAACTGGATCTGCGCCGGCCCGGGGTCATCATGCGCAACGGGGAAGGCGAGCGCCAGCGCGTGAACATCCGCGGCGAGAGCGGCCTGGACCTGCAGATGGCCATCGACGAGCGCCTGCTGGAGTGGGGCCTGGAAATCACTCTCGAGGACGACAGCATCGGTGACGCACCCCACCAGGTCGACGCTGATCAGTCCAGCCAGCTGCACGTCTCCTTGCTGTCATTCTCGGGTTGCCTGGACCGTTTTCGCTCGACCCTGAGCCAGGAGACCAGCCCGATCCAGGTGTGGCCGCACCATTTCGACCTGGCCATGCTGGTGTTGACGGGCGGCACGGTGGAGGGGGCCGATCCCGAGGATGAAACCCGGTACGACGAGCAGCTGAACTTCGGCTTCTCGCCGGGCGACGAACACATTGCGCAGCCCTACGTATACGTCACCCGTTACCCCGAGCCGGAACGGCTGGCGCAGGCCCAGATGCTGGACGGAGCGGCCTGGCACGATGGCGGCTGGCAGGGTATCGCTGTTCCCTGGATGGTGCTGACCGAGACCGACCATCCCATGGACTGGCTGGTCGAACAGTTCCGGCAGGCCATCGAAGCCGGGCTCTGAGCCAGGGCGAACCGCGCCTTCGGCCGTGCATCTTTCGCGGTCGCCTGCGTTATCATCCACGGCATGCCCTGGATCACTCTCTTGGTCGCAATTCTCGCGCTGGTTTTTGGCCCCGGGCTGTGGGTGCGCCGCGTCATGGCGCGTTACAGCCGGCCCGGGGACCGGTACGAGGGGACCGGTGGCGAGCTGGCCCGGCACCTGCTGGACCAGGCCGGGTTGCAGCACGTGCGCGTCGAGGAGACCGACCAGGGAGACCATTACGACCCGCGCGAGAAGGCGGTGCGGCTGATGCCGGACAAGCTGCGGGGCCGCTCGCTGACCGCCGTGACGGTCGCGGCCCACGAGGTCGGCCACGCATTGCAGGACGCGGAGGGCTACCCGCCGCTCCGGCTGCGCACCCGCATGGTCGAGTCGATGCAGCACATCCAGCGGCTTGGCGCCGGGATACTGGTGGCGGCGCCGTTCATCGGCTTGCTGACCCGCGCGCCGCAGATCACTGGCCTGATGTTCATCGGCGGCTTCCTGAGCCTGGCGACCGCGACCGTCGTGCACCTGCTGACCCTGCCGACCGAGTTCGACGCCAGTTTCAACCGCGCCTTGCCGCTGTTGCAGCGGGGCCCGCTGCTGCACCGGGTGGACCTGCCGCACGCGCGCCGGCTGTTGCGGGCGGCGGCGCTGACCTACGTGTCGGCCTCCCTGATGAGCCTGTTGAACATTGCCCGCTGGTGGGCGTTGCTGAGGCGCTGAGCGGCATGGCCAGGGGCGCAACATGATGCGGGAGCGGGTACGCGCGGCCCTGCCCGTCATGCTCGAGCACGAAGGCATCTGGCAGGGCACCTACCGCCACATGGACCTGGCGGGCAACACGCTGGACCTCCACCGGGCGCGGGTGGAGTGCGTGTTTCCCGAGCAGGGGCCGTATGCCTACGTGCAGCGCAACCTGTTCACCTGGGAGGACGGCCGCGAGCAACGCTCGGAGTTGCACGCGACGCTCGTCGACGGGCGTCTGCACTGGGATACCGACACCTTCACGGGTCATGCCTGGCAGAGCGCCGAGGGCGTGCTGCTGCTGCGCCTGGACCGCAAGGACCAGCCCGGCGCGAGTTACCTGGAACTGATCGCGCTGGCGCCGGACCGCGATCACCGCATCCGCACCTGGCACTGGTTCCGGGACGACAGGCCGTGGCGCCTCACGCTGTGCCACGAACGGCGGGTGCAGGGTGCCTGAGCGGCGGTCGCCCGCCCGGCCGGGCCAGCGGTCCATTTTTGCTACACTTTGCTGCCCATGACCCAGCACGTGCACAACCTTGGCGAGCAGGACTCGCTGTTCCGGCAGCTGATGGCGGAAATCCGCGATGCCGAGCTGCAGCGCGACAGCATGCGCTTCCGGCGCAACCTCGAACGGGCCGGGGAAATCTTCGCGTACGAGATCAGCAAGCAGCTCGAATACGTCGACCGGGAGGTGACCACGCCGCTCGGGCAGGCCCGCTGCCGGGTCCTGCGGGAGCAACCGGTGCTGGCCAACATCCTGCGCGCCGGATTGCCGCTGCACCAGGGCCTGCTGAACTATTTCGACCGTGCCGAGAACAGCTTCATCTCGGCCTACCGCAAGCACGAGGGCGATGAGGATGCCTTCGAGGTCGAAATCGAATACCTGTCCAGCCCGTCGGTGGACGGCAAGACCGTCATCCTGTGCGATCCCATGCTGGCGACCGGCTCCTCCATGGTGCTGGCCTACCGGGCCTTGCTGGAGCGCGGCACGCCCGGGCACACGCACGTGGTAGTGGTCATCGCCAGCACCCAGGGACTGGAGTTCGCCCGCGCCAACCTGCCGGACAACGTGACCTTCTGGGTGGGCGCCATCGATAACGAGCTGACGCCCCGCAAATACATCGTCCCGGGCCTGGGCGACGCGGGGGACCTCGCTTACGGCGCCAAGGACTGAGCGCCGCCCCCGTTCACTCGGCCATGGGCGCCGCGTTGTCCATGTCGCGCAGCATGAGCCATTCGCCGGCCTCGTTCTTTTCATACAGCACCAGGTAGCGGCCCTTGCGCCGGTATGGCGCCTGGCCTTCCTCGCGCGGCGCCACTTCCAGGGCGAATGCGCCGCGCACGAAGGCCCAGTCGCCCTTGATGCGGATTTCCTGCAGATCGTCGTGGAAGCTCACCCCCGGCTGACCCACGCGGGTGGCGAGGAAGGCCCGTACCGCCTCGGTGCCCCGCACGGTGGCCTGGCCCTCGGCCATGATCATGGCGTCCTCGTCCATGAGCGTCATCATGCTGTCGAGGTCGCCATCGAGGTAGTTGCTGACCCACTGTTGGGCGATTTCCACCATGCGCTGGCGGTCCTGCTCGGTGCCGCCGCTGATGTCGACGGCGGCAGCCTGACCCAACCAGCAGGTGGCCAGCAGGGCGATCAGGACGGTGGGGTTTGGGTGGCGGGGATGGTTCATGTTCGGCTCCTTCAGGGTTCTCGGGGACGGTTGGCCGCAGGCGTCTGGGGCTCTCCGGTGGCTGTCGGGTGGCGGTGCACCAGGTACCAGCTCGCGGCCGTGAGCGTTGCGCAGCCGGCGATCAGGTAAGTGATGTCGCGGTAGTCTCCATCGTAACTGTACCCCGCGATGACCGTAAACAGGCCGCCGATGACGATGCCGGCCGCGCTGGACAGGCCGGAAGCGGTGCCCGCCATGCGGGGGAACAGGTTGACCGCGCCGGCCAGCGCGCCCGGGGTCACCGACCCGGCGATCAGCATCAGCAGGCCCATGGGCACCAGCACTCCGGGGACGGTCACTCCGCGCAGGCTCACCCAGGCCACCGCCAGCCAGCCCGCGGCCAGCGCCGCCAGCACGCTGTAACGCATGACGCGCTCCGGCCCGATGCGGCGGGTCAGGCGTCCGCTGGCCACCGCGCCCAGCACGTATGAAATGGCCATCAGGCCCCACCACAGGCCGAACTGGCGCGCGCCGATGCCGAAGCGTTGCTCGAACAGGGTCGCGCCGATCGCCAGGAAGGCGAAAAAGCAGCCCTGGATGAACCCGAACACCAGCGTGTAGCCGATGAACGGGCCGCTGGTGAACAGCGCGCGGTAATTGCGCATCCATTGCGACCACCGCGGGCGGGCCGAGTCGGCATGCAGCGTTTCGGGCAGGAGAAGGTAGATGGCCGCCAGGGTCACCACCCCCATCAGGGCCGTGATCCAGAAGACGGTCTGATAGCCCCAGGACGCGCCCAGCCAGCCGCCCAGGATGGGCGCCACGACGGGCGCGAAGCCCATGGCGGCAGCGATATAGGCCAGGGCCTCCGCCGCGCCCGCGGCGTCGCGGGTGTCCCGCACCACGGCCCTGCTGGCGACGGTGCCGACGCTCACCCCGACGGCCTGCAGGAACCGGCATGCGATGAGCAGTTCCAGCTGCGTTGCGTACGCTGCCGCCACGCTCGCCGCCACGAACACCCCGAACCCGCCCAGCAGCACCGGGCGGCGCCCGAGTCGATCGCACAGGAAGCCATTGAACGGCTGTGCCAGTGCGAGGCCCAGCAGGTAGGCGGAAATCACGAACTGCGCCGCGCCGGCGCTGGCAGCGAAGGTGGTGGCAATGCCCGCCAGGATGGGTACCGCAATGGTCACGCCAAAGGGCGAGAGGCTGCTGGCGATCCCGAGCAGCAGCACCGAGGGCGGTTCGGGTCTCGGAGTCAGGGGCGGCACGTTCCGTGATGCAGCGCGTTCATTGCCGTGGCGCTCAGGGCAGGCAGATTTGCATAATGTTATAACTTTAGGTCTTTATATGGTAGCTTATGCTCCGAGATTTCGGCGCAGCGCGCATGGAACGGGANNGTTCGAGGAAGAACGACAATGAAAGCAACCTACAGGAGCATGATCGTCATGCTGGCGGCGCTGTTGATGGCACCGCCGCTGATGGCGCAGGAGGACGAGGGGCTGATGATCGAGGAAGTCGTGGTCACCGCAACCAAGCGCGAGACCACCCTGCAGGACACCGCCGTGGCGGTGACCGCCTACCAGGGCGACTTCCTGCAGGAGATGCAGCTGGAGGCGCTGCAGGACATCATCATCCAGAACCCCAGCATGTCCTTCAGCCGCGCGGGCGGTGAGGGCCAGGTCTACATCCGGGGCGTCGGCTCGAACCTGCTGGGCATCGGCCAGGATTCCAGCGTTGCCGTGCACCAGGATGGCGTGTACCTTGGGCGCCCGCACCTGGTATTGAGCCAGTTCCTGGATGTCGAGCGGGTGGAAATCCTGCGCGGGCCGCAGGGCACGCTGTACGGGCGCAATGCGACGGCCGGCGTGATCAACGTCATCTCACGCAAGCCGACCGCGGAGCGGCAGGGCTACATCAGCGGTTACGCGGGCAATTTCGACCGTTACGAGGTGGAGGCGGCCGTGGGTGGTCCGATTTCGGACACGGTCGGGTTCCGGCTGGCGGGGCGTTGGACGGACGATGACGGCTACACGGACGACCTCGAGCCGGCCGGCGGCGACACCATCGACGACAAGAGCTTCTGGGCGATGCGCGGCATCCTCGACTTCCATCCCAGCGATACCTTCCGCGCGGAATTCATCGCCGAGTACACCGAGTCGGACGGCCACAACCTGACCGTGCGCCGGCGCGACGACCTGCATACCAGCCAGCGGCTGGGCGCCCTGCCGAACCCCCGTTTCGGCCAGACGCGCAACGAGATGGACACCTTCCAGGACTGGGAGATCCTGGGCCTGACGCTGACCCTCGATTGGGAGCTCGGCGACGGCCTGTCGCTGACCTCGATCACGGCCTACCGCGATTTCGAGGACGATTTCAGCTTCAACACGGATGGCACCGAGCTGTTCGTCACCAATACCCAGTACCAGCGCGAGGCGGAGCAGTTCACCCAGGAATTGCGCCTGGCGACCTCGGGCGACAACCGCTTCGACTGGTTGATCGGGGCCTTCTTCATGTCCGAGGACAAGAGGGAGGCGCTCGGCCTGCCGGCCGTCAATTTTGGCGGATCGTTCAACATCTTCGCGGGTAACGATGCGGAAGCGTGGGCGATCTTCAGCGAAGTCTATTTCAGCCTCAACGATCGCACCCGGCTGACGGCGGGCCTGCGCTACAACGACGAGGAAAAGGACGACTTCTCCAACTGGGGCCTGCGCTTCAATTTCGACGGCCTGGCCGACCCCGATGCGAGCAGCTTCGATTTCCCGTTCGGCGGCCGCGCCACCAAGGACAGCTGGGACGACTGGACCCCCAAGGTTGGCATCGAGTACCGGCCGCACGACAACATGCTCTGGTACGGCACCATCACCAAGGGCTTCAAGTCGGGCGGCACCAACTCACTCTCATCCGTCGCGCCGCCGTTCGACCAGGAGGAGCTGTGGAGCTACGAGGTGGGCTTCAAGTCGCAGTGGAAGGATGACCGGATGCGCCTGAACGGGTCGTTTTTCTTCTACGACTACGACGATCTGCAGGTGTCCACCTTCGCCGATGGCACCACGCGCATCGAGAACGCCGCCTCGGCCGAGATCATGGGCCTGGAGCTGGATTTCTCGGCCATCCTCGCCGACGGGCTGGTGTTCAATCTCGCCGCCACCTGGCTGGACAGCGAGTACGACGACTTCATCACCACCTTCGGCGTCGACGTCGTGGACCTGGCCGGCAACGAGCTGATCAACGCGCCCGAATTCAAGGCGGTCGGCAACCTGCGTTACGAATGGCAGCTCGGCGCCAACACCGCCTACGTGTTCGGCCAGGTCAGCCATTCCTCGGAACTGTACCACTCGCAATTCAACGAGGACGTGGTCGGACAGGACGACCTGACCCTGGTCGACTTCCGCGCCGGCTACCGTTTCGGCGAGCTGCAGAACTGGGAGGTGGCGGCGATCGTGAAGAACCTGACCGACGAGGAGTACTACCAGACCTCGGTGCGCTTCACCTCGCTCAGCGATGCGACGACCGATCCCAAGCGCATCGGCGCAGCCCTCGGCTACCCGGCGGAGGGGCGCAGCTACGGCGTGCAGGTTCGCTACACGTTTTGAGCGTCTTCCACCCGCGCGAGAAGAGGGGCCGCCGGCCCCTCTTTTCCATGCGCCGCGTCGGCTTGCGCCCCCGCCGGGCGCGGGTGATCATGGGCGGCTCACAGCGCTCGCCCGGGAGGCCCCGAACATGAATTGCATTCGCTTGCAGCATCTCGCCCGGCCGTTGCTGGCCGCCCTGTTGATGTGTGGCGCCGGCAGCGTCGCGGCGGCTGCGGACGGCTACGGCCAGCTCGAGCAGTTGTTCGAGGACTGGCGAGCGTTCGAGCGGCCACCGATGCTGGAGGGCGCGCCGGACTACACCGCGGCCGCCACCCGGGACCGGCATGCGCGACTGAAGAACTTCCAGCAGCGCCTGGCCGCAATCGACCGCAGCGCCTGGCCGGTGGAGCAGCAGGTCGACTGGCACCTGGTGCGGGCCGAGATGAACGGCATGGACTTCAACATCCGGGTGCTGCAGCCCTGGGTGCGCGACCCGGCCTTCTACACCTCGGTGTGGACTTTTCAAAGCGATACGCCCGCGCACGAGGGGCCGAATCACCACGCCCTGGTGGAGCTCTGGACCTACGCGTTTCCGCTGGATGCGGAGGCCGAGGCGCGGCTGGCGGCGGAGCTCGCCACCATCCCGCCGCTGCTGCGGCAGGCGCGCGGCAACCTCACGGGCAACGCGCGCGATCTGTGGATCGGCGGCATCAAGAACATCCGCGACCAGGCCGCGCACCTCGCGCAACTGGCGGAACGCACGGCCACCGCCGGCGAGCCGCTGCGCGCGGCCGTTGCGGCGGCACGGGCGGCCACCGTGGAATTCGCCGCCTGGCTGGAAGCGCAGGCGCCCGCCAAGACCGGCCCGTCCGGCATCGGCAAGGAGAACTACACCTGGTACCTGCGCAACGTGCACCTGGTGCCGCTGACCTGGGAGGAGGAGGTCGCGCTGCTCAAGCGCGAGCTGGACCGGGCGCACGCGATGCTGCGCCTGGAGGAGCATCACAACCGCGCGCTGCCGCCCAGCGTGCCCATCGCCAGCGCCGCAGAATACGACCAGCGCGCCGAGCAGTCTCTGCAGCGCTTCGTCGCTTTCCTGCGCGACGAGGAAATCCTGCCGCCCTACGCGTACATCGAGCCGGCGCTGCGCGCGCACATGGGCGCGTTCGTGCCTGCCGAGTCACGCAACTTCTTCTGGACCGTCGCCCACCACGACCCGCTGGCCCTGTGGACGCACTGGTATCACTGGTTCGACCTGGCCCGCATGCAGGCCGCGCCGCACGCCAGCCCCATCCGGCGGGGGCCGTTGCTGTACAACATCTGGGACAGCCGCGCCGAGGGCATGGCCACCGGCTTCGAGGAAATGGCCATGCACGCCGGGCTGTTCGACGCCACCCCGCGGTCGCGTGAACTGGTCTACATCATGCTGGCCCAGCGCGCGGCGCGTGGCCTCGGCTCGCTGCACGCGCATGCCAACACCTTCACCATGAAGCAGGCGCGCGACTTCCACGTCGCCTGGACCCCGCGCGGCTGGATGCGCGAGGACCTCGACCTGCTCGGCTTCGAGCAGCAGCTCTACCTGCGCCAGCCCGGCTACGGCACCAGCTACGTCACCGGCAAGTACCTGATCGAGCGGCTGCTGGCGGAGTGGAGCCGCGAGCGGGAAGGCGAGTTCAACCTGGCCGAGTTCTTCGCCGAGTTCGACCAGGCGGGCGTCATCCCGGTGTCGCTCATCCGCTGGCAGATGACCGGCCGGGACGACGAGATCCGGGCCCTGACCGACTAGGCCCGCCCACTCACTCCAGGGCGCTCTTGAGCCGCTGGACGAGATCCAGCGGAAACACGATGGTCGAGCTCTTGTCGCCGGCGATTTCGGTCAGCGTCTGCAGGTAGCGCAACTGCAGGGCGCGCTCGTCCTGCGACAGGGTGCGGGCGGCCTCCACCAGCTCCTTGGCGGCCTGCCGCTCACCGGTGGCGTGGATGACCTTGGCGCGCCGCTGGCGCTCGGCCTCCGCCTGCTTGGCGATCGCCCGGATCATGCTCTCATCGAGGTCCACGTGCTTGATCTCCACGTTGGCGACCTTGATGCCCCAGGCGTCCGTCTGGCGGTCGAGGATGGCCTGGATGTCGTGGTTGAGCTTATCGCGCTCGGCGAGCATGTCGTCGAGTTCATGCTGGCCCAGCACGGAGCGCAGCGTGGTCTGCGCCAGCTGGCTGACCGCCTCGAGGTAGCGCTCGACCTGGATGATGGCCTTCTCCGGGTCGATGACCCGGAAATACACCACCGCATTCACGTGCACCGATACGTTGTCACGGGAAATGACGTCCTGGGTCGGCACGTCCATGACGATGACGCGCAGGTCCACCCGCTCCATCTGCTGGATGATGGGAATGACGATGATCAGCCCGGGGCCCTTGACCTTCCAGAACCGGCCGAGCTGGAAAATGACGCCGCGCTCGTATTCGCGCAGGATCTTGATGGCATTGACCAGCAAGGCCAGCACCACCAGTACCAGGATACCCCCGAGGTATTCAAACATGGCAATGTTCCTCCATCACTTCAATGTGTGCCCTCATGCGCCTCCGGGACAGGCCGGACCCGGAGCACCAGGCCCTCGATGCCGGTCACCTCGACCGCCTGTCCCTGCCGCACCGGCGCTTCCGTCTCGGCGCTCCAGCGCTCGCTGTGTACATATACCTCGCCGCGCCCGTCAAAGCCCTCCAGCGCCGTGCCCAGGGCGCCCACCATCTGCTCGCGGCCGGCCACTACCGGCCGCTGGCGGGCGCGCACCGCGAAACCGATGATCGCCATCAGCAGCAGGGCGCTGGCAAAACCGATGGCGCCGATCAACGGCCGCGAGACCGCCAGGCCGGGCACGTCGGTGTCGATGAGGATG
>WVWV01000074.1:0-11915 GCA_011773845.1 Lysobacterales bacterium | reverse complement strand
TTGACCGGCAGCAACTGCAGCGCGTAGAGCGCCAGCAGCAGGCAGATGGCGCCCACCACGCCGGGTACGATGGCGCCGGGGTTGTAGCCCTCGAAAATCAGCCCGTACACGCCGATCAGCAGCAGGATGTAGGCCACCGTAGGGTTGGTGATGACGCCCAGCAGCTCGCTGCGCCAATCCGGATCCAGCGGGGTCACGACCAGGCCCGCCGTGCGCAGCGTCCGCTCCTGGCCCTGCACCTGCACCGTCCACCCGTCGATCTGCCGCAACAGGTCGGGAATGTCCTGGGCGATGATTTCGACCACGCCCTGTTCCAGGGCCTCCTCGAAGGGGATGCTCACCCCTTCGCGCACCGCCTGTTCGGCCCAGTCCGCATTCCGCCCGCTCTGTTCCGCCAGCCCCCGGATGTAGGCGGCCGCGTCGTTGACCACCTTGCGCGTCATGGCCTCGGCCTGGCCGGCCGGGCCGGGCTCCTCGTCGTCCTCGGACGTGGCATCCGGCGGCTCGCCGGGGGCGGCCGGGGCGCCGCCAATCGCCACGGGCGTGGCGGCACCGAGGTTGGTGGCCGGCGCCATGGCGGCCACGTGGCTGGCATAGAGGATGTAGGTGCCGGCGCTGGCCGCGCGGGCGCCGCCGGGCGCCACGTAGGTCACCACCGGCACCGGCGAGGCCAGGATGGCCTTGACGATATCGCGCGTCGAGGCGTCCAGCCCGCCGGGCGTGTCGAGACGGATGATCACCACCTCCGCGCCGCGCTCCGCGGCGGTGGCCAGGGAGCGGGTCAGGTAGTCGCGCGTGGCCGGGCCGATGGCGCCGTCCACCTCCAGCAGGACGGCTTCGCCGACGCTCGGCGCTTCCTCCGCGCCCGGGCCGGCGCCGACCCACAGGGCGGCCAGCGCGATGGTCAGTGCCAGTGCCCGCCAGCGGCCCCGGCGGGAGGTTTCGCTGCTCATGGCCATGTTCGTCACGGACTGCCTCGTGCGGTGTACCGCTCCATGCTACCAGACCTGCCCGCGGCGCCAATTGTTCCCGGTCAAGTGGCAGCGCCTGCGCGCCGCCGCGCACCGACCCGGCCGGGCGGTCTCCAGGCAGCGAAAAGCAGTACGATAGGCGGGGGCGCGGGACAGCGATCGACGCGCCGAATCCATTGCAAGCCGGGGGCGGGCCCGGCGGGAGAGATGAACGTGGAAGACAAGCACGTGGGCGACCTGGCGCTGTTCGCCATGCAGTCGGTGGCGGCGGAGGATTACCTGACCCCGGCGGAGAAGTGCGTCACGGGGCAACCGTTGCAGCGCAGCTGGAACCACTACGCCAGCGGCGACGAGCGCTTCTTCGCGGGCTTCTGGGAGGCCGGGCCGGGCTGCTGGCGGGTGGCGTACACCGAGCACGAGTTCTGCCAGATCCTGGCCGGCCGGTCCGTCCTGCGCGACCGCAACGGGGGCGAGCAGCCGCTCGAGGCGGGCGACAACCTGGTCATCCCGGCCGGCTTTCGCGGCGAGTGGGAGGTGCTGGAGACGACCCGCAAGATTTACGTCATCTACCAGCCCTGAGGCGCCTTCAGCGGGCCGCTCCGGGCTCCGCGCCGATGCGCAGCCATGCGCCGCCGGCCTGCTCGGCCGCGACCCGCAGCGTGTCGTCTTCGCGTTCCACCGCCACGCCGTTGGCCGCCATCACCGCCTGGCAGCGGTCCAGGTCGGTGGCCGCCAGGCCCAGGCCGGTCAGGAAAGGTTTTCCGGGCGCGGCGTGCCGATCCTCGATCAGCTCGACGCCGGCGGGCCCGGCGAGCCAGGCGGGCAGCGGCCGGGGGCGGTGATACAGCGCGGTGATGCCGGTGACGGTGTTCGGATGCGTCCGCACCTCCGGCGCGAACACCGCCGCACGGTCGTGGTGCTGGACGAAGGCGGCCAGGGTCCCCGGCAACGGCGAGCCCTCCAGCGCGAACCAGCTGAACGCGACCGGGCCCCGGTTGCCGTAGGTCAGCCGCCGGGTCGCGCCGGCCACCGCCGTGACGGGAACGCCGCTTGCCGCCAGGCGCGCGGCCGTGTCGCGGGCTTGGTCGGTCTGCAACAGCAGCAGACGGATGCCCGGTGGCTTCGCCAGCCAGGGCGCCAGGTGGTGATCGGGCCCCGCCTGGGTCACCGCGGTCAATTCGATGTAGCTGTCCTCGAACATGATGTGCGCGCTGCTCTGGCCAAGTGGCCGCGCGCGTCCGTCGGCATCCACCGCCTCCAGCGGCGCCGGGCCGAGAATGCGGAAGCCCAGCGCCGTGAAGTCCTGCACCAGGGCATCGATGGCAGGCCCCAGGAAGCCGACGTGATCCAGCGGCGCCTTCATCCCGGGTGACCGAGGATCTCCCCGTGCCCGCGGCGGAATGGCCGCAGCGACAGCCACAGCATGACGATGGCGGTCAGGCCGGCAACCGCGGCGATCGACGACATCGCGTGGTGCAGCCGCATGCCGTCGCGGAACACGTAGTCCGTCACCAGTGCGGTGGCGGTGCCGCCAAAGCCGATGCCCAGCAGGTTGACCACGAACAGGTATACCGCCGATACCTGGGCCCGCATCCGCAGCGGCGTGACCATCTGCAGCGCGGAAGCGGCCGGGCCGAACGGAAAACTGGAGAAGAACAGCACCGGGCAGAACAGCGCCAGCGCGAGGCGTGTATCGGCGACCAGCGGCGCGGCGATGGCGAACGGCGTCAGCAGCGCGATGCCGATCAACCCCGCCTGCATGGGCGCGGCCAGTTCTCCGCGGCGAGACAGCCAGTCGGTGAACAACCCGCCGCAGATGATGCCGCTGCCGCCGAACACCGCGGCGATCAGGCCGAGCCGGGTGCCCGCCCAGGCCCGTTCCTGGCCGTGGATGCGAATGAAGAATTCGGGCGCCCAGGCCATGATGGCGTTGAACAGCAGCGCCAGCAGCCCGAAGCCGAGGAAATGGGTGAGGTACATGCGACCGTGCCGGCGAATCCACGCCAGGATGGCGGATGGGTCGGTGCGCTGGTCGAAGGCGTGCCCGGACGCCACGCGTTCCGGCTCCCTCAGGGTGAGCATCAGCAGCGCCACCAGCAGGCCGGGCAGGCCCACGATCATGAAGGTCGCCTGCCAGGAGGCGAGGGTGCCGAGGCCAGGGACATACAGCCCCCCGGCGGCCTCCAGGCTGGACACCAGCAGCCCGCCGATGATGAAGGACAGCCCGATGCCGATGAACACGCCGCTGGAATAGATGCCGATGGCGCGGCCGAGGTGTTCGCGCGGGAAGCGGTCCGCGAGCATGGAGTACGCGGCCGGCGACAGGGCGGCCTCGCCCACGCCCACGCTGATGCGTGCCGCGAACAGCTGGACGAAGTTGCGCGCCAGCCCCGCCATGGCGGTGGCCAGGCTCCACACCGCGATGCCGATCGCGATCAGCCGCCGCCGGTTCCAGTTGTCCGCCAGCCGCGCGATGGGGATGCCCAGGAAGGTGTAGAACAGGGCGAAGGCAAAGCCATGCAGCAGGCTGAACTCCGTGTCCGTCAGGGACAGGTCCCGGCGGATGGGCCCGACCATCAACGACAGGATCTGCCGGTCCAGGAAGGACAGCAGGTAGGCCAGGGTGAGCACGCCCACGGTGTACCAGGCATGCGGGCTGGGTGCTGTTGCGGGTCGGGTCACGGGCGGTGTCTCCGTCGGCTGCCGGGGGTGCCGGGCAAGGCAGGGATGGCGCTCATCGGGAGGCCCGGGCCCGCTCGGTGGCGGCCGGGTCGACCTGCCGGCCATCCGCGCTCAGCACCACGCCATAGTCGCGCTCGGCGTCGGCGGCGCTCAGCAGGCCGTCCAGGACATCGTTGAGCACCGCGCGCGGGTCGCGCCGGAACGGGTCGCCGTAGCCGGCGCCGGATACCAGCCGCACCTCCAGGCGGTCGCCGGCCCGGAAGCGGTGGTTGGAGATCTTGGCCGGCAATTCCTGGGCCTCGCCGGTGCCGGGGTTGACGATGACCGCGCCGGCGCGGCCGTCGTGGCCTCCGAACAGGCCGCGCGGCGGGTCGATGGAGCGGTTGTCGCCGGTGGAGCTGGCGCCGGTATCGCGCAGGAAGCGCCAGCGCCGCACGGCGCCGAGGCCGCCGCGCCACTGCCCGGGCGCAGGCGGCTCGTCCCGCAGCTCGTAGCGCTCGCACACCAGCGGCGCGTTCAGCTCCATCTCCTCGATGGGGTTGTTGCGGGTATTCGCCATCAGCGTGTCGATGGCATCCAGCCCATCCCGGCCGTGGCGGCCCCCGTAAGAGCCCTCGTTGACCTCGATGTTCACCCAGTACTCGTCCGAGCCCTGGCCGCCCTGCCCGGAGTATGCGAAGCAACTGACGTTGGCCGAGCAACCGGCGGTGACCTCCCGGGGCAGGGCGCCGGCCAGCGCCTGCATCACCTGGTCGGGGATGCGGTTGATCTGTGTGAAGCGTGCCTCGCAGCCCCGCGGCGGGCGCGGGTTGAACAGGCTGCCCGGCGGGGCGATCACGTGCACCGGGCGGAACACGCCGTCGTTCTGCGGCACGTCGCGGCCGGCGCCGGCCTCGTCCAGCAGCAGGCTGCGCACGGCGAAGTTGGCGGTCGGCAGCACCGAGCCCTCGAACGGGCAATTGAAGCCGGTTTCGACCTCGTCATTGGAGCCGGTCAGGTCGACGTACACGTCGCTGCCCTGCACGACGACGCGGGTGGCGATGCGCAGCGGCTGGCCGAAGTTCTTGCCATCGTCTTCCAGCCAGCCCTCCGGGGCCTCGTACACGCCGTCCGGCAGTTCCTCGATGCGCGCGCGCAGTACCCGCTCCGCGTAGTCCATCCACTCCTCGGCGGCGCTCATCACGGTATCGATCCCGTAGCGGTCGAACAGTTCGCCCAAGCGGCGCGCGCCCAGCCGGCAGCAGGCGATCATGGCCTCCAGGTCGCCGGCGTTGGCTTCCGGCGTGCGCACGTTGGTCATGATCAGCGACCACACTGCGTCCTGGCGGTGGCCGTCCTGGTAGATCTTGATCGCATCGATCAGCTGGCCCTCGGCGTAGTAATCCGGCACGTCGACGGAGAACCCGGGGTTGGCGGCGCCGATGTCCACCATGTGCCCGGTGCAGCCGGCGAAACCGACGTGCTCGCCGCCGTGGAAGATGGGCACCAGCACGCCGTAATCCGGGCTGTGCGAGGCGCCGTGATAGGGGTGGTTGTGCAGGATCACGTCACCCTCCGCGTAGCGGCCGCGGTGCACGCGGTCGACGCCCCGCACGTAGGCCGGCAACGAGCCGCAGTGCATCGGCGTCGAGTCGCTCTCGCAGAGCTGCCGGCCGTGGAAATCCAGCAGGCCGGCGCCGATGTCGCGCGACTCCCGCATGATGCTGGAATACGCCATGCGGAACAGGTGCTCGGCCATCTCGTGGGCAATGGCCCGGAGCGCGCCGCCGATCACCTGCAGGCTGACCGGGTCGACCGCAACGCGCTGCCAGCGGCGCTCGACGTCGGCGCCGATGCCGGTGGAGGCGGCCGTGGAGAGGTCGATGTCAGTGCGCGCGTTCATGCTCGCTGTCCTCGCAGGCGGTGATGATGAGATGGCCGAACTCGTGAACCCGGGCCTGGGTGCCAGGCGGCAGCACGGTCGTGGTATCGGGTTGCTCGATGACCGCCGGCCCCGTCACCCGGCTGCCGGCGCCCAGGTCGATGCGCTGCAGGAAGGCCACCTCGAATTCCCGGGTGCCGCCCTCGGCGGGGAAGCAGGCCGGCTCCCGCTCGACCGGCGCATCGCCGGCGCCAGCCGGCAACGGCTCGTGCTGCAAGGGCGGCACGTGGCCCAGGCCGGTGGCATTGACGTTGACGATCATCACCGGGCGATCCTCGAAACGCCGCTGGTAAGCGCGCTCGTGGGCCTGGTGGAACCGCTCCGCCACTTCGGCCCGCCACGCGGGGCCGGCCGGCAGTTCGGGCAGCGGCACGCGCAGCTCGTAGCCCTGGCCACGGTAACGGCAGTCCGCGCTGTAGCGCACCGAGGCGTCCTCCGCGCCGAAGCCGTCGCGCTTCAGGCACGCGGCCACCGCCTCGCCCAGCGACTCCAGCACCGCGGTGGTGCGCTCGTCGTCCGCGCCCTCCAGGTGCTGCCACAGGGTGGCCTGGCGGTGGTAGGCCATGTCGGAGGTCAGCAGCCCGCTGGCGGCGCCCACGCCGGCGGCCGGCGGGACGATGACGGTGGCGATCGACAGCTCGCGGGCCACCGCGGCGGCGAAGGCCGCACCCGCGCCACCGTAGGCCACCAGCGCGAAATCGCGCGGGTCGAGGCCGCGGGCGACGCTGTTCACGCGGATCGCCTCCACCATGTTGTTGACCGCGATGCGGTAGATGCCCGCGGCGGCCTCGGGCAGCGGCAGCCCCAGCGGGCCAGCCACGTTGCGCTCGATGGCCGCCACCGCCTGGGCGCGGTCGATGTCCAGCCCGGAAGCGCGCAGCGCCCGCGGCCGGTACCAGCCGAGCGCCACCATGGCATCGGTGACGGTGGCGGCCGCGCCACCCTGGCCGTAGCAGGCGGGCCCCGGGTCGGCGCCGGCGCTCTCCGGGCCCACCTGGAACATGCCGCCGGCATCCACGCGGGCAATCGAGCCGCCGCCGGCGCCGATGGTGCCGATGTCGGCCATCGGCACCATGGCGTCGTAGCCGGCGATGCGCGTGTCCAGCAGGTGCTTCATGCGCATCTGTCCCGCGGGGGCCACGCCGATGTCGGCCGAGGTGCCGCCCACGTCGAGCGTGATCACGTTCTCGAAACCGGTCAACCGGCCCGCCTCGATGCCCGCCACCAGCGCGCCGACCGGCCCCGAGAGCAGCAGCGAGACGGGGCGCTCGCGGGCCTCCGCCGCGCTGATGATGCCGCCCGCCGAGGTCATCATGCCGAGGTCGGCCTCGAGGCCCGCTTCCGCGAGGCGGGCGGCGAAGCGTTCGATGTAGCGCGCCGTCCTGGGGCCCACGTAGGCATTGAGCGCGGTGGTCGAGAAGCGCTCGTATTCCCGGTACAAGGGCACCACGCGGTGGCTGAGGGACAGGAAGGCTTGCGGCCACTCCTCGGCGACGATTTCACCGATGCGCTGCTCGTGGGCCGGGTTGAGGAACGAGAACAGGCAGCACACCGCCACCGCCTCGACCTCGCCGCTGTCGCGCAGGGCCTGCACCGCGGCCCGCACGTCGGCCTCGTTGAGCTCGGTCTCGACCCGGCCGTCCGGCGCCAGGATCCGCTCCCGCACGGTATGCCGGTGCCGCCGCGCGGCCAGCGGCGCGCTTTGCCGGGGCACGTCCTGGGCATGGGAGAAATTCAGCGGCCGGTGCTTGCGGCCGATGTGCAGCAGGTCGCGGAAGCCGCGGGTGGTGATCAGTCCGACCACGGCGCCGTCGTGTTCCAGCAGGATGTTGGTGGCGACCGTGGTGCCGTGCACGAACAGGTCGATATCGGCCAGGCGCACGCCGGCCTGCTCGCACAGGGCCAGGGCGCCCTCCAGCCCCGCCTGGGCCGGGTCCCGGGGGGTCGAAGGCAACTTGTGCAGCAGGCGCACGCCGGCCTCGTCGTCCCGATAGACGAGGTCGGTGAAGGTGCCGCCAATGTCTACGCCGATGCGTTTCATGCATGTTCCGGGTCGGAGACTCCCTTATACTGGCGCCGCAGGCGGGCCGTCCGGGCCGGCGTGCGAGGTGGCATTGTGAAGGGCAGCGGCGTGCCGTGACAAGCCCGCCGCCGGCAGGGAGCCATGGGCAGACTGACCGAATCCATCGTTGAATTCCTCACCGGCGAGGCGCTCGCGAGCCCGCCGGCGCAGGCGGTCGGGGTGGCCGTGGACGGCTTCACCGATTGCATCGGCGTGATGATCGCCGGCAGCGGCGAGCCCGTCAGCCGTCATCTGGCCAGCTACGCCCTGGCCCGCAACGGTGGCGGACCCAGCCGGCTGCTGCTCGGCCCCGAGCGCGTGCACCCCTCGCTGGCTGCGCTGGTCGGCGCCGGCGCCGCGCACGCGCTCGATTACGACGATTACGCCTTCGGCAACCACGTGTCGGCCCTGCTGGTGCCCGCCCTGATCGCGGAGGCGGAGCGCAGCGGCGCCTCTGGCGCGGAGCTGCTGGCGGCCTACCTGGCCGGTTTCGAGGTGTGGGGAGAGGTGTACGGGCGCGAGCCGGCACACCTGCACTCCCGGGGCTGGCACCCGACCGGGGTGTTCGGGGCGCTGGGCGTCACGGCCGCCCTGTGCCGCCTGCGCGGTCTGGACGCCGCGGCCTGCCGCAACGCCCTCGGCCTGGCGGCCACCAACGGCGCGGGGGTGATGGACAACTTCGGCACCGAGGCCAAGCCCTACCAGGGTGCGCGGGCGGCGGAGGCGGGGGTGGTGTGCGTCGAGCTGGCCCTGGCGGGCGTCGATTCCGGGCCGCACGCGCTCGACGGTACGGGCGGCCTGCTGGCCGCGCTGTCCCCGGCCGACGAGGTCGATCGCGAATCGCCCGCCGACCGGCTGGGGCACGCCTGGCTGGCGGTCCGCGACGGGCTGAACATCAAGCCGCACCCGACCGTGGGCGCCTCCCAGCGGTGCATCGATGCGGCCATCCAGCTGCATCGGGACCACCGGCCCGCCGTCGAGGGCATCGAGCGGGTGGTCGCCAGGGTCAGCGAGAAGCACGCCGCGGTGATGCGCTTCCACCGGCCGCGCACCGCCTCGGAGGCCCGGTTCAGCCTGCAATTCGGGGTGGCGGCCGGGCTGCTGACGGGCCGCGTGGGCCTGGCCGAGCTGAGCGGCGATTACCTCGGTCGCGACGACCTGCAGCGCCTGATGGCGCGGGTGGAGATCGAGGCCGGCCCGGATGACGACCCGGAGTTCCCGGTCGGCGCGGCCTTCGATACGGTCCACGTGTTTCTCGCCGACGGCGCGCGCCTGGACAGCGAGCCGGTGCAGCGCTACCTCGGCCACGCCCGCAACCCCATGGACGAGAGCCAGTTGCGCGCCAAGTTCGGGCAGTGCGTGGAGCCGGTGATCGGGCCGGCGGCGGGACAGGGCCTGTTCGAGGCCTTGCGGGATCTGCCGCGGCTGGCCAGCGTCGCCGAACTGCCCACCCTGCCGATCAATCCGCGCTGATCAGCGCCTCCAGGATGCTCGCGGCCGCCAGCACGCGGTGGTCGGTGTTGCGGGCGCCGACCAGTTGAACGCCGACCGGCAGCCCCTGCGGGCCCGTGAAGCCGGGCACGTGCACGCAGGGCAGGTGCAGCGCGGTGAAGGCCCGGTTGTAGGTCGCGAGGCCCGTGCCCGGGCCCCGTTCCGGCGCCTCGCCAGGCACCGACGGCGCCAGCCAGGCGTCGTAATCGGCGAGCAGGGCATCGAACTGCGGGCGCAGCGCGGCGATGTGATCGAGCGCCGCGCGCAGGTCCGCCGCGCTGATCCCGCGCAGGTTCTCCGCCTCCTCCCGGATGCCTTGCCCCAGCAGGTCGGGCGCGCGCCGGTAGTCGGCCTGGAAGCTGATGCAGCCCTCGCCGTGCATCACCACGTCCTGCCACTGGTTGAGCCGCTCGCTGCCGGGCGGCCCGCTGACTTCGGTGACGGCATGGCCGGCTTCCTGCAACAACCCGGCGGCGCGCTCCAGCGCCGCGCGCGTGGCCGCCTCGGCCTCGTCCCACCAGGGCGTGCGGTAGAGGCCGATCCGGAGCCCGGTGCCAGCCCCGGCGCCCGGCGCGTCCAGCAGCCCCAGGGCGGCGGCGGTGCGCTGCAGCAGGGCGACGTCCTCGGCGATCCAGCCCACCGTGTCGAGGCTGGGTGCGTACGGCTTCACGCCCTCGGTGGAAAGCCGGCCCCAGGTCGGCTTCATGCCGGCCGCGCCGCAGAACGCGGCCGGGCGGATGGTGGAGCCGCCGGTCTGGGTGGCGAGCGCCAGCGGCACCAGGCCGGCGCCCACGGCGGCGCCGGAGCCGGCCGAGGAGCCGCCCGGCGTGCGGCCCGGGTGGTGCGGGTTGCGGGTCTCGGGGATGTCACCCACCGAGGCGAGCTCGACGGTGGCCGTCTTGCCTAGCAGGACCGCGCCGGCCAGGCGCAGCAGGGAGACCAGCGACGCGTCCCGGGCTGGCTGGAAGCCACGGTACAGGCGGCAGAAATACTCGGTCGGCAGGTCCGCGGTGTCGAACACGTCCTTGGCGGCGAACGGCATGCCGTGTAGCGGCCCACGCGGGGGCTCGTTGTCCAGCGCGCGCGCCTCCTGCAGGGCGGCCTCGGCGCGCAGGCACACGAAGCTGCGCAGCTCGGGGTCGTAGCGCTCGATGCGTTCCAGGCAGGCCTGCACGGCCTGCTCGGAGCCGAGCGAACCGGAGGCAACGGCGGCGCCGATGCTGGGAAGCGGAAAATCCATGATGCGGGTGCGCCTCCGCGTGGCGAGAGGGCTAGCCGGTCACCCGCTGGCGGCCCGGGCGGGGCGGCCGCCGTTCAGTCGTCGGAGCTGGCAACCAGCCGTACCCCGATCACCAGCACCGCGGTCTCGTCCATCAGCCCGGGGGATTCCCGCACCCCGACGGAGATCTCGGTTTCCTGCGTGACCGGGCTCTCGCCCGGCCGCGGGCTGGGCATGTGCACGTTGATCTGGGTCTGGCCGCTGTCGCTCTTGAACAGGTCCACCTCGGTCGCCACCAGCGTAAGCCGGATCATCAGCTCCGCGCCGCCTTCGCCGGCCGCAACCTCGAGCGGCGCCGGCGGCCCGGGCGGCTCCTGCGTGGTCCCGGTGGTGAGGGTGTGCTTCTTCACGCTGACGGTGCCTTCCCCCTTCAGGCCCTCGTTGAAGACCTTGACCTCCAGTGAGTACTTCCAGTCATCGCCGATGTTGCCGTTCTGGGTCTCGGACAACAGGGTGCAGGTCACCTTGCAGGCCATGGATGCTTCTCCTCGATGTGAAGTTGTGCGCGGTGCGGAGCGGGTCAGCGGCCGCCGCCGCGGGTGCAACGCCCAGGGTGAAACGATACCACAATCGCGGCCCGATTCGGCGCACCCGGGCGGGCGCGGCAGGGTCAATAGGGCATGACCCGTCCTTCGTAGGAGACGAAGCTGCCGCTGTCGGCCGGCGCCAGCCGCTCGATGACCCCGATCATGCCGCGCACCGAGGTTTCCACGTCCAGCGGCGCGCGCGGCCCGCCGAGGCCGGTGCGCACCCATCCGGGGTGCAGGGCCAGCGTGAGCACGCCCCGGTCCGCCAGGTCGATGGCCATGCTCTTCATCACCGCGTTCACCCCGGCCTTGCTGGCGCGGTAGGCGTACCAGCCGCCGTGGGCGTTGCCGGCGATGCTGCCCATCTCGCTGGAGAGCGTGACGATGCGGCCCCGCTCGCTGGCGCAGACCGGCTCGATGAAGGCCTCCGCGATGCGCATCGGGCTCACGGTGTTGACGTCGAACACCCGCAGCCATTCCTCGCGGGAGGTCGCGCCGAAGCCCTGCGAGCGCATGCCGCTCTCGCCGAAATTGCTTTCGCCCATGATGCCGGCGTTGTTGATCAGCACGTCGATGCAGCGTCCGGCGAAACCGGCGGCCACCGCGGCCAGCGCCGTGTCGTCGGTGACGTCCGCCAGGTGGATTTCCAGCGCGGGCTCCGCGCGCAGCGATTCCAGCTCCGGCGAGCTCCGGCGGCACAGGGCGGCCACGCTCCAGCCCAGCGCCAGGTATTGCCGCACGAATTCCAGCCCCAGCCCGCGGTTGCACCCGGTGATCAGAACGGTGGGCATGGCGTGCCTCCCCTGCAATAGAATGAGCGGGCATCATGATAGAAAACCGCAAAATTGTCATTCGCGAGCGCGGCGAGTCGTTTCGCGCCTGCACCGCCATCGTGCGCGAGACCCTGGGCCCGCCCGGGCCCGGGCAGCTGCTGGTGCGCAACCACTTTGCCGGCGTCAACGGCGTGTACGACCAGATGATG
>WVWV01000158.1 GCA_011773845.1 Lysobacterales bacterium | reverse complement strand
GCCCTGCGCGGCGGCGATGCGCGCGACGGGAATGCCGGCCGCAATCGACAGGGTGAGTTGTCCGCGGCTCACCTGCCCGGCGAGCTCCTCCAGCACGACGGGCATGACTTGCGGCTTGATGGCCAGTACCACCACGTCGGCCTCCGCGATGGTGTCCAGCGCCGCATCGAAGCATTGCACGCCATGGCTGGTAGCCAGCCGCTCGCGTGCCGCCCGGTCCGGATCACTGACGGTTATACGCTCGGGTGGCTGCGCTGACTGCTGCAGCCCGCCGATCAAGGCTGTGGCCATGTTGCCGCCACCTATAAAGGCAATGTTCATGGTCGTTGTGGGTTCCTCGTTGGTTGATTTACGGCCCGGGGGCGGTGTTCCGGGGCCCCATCAGGTCGGTACCGACCCGCACCATGGTACTCCCCTCGGCGATGGCCCACTCGAGATCGGCCGACATGCCCATGGAGAGCGTATCGAAGTCATGACCCGCTGCGCGTAGTTCCAGATACCGCTCGCGGACCCGGCGAAAACTGTCCCTGGCCAGGTCAGGCTCCCCGGTCAGGCGGGGAATGGCCATCAGCCCCCGGCAATCAATGCCGGGCAAACGGGCTGCCAGTTCCGCCAGTGCGGCCAGCTGTTCGGGCATGGCGCCCGATTTCTGGGGCTCCCGGTCTATGTTGACCTGCAGCAGGATTCTGAGGGGCGGCAGGTCGGCCGGGCGCTGGTCGGCGAGCCGGCGCAGGACCCGCTCCCGGTCGACACTCTGAACCCATTGGAAATGTCCTGCCAACTCGGCGGTCTTGTTGGACTGGATATGCCCGATGAAATGCCACTCGATGTCGAGGTTCGCGAGTTGCGGCTGCTTGGCGCGGGCCTCCTGCAGCACGTTTTCGCCAAAGGCCCGTTGGCCGGCCAGGTAAAATGCCCGCACCCGCGCAGCCGACTGTCGCTTGCTGACCGCCAGCAGCCGCACCGAAGCGGGCTCGCGGCCTGCCGCGCGGCAGGCCGTCGCGATGCGGGAACGCAGGGCCTCGATCCGCTGCGATTCGATGTTCATCTTGAACTGCAAGCGCGCATTGTTCTAAGGTTAGGCCTGTGGCAGTGACCCACGAAACGGAATTCATGCAATATGGCCTTGCAAGGGGCCATGTGGCATTGTAGCGCGACCCCGAACACCGTCGGGAGGGTATATGGATATTGCGGAACTGCTGGCCTACGCCGTCAAGCACAAGGCCTCCGATTTGCACCTGTCAGCCGGGCTGCCGCCCATGATCAGGGTCGACGGCGACCTGCGCCGGCTGAACATACCCGCGCTGGACAACGCCCAGCTCTCCGAGTTGCTCTACAGCACCATGAGCGACCACCAGCGGCGCGACTTCGAAGCCAACCTGGAGGTCGATTTTTCCTATGCGGTTCCGGGCCTGGCCCGGTTTCGCGTGAACTGCTTCCACAACGACCGCGGTGTTGGCGGCGCATTCCGTACCATCCCGGTGGCGGTCTGGACCTTGGAGGACATCGGGGCCCCACCCATATTCCGGGAGATCATCACGGTGCCGCGCGGCCTGGTCCTGGTCACCGGCCCGACCGGATCGGGCAAGTCGACCACCCTGGCGGCCATGATCGATCACCTCAACGACAGCGTGCCGGGGCATATCCTGACCATCGAGGACCCGATCGAATTCGTGCACAACTCCAGGAAGTGCCTGATCAACCAGCGCGAGGTGCATCGCGACACGCACGGCTTCAACCAGGCGCTGCGCTCGGCATTGCGCGAGGATCCGGACATCATCCTGGTGGGTGAAATGCGGGACATCGAGACCATTCGGCTGGCCCTGACCGCAGCCGAGACGGGTCACCTGGTGTTCGCCACCCTGCACACCAGCTCCGCCGCCAAGACCATCGACCGCATCATCGACGTGTTCCCCGCCGGGGAGAAGGCGATGGTGCGCTCCATGCTGTCCGAATCCCTGCGCGCGGTGATCGCCCAGACCCTGGTCAAGCGCATGAGCGGTGGCCGCCTGGCCGCGCACGAGGTCATGATTGCGACCCCCGCCATCCGCAACCTGATTCGCGAAGACAAGGTGGCGCAGATGTATTCCGCCATCCAGACCGGCCAGAACGTGGGCATGCATACGCTCGACCAGCACCTGGAAGAGTTGGTCTCCCGCGGCATCATCTCCCGCTTGGAGGCGGCCAAGAAAGCCGTCGACCGCAAATTGTTCGTCTNNGTGTAGAGGCCTGGTTGCGTCAGGTTCACGAGGAAAAGGGCTCCGACCTCTTCGTCACCTCGGACGCGCCACCGTGCATCAAGGTCAATGGCAAGATCCGCGCCGTCGCCACCGAGACCCTGTTGCCGCAGGAAGTCGAGGAAATCGTGCGCGGCATGATGACAGAGCGGCAGGAACGCGAGTTCGAGGATACCAACGAGTGCCAGTTCGCCATCGCCCTCGCGGACGATGTCCGCTTCCGTGTCAGTGCCTTCGTGCAACAGGGACGGGTGGGCATGGTGTGCCGCCGCATCGAAACCGAGATTCCGACGTTTGAAGACCTGGGCTTGCCGGAGATCCTGGCCGACCTGGCGCTGGCCAAGCGCGGCATCGTGCTGTTCGTGGGCGCGACCGGCACCGGTAAATCCACCTCGCTGGCGTCCATGATCGGTTACCGCAACCAGCGCCTGAGCGGCCACATCATCACGGTCGAGGACCCGATCGAATACGTGCATCTGCACCGCAAGAGTCTCGTGACCCAGCGCGAGGTCGGGGTGGATACCGAGTCTTACGAGGTCGCGCTGCGCAATACGCTCAGGCAGGCGCCCGACGTCATCATGATCGGCGAGATCCGCACCCGGGAGACCATGGAACTGGCGATCACGTTTGCCGAGACCGGCCACCTCGTGTTGTGCACCCTGCATGCAAACAACGCCAACCAGGCCATGGACCGCATCCTGCATTTCTTCCCCGAGGAGCTCAAGGAGCAGGTGCTGCTGGACCTGTCGTTCAACCTCAAGGCCATCATCGCGCAGCAATTGATCCCGTCGGCGGATGGGACTCGCCGCTGGGCGGCCGTGGAGGTGTTGCTGGATACCCCGCTGGTCAAGGAGAAGATCCGTACCGGCGAAATCCCGGAACTCAAGAAGATCATGAAGGAGTCGGGCCATCATGGCATGGTTACCTTCGACCAGTGCATGTTCGACATGTACAAGTCGGGCAAGATCACCTATGACGACGCCCTGCGCCATGCCGACTCGGCCAACGAGGTGCGCCTTGCCGTGAAGCTGTCGGAGGGTGGTGATGCGGACACACTGTCCGAGAATCTGCGCGACGTGGAATTGCTGGAGCACTGAGCCCGGTTCGTTTAACGCAAAATTGGGCTCGGCTTAACCAATTCTTAACCCGGCTCGACGTACACTTGGCCTGCACTGGACGGATCGGGGCGGCTGCCCACGCCGGCCGGTGCTGCACGCACTGCTGTGATTACGGTAAACAGGGCAGTACAGGCCCAAGCAAGGTGTTGATATCATCTGCTTGGGCCTTTTCTTTTCCGCCCCGACACGCGGTCAGTCACTGGGATGAGCGACCCGATGCGAATTCTGATTATCGAGGATAACCCGGACATCGCTGCCAACATCGGGGACTACCTCGACGACCGCGGGTACACGGTGGACTTCGCTGGCGATGGCATCACCGGGCTGCACCTGGCGGTGGTGAATGATTTTGACGCCATCGTGCTGGACCTGGCGCTGCCGGGCATGGACGGCCTGGAGGTGTGCCGCAAGCTCCGCGAGGAAGCGGGCAAGGACACCCCGATTCTGATGTTGACTGCCCGCGATCGCCTGGAGGATAAACTGGCCGGCTTCGAGACCGGCGCGGACGACTACCTGGTCAAGCCCTTTGCGTTGCAGGAGGTAGAGGTCAGGCTCAACGCGCTGGTCCGGCGCGGCAAGCGTCCCGCCCGCCGGGTACTCGAGATCGGCGACCTCAAGTACAACCTCGACACACTGACGGTCGAGCGGGCCGGCAGCGAGATCGAGCTGAACCCCATTGGCCTGAAGCTGCTGCGCTGCCTGATGGAGGCTTCACCCAACGTCGTTTCGCGGGCTGATCTGGAGCAGGAAGTCTGGGGCGAGGAGATGCCCGACAGCGACAGCCTGCGGGTGCATATCCACACGCTGCGCTCCCTCATCGACAAGCCCTTTGGTTCCAGGATGATTCAGACCCGACACGGCATCGGCTACCGGCTGGTGGAATCGGATGCGGTATCGGCGCAGGCTACGTAGCCGGATCATCTTCTCGTTCCTGCTGCTGGGCACCATGCTCAGCGCACTGTTCGCGGCCAGCACGCTCTTTCTGCAGAACTACCTCGAAGACCAGTTGATCGGGGCCACCCTCAAGCAGGAGCTGGACGATTACGTGGCCCAGTTGCGGGAAGACCCGAGCGTGGTCGAGCCTTTCTACACGCGCATCCAGGGCTACATCACCCGCCCCGGTGACCCGAACCGATCGGTGACGGCCCAGATCCGCGCCCTGGAGCCGGGCGTACACGAGGTCCAGACTCCGGAAGGCGTGTTCAAGGCGGCGGTGCGCAAGGAGGACGACCTGTGGGCGTTCCTGATCTACGATGTCACCGAGAATCGGCGGGTGACCCGTCAGCTGGTCGCCGCGCTGATCGGCGTGGCAGTGCTTTTCTCAATGCTCTCACTGGCGATCGGCATGTGGTCCTCACGGCGGGTCATGCGCCCGGTGACCGATCTCGCCGAGCGCCTCGCCGGCGCCGGCGACCAGGCGCCGCCACCGCGCCTGGCGCCCCTGTTCGCGGAAGATGAAGTCGGCCAACTGGCGGCCGCGCTCGACGAATATGCCGAGCGGCTGCACCACCTGGTGGAACGCGATCTCGAATTCAACGCCGACGTGAGTCATGAGCTGCGAACCCCGCTGGCGGTCATCTCGGGCGCGACCGAATTGATGCTGGCGCAGCGCGACCTGCCCGACAAGGCGCGCACGCGGTTGCTGCGAATCGCCCGGGCCGCGAGGCAATCCACCGACATCACGACCGCCCTGCTGCACCTGGTGCGGGCCGAGCGTGGAATCGCCGAGGACAGCAATGCCCACGACGTGCGGGAAGTGGCGGAGCAGATCCTCCATCTGTACACGCCGCTGCTCGAGAACAAGGAAGTCGATTTGCGCATCGAGGAGCTGGAGCGGGTCAGCGTCATCGCGCCGGAATCGGTCATTGCGGTGGCGCTGGGCAACCTGGTGAGCAATGCGGTGCGCTACACCTCCGAGGGCGAGATCGTCATCGCGATCGGCCACGGTTGCGTACGCGTGCTGGATACCGGCCCCGGTATTGCCGAAGACGAATTGGCCCACGTGTTCGAGCGGCATTACCGGGGCGAGGGCGCCACGGGCAAGGGCTCGGGCCTGGGCCTGGCGATCGTCAAACGCCTGTGTGAACTGTATGGCTGGACCATACACGTCAGTAATCGCGAGCGCGGTGGGCTGCAGGCCGAACTCAGATTCTACGGCGACTGAGCGGGGCGGGCAGCGGGCAACACGTGTTATCTTTGCCTGCGTAGAGCTGAGGTGGGAACGTCATGGCCATCATCAACTGCCCCGAATGCGGCCAGAAAATTTCCAGCGTTGCCGCGATGTGCCCGCATTGCGGACTGGCCCGCGGCGAGCTCAGCGAAGAGCAGGTCGTGGAGTTCAAACGGCGCAAACTCCGCGACCGCGTCTATCACCTGAACATGCTCAGCTACGCCATGATCAGCATTTTCCTGGCGGCATTCGGCTGGTACTGGTGGGATACCGAGGGATTCCAGCGGGAGGCCAGTGCCGGTCCTGTCTACCTGCTCGGCCTGGGGATGCTGGCCTATGTGGCCGTGCGGATCCTGCTGATGCAGGCCCGGCGCCAATTGCGCTTGTTGGCCAGACGCTGATCCGCTGGCGCAGCCCCGGTGGTGCCCGGGTGCCGCCAGCTACTGGATGCGCTCGACCCGAACAGAAGAATTGTAGCCTTCCACGGATAGCCGCCAGGTTCTGAAAAATCCTTTTTCGATGGTGACTACGGGGTTCTCCATGTCCGCGACGTGGAACGAGGCGTTGTCATCCGCCTGCACCCACACCATGCCATTCTCAAGCCTGAACACGGTTTCGCCATCCCAGCCTTCGAATGTGCCGAGGATGCGCGAGACGATGGTGGACTCGTCCATCTCCCCGATCGCTACATTCTCGAACCCCCGAATATCCTGCCGTGGCTGGGCGGCGGCGTCCAGTGTGGCGACCGAGTGCGCCCGCAACCAGTTGTTCAGGGCGGCGAGTTCAGCTTCAGTGAGCTTGTCCAGGCCGGAATCCATGAATTCCTTGCCCGTCATGCGCTCTTCGATGGTTGAAAATGCCTGCTGGCCAAAGGCCGCCATGCTGCAGATACCGAGCAGGCACGCCAGTAGAAATCTGTTCATTGATTGCCTACGAATCTCGATGGGTGAGGTGATTTTATCATGGTGGAATGGGCCCAAGCCCGCCCTCTGGCCCCTGGCCCGACGCCAAGCAATTTTCTCTCGTCGGTGCCGCTACCCGACGGGCGCAGTTCAGAGATCCTGCTTGTACCGCACGTACGGGATGCGCCCGTAAATCGACTCGAACGGATCCACCAGGTTGGTGTCCTTCGGGCTGTCGTCGTCATTGACCGTGTTCAGCAGGTTGCTCGCACCGACGCTCAGGCTGGCGTTCCAGGGTGTGCGCCAGGTGAAGTGGACATCGAACGTGGTCACGCTGTCGATTTCGTCGCGGTTGAAGAACTGCACCGGCTCGCGGTAGAAGCTCTGGATTCCGCCGCTGAAAGCGCCCCGCTGCCAATCGAAACTGAGCCGCGCACTGTCGAACGGCTCGGCCACGTTCCATTGGCGCAGGCCGGCGCCAGGGCCCATGACGCCAGCATAATCGGCATCGAGTACGCGCGTGAGCTGCAAGCCGAGCCGCATGTCACCGGCACGGCCGGTCGAGAAGCCGACCTGAAAGGCGAGGTCGATACCCGACGCCTCGCTCTCGAGGTATTCGAGCGCCTGGCCCGGCAAGACCGGAGCGAACGGGCTGGTTCCCATCATTGGGCTCAGCAAGCCCGGATCGAGCAATGGCGTGGCCCGTGCTCCTGCCGGTGCTCCGGCGGCCGTCAGGCCGGCGCTGCCCTCGGCGCGAAACAGGTTGATGGCGGCCAGCGCATGGTCGCCGATGGCGTAACTGGCCCCCAGGGACAGGCGGGTGAACTCCGGAGCTCCGGGCTCATCGACGAAGTAGCAGTCGGAGGCCCGGTAGGAACCCGCCTCCAGGATGCCGTTCTGGCAATGAATGCTGCCCAGCGCCGTGAATGCGTCGCGGGACTCCGCTCGCACCAGAGTGCTGTCGAAGCGGAGGCGGTCATCGACCTGCCAGCCCAGGGTGGCGTCGAGCGCGAGAATCCCGCTGCCTGCTGGCTGCCAACCGGCGTTCGCCGGGGCGCCCAGCAGCAATGGCTCCGTCAGGCGCAACTCCAGCTTGCGGGTTTCGCTGCCACCGAGGTCGAAGGCCAGGCCCCCGTCGCGCTGTTCGTGAAGCAGTGGGAACGGTTGCCAAGGTTGTTCGTGGGCGGCGGCGGTCTCCTCGAGCGGTGACGGGTGTGACTGCGCGTGCAGCGGGCCTGAGGCCATGCACAACAGCAGGCCAGCCATCGAGCCAAACGCCAGCGTGCGCGCCAGTTTGTTATTCCGCCTGGTCAAATGCCCTTACCCACTCACGATCCCAACCGGTAACTTAGAGCGCCCGGTTGTCTAAAAGTTTAGTGCAATCTTAGCAAAAAAGCGCTGTTCACGGGGCCGGTCGGGCCCGGCCGCACTGTATAATGCCTGCGGTGTGCAATGCGGGGGGTGGCATGGTTCTGCTCAATACACCGGTCTGCGATTTCGGTGCCAGGGCGCCGGATTTCGCCCTGCCCGGAATCGACGGCAAAACCTGGACCCTGGAGGACTGCCGGGGACCACGCGGCCTGCTGGTCATGTTCATTTGCAACCACTGCCCGTACGTCAAGGCGATTCGCCGGAAACTGGTGCGTGACGCCACGGCCCTGGCGGCCCTGGGTATCGGCAGTGTGGCGATCATGCCCAACGACACGGTGAACTACCCCGAGGACTCACTGGCAAACATGCAGCGGGTAGCGGCCGAATATGGATTCCCGTTCCCCTACCTGGTCGATGAGAGCCAGCAGGTTGCCCGCGCCTACGGTGCCGTGTGCACGCCAGACTTTTTCGGCTACAACGACGCCCTGGAACTGCAGTACCGGGGCCGTCTGGATGCCGCCGGAGCGAACGCCGAGGCGGGCGATGAACCCCGCGAACTGTTCCTCGCCATGCGACAGGTCGCGGAGACCGGCCACGGGCCTGAGCAGCAGGTGCCCTCCATGGGCTGCTCGATCAAGTGGGTCGAGTGAGCCGCAAGCTGCCGCACACCTCCCAGGTGGCAGTGCGCTAGACTATGTTCACCCTCAATCACGGAGCGCACCCATGAGCGTGGTTTTTCTGGTCGGAGTGGACTGCAGCGCGTGCGGCGAGCGGGCATTGGATTACGCGGCCGAGCGGGCCAAGGCCCGCGATGGCCGCCTGGTGGTGGCGCACATCATCGAGTGGTCGCCCTACAGTTTCAATACGCCGCAGGATAACGAAGAGCGCCACAGGCGCCGCGAGGAGGAGATCCGCAGCGCGCGGGCGGAAATCATCGATCCGATCACGCAGCGCCTGCGTGCCGAGGGTGTCGAAGCGGAGGGCGTCGTTCGGCACGGACACGCGGCCGACACGCTGGCCGCGCTCGCCGAGGAGTGCGGCGCCACCAACATCGTGGTGGGCCACCACGGCATGTCGAGGCTGCGGGCGCGCGTGTTCGGCAGCGTGGCGAGCACCCTGGTGCAGATCGCAGACCGCCCGGTGACCGTCGTCCCCTGAGCGGCCCCACGGAGAGTCGTCCCAATGATCAGAAAAACCGCGGTCGCAACCGCACTCACCGGTTTGTTGGCCTGCTGCAGCGCTTGGGCGCAGGACATCGGCATCGACCAGCGCATCGACGATGCCATACGTCCCGCGGCCGACGCCGTGGCCGGGTTTGTGTTTTCATCCTTCCCGGTTGCGGGGGTCCAGATTCCCTTCGTGCTGGTGTGGTTGATCGTGGCCGCCACCATTTTCACGTTTTACTTCCGCTTCATTAACCTGCGCGCCTTCCGGCATGGTTTCCAGCTGGTCAGGGGCGACTACAACGACCCGCACGCGGCCGGCGAAGTCACGCACTTCCAGGCGCTGGCCACGGCCCTGTCCGGCACCGTCGGGCTGGGCAACATCGCCGGCGTGGCGGTCGCGGTGTCGCTGGGCGGGCCGGGCGCGACCTTCTGGATGATCCTGGCCGGCTTGCTGGGCATGTCCTCCAAGTTCACCGAGTGCACCCTGGGCGTGAAGTACCGCAACGAGTACGAGGACGGCACCGTTTCCGGTGGCCCGATGTACTACCTGGCCAAGGGTCTGGCGGAGCGCGGCCCCGGCTTCGCCCGGCTGGGCAAGGTGTTGGCCGTGCTGTTCGCCATTTTCTGCATCGGCGGGTCGTTCGGGGGCGGCAACATGTTCCAGGCCAACCAGAGTTTCTCGCAGGTGGTCAACGTGACCGGCGGCGAGGCCAGTTGGATGGCGGACAAGGGCTGGCTGTTCGGGCTGGTGATTGCCGTGGCGGTGGGCCTCGTGATCATTGGCGGTATCCGGGGTATCGCGCGGGTGACCTCCAAGGTGGTGCCGTTCATGGCGGTGATCTACGTGACGGCGGGTCTGGTGATCATCCTCGGCAACCTGGCCGCCGTTCCGGGCGCCATCCTGTCCATCGTGACCGGGGCGTTCAGCCCGGCCGGCATTGCCGGTGGGGTGGTTGGCGTCCTGTTCCAGGGTTTCCGGCGTGCCGCGTTTTCCAACGAGGCAGGTGTCGGCTCCGCGGCGATCGCGCACTCGGCAGTGCGCACCAGCCGGCCAGTGACCGAGGGCATCGTGGCCCTGTACGAACCCTTCGTGGACACCGTGGTGGTGTGCACGATCACCGCGCTGGTGATCATCATTACCGGCAGCTGGGATCCAAGTGTCGACCCCAGCGCCGGGGTGCAGCTGACTTCCGACGCATTCGAGTCCGCCATCTCCTGGTTCCCGTGGATACTCACGCTGGCCGTCGTGCTGTTCGCCTACTCGACGATGATCTCCTGGTCTTACTACGGCCTGAAGTGCTGGACCTTCCTGTTCGGGGAATCGAGAGTCGCCGATTTCACCTACAAGGTCCTGTTTCTGTTCTTCGTCGTCGTGGGCTCGTCCATGCAACTGGGCTCGGTGATCGAATTCTCGGATGCGATGATTTTTGCCATGGCCTTCCCCAATCTCCTGGGTTGCTATTTTCTGTTACCCGTGGTGAAGCGCGAATTGAACGCCTATTGGGACGATTACAAGCAGGGCCGGCTGCCTAAATTCAGCTGAGCGGGCCATGGGGCAGGGCGGCCCAGAGCCCGGGCCTTGCCCCGGCTCCACCAGATCATGGAAAATTGCAAGATTGCGGGCCCGGCCACGTGCACAGAACGCGTGGCGGGCAGTAACGAGAAATAGCGGGAATTCCTGATGCCCACCCGACGAGAACTTGCCAACGCCGTGCGCGCGCTGGCCATGGATGCCGTGCAGCGCGCCAATTCCGGGCACCCCGGCATGCCAATGGGCATGGCCGACATCGCGGAAGTGCTGTGGAACGATCACCTCAAGCACAATCCGGCCAACCCGCAATGGTGGGACCGGGATCGCTTCGTGCTCTCGAACGGTCACGGCTCGATGTTGCTGTACGCGGTACTGCACCTCAGCGGTTACGACCTGCCCATGTCGGAACTCAGGAATTTTCGCCAGCTGCATTCCAGGACGCCGGGGCACCCCGAATTCGGTGAGACCCCGGGCGTCGAGACGACCACCGGCCCCCTGGGGCAGGGCATCGCCAACGCGGTGGGCATGGCGATGGCGGAGCAGCTCCTGGCGCGGCGATTCAATCGCCCCGGACACGAAATTGTCGATCACCACACCTGGGTATTCATGGGTGACGGCTGCATGATGGAGGGCGTCTCGCACGAGGCGTGTTCGCTGGCCGGCACGCTGGGCCTGGGCAAGCTCAACGCCTTCTGGGACGAGAACGGGATTTCCATCGACGGTGACGTGCGGGGCTGGTTTACCGAGAATACGCCGGCCCGCTTCGAGGCCTATGGCTGGCAGGTGATCCGCGACGTCGACGGGCACGATCCGGATGAAATCGGCCAGGCCATCGAAACCGCGCTCGCCGAGACCGATCGACCAACCCTGATCTGCTGCCGTACCGTTATCGGTTTCGGCGCGCCCAACAAGCAGGGCTCGGAGTCGACCCACGGCGCGCCGCTGGGCGAGGACGAAGTGGCCGCGGCCCGCGAGGCGCTGGGCTGGCCCCACCCGGCTTTCGAAATCCCCCGGCCGATCTATGCCGCCTGGGATGCGCGCGAAAAGGGGGGCGAGGCGGAGGACCAATGGCGGCAGTACCTGGCGGCCTATCGCGAGGCCTATCCGGCGGAGGCGGCCGAGTTCGAGCGCCGCATGCGCGGTGATTTGCCGGCAGACTGGCAGGTGCAGGCCGAGGCCGCGGTTGCCGAGATTCAGGCCAATGGCCAGGCCATGGCGACCCGCAAGGCCTCGCAGGTGGCGCTGAATGCGTTTGGACCAATGCTGCCGGAACTGGTCGGCGGATCGGCGGACCTGACGGGCTCCAACAACACCTTCTGGGATGGCAGCCGTGACGTCAACGAGGGTGGGCCCGACGGCAACTACGTGTATTTCGGGGTGCGCGAGTTTGGCATGACGGCCATTTGCAGTGGCCTGGCGCTGCATGGCGGCTTTATTCCCTACAACGGCACCTTCCTCGTGTTTTCCGACTACGCCCGCAACGCGGTGCGCATGTCGGCGTTGATACCGACCCACAACATCCTGGTGTACACGCACGATTCGATCGGTCTGGGCGAGGATGGGCCCACGCACCAACCCGTGGAGCAGCTGGCCAGCCTGCGCCTGATTCCCAATCTCGGTGTGTGGCGGCCGTGCGATGCGGTGGAGTCGGCCGTGGCGTGGCGTTGTGCGATCGAAGAGCGCGGCGGGCCGCACGCGCTCGTCTTCACGCGCCAGGGCCTGCCTCACCAAACGCGCGACGGGAGCCAGGTCGCTGCCATCGCGCGCGGTGGCTATGTGTTGCATGAAGATGGACCCGAGCCGGGCGCAGTCATCATTGCCAGCGGTTCGGAGGTGGGGTTGGCCATGGAGGCGGCGCAGCGCCTGGCGGACGAGGGCCTGGCGGTACGCGTCGTGTCGATGCCCAACCCGGATCGTTTCCGGGCCCAGGAGCTCGCCTATCGGGAGACAGTATTGCCGCCCACGCTCCGCGCCCGGGTAGCGGTGGAGGCGGGCGTCGACTCATGCTGGCACGCACTCGTCGGCGATCGGGGCCGGGTGATCGGCATCAATCGCTTCGGAGCCTCGGCGCCGGGCGGGCAACTATTCGAGCATTTCGGCATGACCGCGGACAAAGTCTGCGAAGCGGTGCGCGCGGTCATGGAGCATCAATAGAAGGGAGTTAATCAATGGCAGTCAAAGTTGCAATCAACGGCTACGGCCGGATCGGCCGCAATATCATGCGGGCCCTGTACGAGTCGGGGCGTACCGATGAACTCCGTATCGTGGCCATCAACGACCTCGGCGACGCCGAAACCAACGCGCACCTGACGCGCTATGACACCGCCCACGGCAAGTTCCCTGGTGAGATTGCCGTGGATGGCGGTGATCTCGTCATCAATGGTGACCGCATCAGGGTTTTCGCCGAGCGCGACCCGTCCCGGTTGCCCTGGGCCGAGCTGGGGGTGGAAGTGGTGCATGAGTGCACCGGTTTCTTCCGCAGTCGCGAGGCGGCCAGTGCACACCTGGCGGCCGGCGCCCGCAAGGTCATCATTTCCGCGCCCGGCCAGGGCGTTGACAACACGGTGGTGTACGGCGTCAACGACGACACGCTCACGGCGTCCGACGCCATCATCTCCAATGCTTCCTGCACGACCAATTGCCTGGCACCGCTGGCCAAGGTGCTGCATGAGGGTATCGGCATCGAAAAGGGCCTGATGACCACCATCCATGCCTATACCAATGACCAGGTGCTGACCGATGTGTTCCACAAGGATCTGCGGCGCGCGCGCTCGGCGACCATGAGCCAGATTCCGACCAAGACCGGCGCCGCCGCCGCGGTGGGCCTGGTGCTGCCGGAGCTGAATGGCCGCCTGGACGGATTGATTCTCCATGCGGGTCCCGACCATCAACGTGTCGGTGGTCGACCTGAGCTTCGTTGCCAGTCGCGCCACCACGGTCGAAGAGGTGAACGCGGTGGTCAAGGCTGCCGCGGACGGCCCCATGGCCGGCATACTCGGCTACAACGACGAGCCGCTGGTTTCCATCGACTTCAACCACGACCCCCGATCCTCCATATTCGATGCCGGGCTGACACGGGTCATGGATGGCAACCTGGTGAAGGTTCTAAGCTGGTACGACAACGAATGGGGGTTCAGCAACCGCATGCTGGACACCACCCTGGCGCTGGTCAAGGCATAAGGACGCTGCGGTCCGGCGCGGGTGCCGGGCCGCCATTCCCACAAGGAGAACCTGCCATGTCATACCTGCGCATGCAGGACCTGCAGCTGTCCGGTATGCGGGTGCTGATCCGCGAAGATTTCAACGTTCCGGTGGAGGCGGGCGAGGTCACCTCCGACCAGCGCATCGTGGCCGCCCTGCCGGGCATCTCGCTGGCCCTGGAGCAGGAGGCGGCGGTGCTGTTGATGTCCCATCTCGGCAGGCCGGCCGAGGGTGAGGCCGACCCGCGCTACTCGCTGGCCCCGGTGGCTGCGTGCCTGGCGCGGCACCTCGGGCGTGAAGTGCGCCTGGAGACGAACTGGCTCGATGGCGTCACGGTCGAGCCCGGCGAGGTGGTGCTGTGCGAGAACGTGCGTTTCAACCGCGGCGAGAAAGGCAACGACGAGGCGCTCGCCCGGCAAATTGCACGCCTCTGCGACATCTTCGTAATGGATGCCTTCGGCAGCGCGCATCGGGCCCATGCCTCCACGGAGGGGGTTGCCCGCCATGCGCCGGTGGCCTGCGCAGGGCCGCTGCTGGCCGGCGAGCTGGAGGCCCTGGATCGGGCGCTCAGAGATCCCACCCGGCCGTTGCTGGCGATCGTGGGGGGCGCCAAGGTCAGCACCAAGCTGAGCGTGCTCGAGGCATTGCTGGAGCGCACCGACCAGTTGATCGTGGGTGGCGGGATCGCCAATACGTTCATCGCCGCCACCGGGCATGAAGTCGGCAAATCCCTGTACGAGCCGGACCTCATCGCCGAGGCGCAACAGCTGATCCGCCTGGCGCACCGCATGGGGGGGGACATCCCGATCCCCAAGGACCTGCTGGTGGCGAAGAAGCTCGACCCGGACGCCGAGGCGCATGTCCGCTATCTGGACGAGGTGCAGCCCGATGAGATCATTCTCGACATCGGTCCGTTGACCGCCGCCGACTACGCGGAAATGGTGTGGGGTGCGGGCACCGTGTTGTGGAACGGGCCGGTCGGGGTGTTCGAGTACCGGTACTTCGGGGGTGGCACCCGGGCGGTGGCAGAGGCCATCGCGAAATCGCGGGCCTACAGCATTGCCGGCGGCGGTGACACGCTGGCGGCAATCGACCGCTTCGGCGTGGCCGGGGGCGTGAACTATATTTCAACCGGTGGCGGTGCGTTCCTGGAATACGTGGAGGGCAAGACCCTCCCAGCCGTTGCCGTGCTGGAGCGCCGCGCCGTCGAGTACGCCACCTGAGCCATCCGTGATCAGCGGCGCCCGATGTTCTTGTCGCTCAGTACGGCGCCCAGCTGCAGGAACACCACGCCGCTGCGGTCCTCGTTGTAGCCGTAGCCCAGGTACAGGGGGCCGAGCGGTGAGTTGTACCCCAGGTAGAGGCTGCCGTTGACCACGCCCTCGCCGAAGACATCGCCCCGTCGATCCGCGGCATTGCCGTACTCGAGCGTCATGCCGGCGTAGGCCGGCCACAAGCCGCTGCTGTCGAACTGGTAGCGGTAACCGGCGGCCACCATGCCGAAGTGCTGGCCCACCAGTTCGTTGGGCTCGAATCCGGACATGTTGAGAAAGCCACCGCCGGTCATGAGCGCATACAGCGGCGCATCGTTGTCGAGCGTGGTGTTGTACCGGCCCCGCAGCAGCACGTTGTGCAGGCCCCAGGTTTTACTGAGCAGCCAGGACGACTGGACCTGCTCGAAATTGGCGTCTGCGCCCAACGCCTCGCTGGAATGGATGTAACTCAGGTCGAACAGCGCCCCCCGGGTTGGCAGAAACAGGTTATCCAGGCGGTCGTAGGTAAAGTCCACGCCCCACTCTGCCCCGTTGAAATGGGTGTCTCCAAGCGGTGGGCCGAGGGTGATGTCGATGGTGCCCAGGTAGCGATGCAGTCCTATACCGACGATTGCGTGGCGCCCGAACTCCCTGAGCAGCTGGAGCGATACGCCCGCCTCGTCGATCTCGGCCTCGGCGAGCGCGCGGCCCATATCGTCGAACGCCAACAGGTTCCTGCGCGCGAAGTACAGCTGCGGGTTCACGATGTAGCGCAGACGATCGTCCAGGGGCCGGTAGTAATCCGCCAACAGGCCGAAATCGTCGCCAATCTGGATCGCGCCGCGGAACTCCGTGCCGCGTGGGTCGAGGTCCGTTTTCAGATAACCGGCATGCAGGTTGATGCTCGTGCCTCGGCCGTTACCCGCCAGCGTGAGCCCGGTTTCGATGAAATCCGCACCGCGTTCGTCCTGCAGCACCTGGATCTCGAGGCCCTGGCGGCCGTCTTCCTCCACCACCCGGTAACGCGCCAGGCGGATGAAGCCGAGACCATAGATCTGGGCCAGGTCATGATTGAGCCGGGCGATGTCCAGCGGCTGGCCGGCCTCGACGGTGACGAGTTCGCGAATCACGGCATCGGCGAAGCGGGAGCGGTTGTCGATACGCACGAAGTCCACCACGGGCGGGCCCTGCAGGCAGGCATCCACCGATCGCCGCCAGCGCCCGTACTCAGGCTCGGAGACGGCCAGTGCGGCGAGCGCAGCGCGCATGCCGTCTGCAGCGTCGTAGCCCGCCGCCGCTGCTTCGCCAAACTTGTCGAAGTCCATGGCTGAAATGGCCGTGCCAAGCTGCGGGCGGATCAGCAGGTCGCGCTCGCCCAGCGATGCCTCCTGGGCCTTGGTGTTGGCGACGATCGCGAGCGCGGTCATCTGCTCCACGATGGACAATACGTTCCTGATCTCGTCCGCCTGCATCAGGGGTGTGCCCACGTCGACCGCAATGACGACTTCGGCGCCCATCTCTCGCACGACGTCGACCGGCAGGTTGCGCACCAGGCCCCCATCCACCAGCATCCGCTGGCCGATCTGCACCGGATCGAACACGCCGGGCACCGCCATGCTGGCCCGCATCGCGCCAGACAACGAACCCTCGGTGATCACGACCATGTCGCCGTTGACGATGTCCGTGGCCACGGCCCGGAACGGCACGGGCAGTGTATCGAAGCGGTTGGACTGCACGCGCTGGGAGGTGATCGACTCGAACAGGAACAGGATCTTCTGCCCGGATACCACGCCCGCGGGCAGCAATGAGGTTCCTTCGCCCACGCCGAGCTTGGGGCCGAACAAGCCCAGGCTGTCATCCGCCTTGCGACGCGCGGGCTGCTCCTCGCGTGCCGTATCGTCGGAGAACAGGTCGACCCAGTCGGCCTGTTCCAGCACCGCCAGTATCTCGTCGGACTCCATGCCGGTAGCGGCCAGTCCGCCAACGATGGAGCCCATGCTGGTGCCGGCGATGTAATCGATCGGCACCCGCAGTTCCTCGAGGTACCTCAGCACCCCGATGTGGGCCAGGCCGCGGGCTCCACCGCCCCCCAGGGCCAGCCCGATGCGGGGGCGCTCCCCGGCCGGCTCGCGCTCGCAGGTCTGCGCCGGTACGGCAGGGCTGGTCAGCAGCGCGGCAGCGAGCATCAGCAGGGGCAGGGTGGGTGGTCCCGGTAGCATTCCATACGGGTTGTGTGCCGGCATCATCTTCTCCTGGATGGTGTGATGCGTGGTGAGCGTCGGATATTAGCAGCCTGGGTCGGGAGATACGCGGGCCTCGCGGCCGGCCGGGAAGACATCGCCCAAGCCGCGTCAAAGGTGACCTGTGTCAACGGCAAGGCGCGCGGACGGCATCCGGCGTCGCGAATGTCCTCTCCGTTCCAGGGGTAGATGATAGAATCCTGCCATCCCCCCCCCCTCGTGCTGGAGTCTGGCCATGTCACACCGATATTCTCTCCTGTTTGTGTTCGTGGTGGCTTTGCTCTGGGTCTTCAATGCGGGCGCACAGGAGCCGCCACCCGATCCGGAGAGCCTGGAACGGGTTTTTCCACAGAATCGCTTCTCGCCCTATGCGGATCGCAGCTTCCCCACCCGCGTGTACTGGGGCGACACCCATCTGCACACTTCGCTGTCGATGGATGCGGGCGCGTTCGGCGCGCGCCTGGGCCCGGAAGATGCCTACCGGTTCGCCCGCGGCGAGCAGGTAACCTCGAGCACGGGCGTTCCCGCCCGCCTGTCGCGGCCGCTCGACTGGCTGGTGGTGGCGGACCATTCGGACAACATGGGCCTGTTCACCATGCTCTATGAGGCCGATCCCCTGGTCACGGCGAGCGAGATCGGCGCCGAGTTGTCTCGCAAGGTTCGGGCCGGCGGTCGAGAAGGGGTCGAGGCGGCGCTGTACATCATTGAAAAATTCTCTGACAACACGCTCGATCCGGAACTGCAGATTCTGCCCGGCACGAAGCCGTACGAGGCAACCTGGCACCGCATCATCAAGGCGGCCGAGGACCATAATGACCCCGGCCAGTTTACCGCCTTCATCGGCTATGAATGGACCTCGCTGGTCGAGGGCAACAACATGCACCGTGTCGTCATTTACCGCGATGGCAAGGCCGAGGCGCGCCAGGTGGAGCCGTTCACCATGACCGCGCCGTACGGCAGTCCGGATCCGCGGGACCTGTGGCAATGGATGGCCACCTACGAGGAGCGCACCGGCGGCGATGTGCTGGCCCTGGCGCATAATGGCAACCTGGCCAACGGCATCATGTTCCCGGTGCGCGAGAGCTACCAGGGCAAGAAGGTGAACCGGGAATATGCCCAGACCCGGATCAAGTGGGAGCCGCTGTACGAGATCACGCAGATCAAGGGCGACGGCGAGGCGCATCCTTTCCTGTCCCCCAATGACGAGTTTGCCGATTACGAGAACTGGGACAAGGGCAACCTCAGCCTGTCGGCGCCCAAGCAGGAGTCGATGCTGCAATACGAGTATGCCCGCGAGGCGCTCAAGAATGGCCTGCTGCTGGAAGAAAAACTCGGCATCAATCCCTACAAGTTCGGCGTCGTCGGCTCCACCGACAGCCACACGGGGCTGGCCACGGCGCAGGAGGACAACTTCTTCGGCAAGCACTCCGGCACGGAGCCGGGCCCGCAGCGCGCGGAGCACCCGGTGGGCTGTTTCGGCGAGGTGTGCGTCATGGGTTGGGAGCAGGTTGCATCCGGGCTGGCGGCGGTCTGGGCCCGGGAGAACACCCGCGAGGCCATCTTCGACGCCATGGAGCGCAAGGAGACCTACGCCACCACCGGCTCGCGCATGCTGGTGCGTTTCTTCGGCGGCTGGGAGTTCACCGCGCAGGATGCCCAGAGCCGCAACCCCGGAGTCCTTGGATACGGCAAAGGCGTGCCCATGGGAGGCGACCTGCGGGCGCGTCCGGAGGGCACGGTGCCGTCGTTCCTGGTATATGCCCTGCGTGATCCGATCGGGGCCAACCTCGATCGAATCCAGATCGTCAAGGGCTGGCTCGATCGCCGCGGCCGGACGCATGAGAAGGTCTACGACGTGGCGTGGAGCGGCGATCGCCAAGCGGGCGAAGACGGCAAGCTGCCGGCCGTCGGCAGCACCGTGGACGTGGCCAACGCCACGTATCTGAACACCATTGGCGCGTCCGAGCTCATCGCCGTATGGCAGGATCCGGACTTCGATCCGAACCAGCGTGCCTTCTATTACGCTCGGGTGATCGAGATTCCCACCCCGCGCTGGACCGCATACGAGGCGCAGCGGTTCGGAATCGAAATGCCGGACGAGGTGCCGATGGTCACCCAGGAGCGGGCGTACACCTCGCCCATCTGGTACACGCCCTGAACCGTGGGA
>WVWV01000040.1 GCA_011773845.1 Lysobacterales bacterium | reverse complement strand
ACCAGCGGGTGCGGGTGGTTTATGCGCGTGGCGTCGATATCTGCTCGGATGGAACGGGACTGCCGGGCGCTCCCCGGCACCACTTTGCCAGCGCCTCCACCCAGGCCGGGTGATCGTTGAGGCAGGGTGCAAGGTCCAGCAGCTCGCCGCCGGCTGCCAGGAATGTCTCACGCCCGGCGATGCCAATCTCCTCCAGCGTCTCGAGGCAGTCGGTGACGAAGGCCGGACAGAGCACCAACAGGCGCCGGACGCCGCGCTCGGCCAGCGCCGCGAGGGTCTGCTCGGTGCTGGGTTCCAGCCACTTGGCCCGGCCAAGACGCGACTGGAACGCGATGGAATAGCGGTCCGGCGCCAGGCCCAGGCGCGCGACGCAGCGGGCTGTCGTCTGCAACACCTGGTGCCGGTAACAGCTCGCATGCGCCGGGGAGGGCTGCTCGCAGCAATCAGCACTTCTCAGGCAGTGGCTGCCGGTCGGGTCGGCCGTACGCAGGTGGGACTCCGGCAAACCATGGTAGCTGAACAGCACATGGTCGTAAGGCCCGGCATCGGCCTCCGGGCCGAGATATGGCGCCAGGCTCGCCACCAGCGCCTGGATGTAGTCCGGGTGCTCGTAGAATGGCGGCAGGACGCTGAGGCGCAACGCCAGGCCGTGTTTGCGGATAACCCGTCGCGCTTCGGCGACGGAGGTGGTGACGGTGCTGTCCGCGTAATGCGGGTAGAGTGGAATGAACAAAACTTCCGAGATGGCGGCATCCCGGCCCAGGGCCAGCAGGGCCGATTCGATGCCGGGATTGCCATAACGCATCGCCATCGCCACCGGTGTCGCGAGATGCCGCTGCAGCTGCTGGCGCAAACGCTCTGACAGCACCACCAGCGGCGAACCCTCGGGCCACCAGATGCTGCGATAGGCGGCGGCCGAGCGTGCGGGACGCAGCGGCAGCACGAACAGCGCGACGATGAGGCGCCGCAACAGCCACGGCAGCTGGATCACGTGGGGGTCCATCAGGAACTGGTTCAGGTAGCGCCGCACCGCTGGCACTTCCGGCGCGTCGGGAGACCCCAGGTTGGCCAACAGGACGGCCCGCTTGCTCATGACTTCGCCCTCCCGGGCCTGGCCGTGATCGACACGCACTCAGGGTGCGATCCAATCGCCCTGCCACTTCCGCGCCTGCCAGCTGAACAGCGCCCGCACATGCCCCTGCTCTCTCAGCAACAGCCAGTCGATGCGGTCCAGTGTACATGCTATGACGACGAAATTTTCGTAACCATCCCGGCTTCCCGGCCCCACGCCCGGGTCGTCGCTCACGGCGCCGGGAGCAAGCGCCTGCCCATAACAGGCCCGGCTGCGTGGCGACATGGCCTGCCAGCGCTCCAGGGCCACCGGATCGTCATGGTGCAGGCCTGCCGTGCCGGTGCATCTCAATTGCACACAACTCGCGCGGTCATAGAACAGCCAGCTGGCGCGCGGTGCGCCCCGCAGCTCGGCGACCTTGGGTGAGCGCAGGTCGGTGTGGCAGGAGAGCATCCGTCGCACGCCATCCACGGAGCGCAGGACCACCGTGCGCGCCTGCGCCCCGTCATCACCGACCGTCGCCAGCACTGGCGTGTGAAACGGATGGCTGGCGCGTTCGCAGCCGTGCTGCAGGGCCTCCCAGGCCGCCTGCAGGATGGCATCGAGATTCCAGTCCGCTGCCATCAAATCCTCCTCGCCATGGTTGCCGCGGGCCTGTAGCCGCGTTCTTGCATGGATTTATTGTACAATATTTGTATAATTACATGGCGGCCCAATGCTTTCGCGGCATGGTGCATTCAAGATGTTGTTAAATAACTATTTTTTCAATTCAAGCAAAGCGTCCGCCTGAGCGACTTGTATGGCAATCCTGAATGAAGCGATAGCCGGCAGCAATATCATCGAGGGCGGGACCGTCGAATTGTGCGCCCGCCGGGACAGTACCTCGCGGGGGCCGCGCGGGCCGTCGCGAGGCGCCGACCGCGGTGGTGCTCGCGTGCCGGGTGCTGGCGGCCGTCTCCGCCCGACCCGGGGGCGTGCAGGCCTGATGTGGACGCGGCGCACAGGGTGGGCGCTGGCGGCGATGCTGGCCTGCACCCAGGCCGGCGCCATCGAGGAGGCCGAGTACCGGGTGATCCGGGCGGAAAAGCCGTTCGAGGTTCGCGAATACGCACCGCAGATCATCGCCGAAGTCACCGTGGACGGGCCATTCGACGAGGCGGCAGACCAGGCGTTTAGCCTGCTGTTCGCCTACATCTCCGGCGCCAATGTCAAACGCGGCGAGATCGCCATGACGGCCCCGGTCTCGCAAACCGCCGAGGGCGAGAAAATCGCGATGACCGCGCCGGTCGAGCAACGCGAGGCCGGCGAGCGTTGGTCGGTCAGCTTCCTGATGCCTGCGGCCTACACCCTGGACACCCTGCCGCGCCCGACTGATTCCCGGGTCACGATTCGCAGCGTCCCCGCACGTCGGATGGCCGCCATTCGGTACTCGGGCACCTGGAGCGAACGCCGCTACCGCGAGCACCATGCCGCGCTGCAATCGTGGATGGCCGAACGTGGCCTGCGCGCGGGCGGTGAGGCGATCTGGGCCCGCTACAACCCGCCGTTCACACCCTGGTTCCTGCGCCGCAACGAGATCCTGGTCCCGCTACCGAGCACTGACCCCTGAGCGCGCACGACGAGCGCGTCGCCGGGCGGCTTCGGCCTGCAGTGCGGCGCCCGTTGCGGTACTCTGGGAACATGTCGCAAGCCGACCCCCTGAGCCGGCAATCGAGTCCGGAGCCCGCGCCCGGGCGCTATCTACGAGTGCGCCGGGCCACACTCGAGCTGTGCCGGCACCTCACCACCGAGGACATGGTGGTGCAGAGCATGCCGGACGCGAGCCCCACCAAGTGGCACCTCGCCCACACGAGCTGGTTCTTCGAGCGCTTCGTCCTGGAGCCGTTGCAGGCAGGCTACCGGGCCTTCAATCCGGACTGGCATCTCCTGTTCAACTCCTACTATCAATCCGCCGGCGCCATGTTCAATCGCCCGGAACGCGGCCTGCTCTCGCGCCCGGGCGTGACGGACATCGTTCGCTATCGGCAGCACGTCGATGAACACATGGGCACCTTACTGGCCCAACACCCGGCGGACCCCGTGATTTCCGCGCGCGTCGACCTCGGTCTCAATCACGAACAGCAACACCAGGAGCTGCTCCTGACCGACATCAAGCATGCACTGTCGCTCAACCCCCTCAAGCCCGCCTATCGGAACGGTGCGCCCGCACTCGGGGCCGATGCGCCGGAGGCGGTGTACGTGGCCTGCGAAGGGGGCATCGTGCCCTGCGGGGCCAGGGAAAACGGCTTTTGCTTCGATAACGAGACGCCCCGGCACGAGGTGCTGCTGCAACCCTTTCAGCTGGCTTCCCGGCTCGTCACCAACGGCGAGTACCGCGAGTTCGTGCGTGATGGCGGCTACCGGCGCGCGGAGCACTGGCTGTCCGATGGCTGGGCCACGGTGCAACAACGGCAATGGCAGCATCCCCTCTACTGGTCGCCGGAGCTCGACAGCGAATTCACGCTGCTGGGCGAGATCGAACTGGACCCGGCGCGACCGGTGTGCCACGTGAGCTACTACGAGGCCGACGCCTTCGCCCGCTGGGCGGAGGCACGACTCCCCGGCGAGGCCGAGTGGGAATCTGTCGCCTGCCAGCAGGCGGTGGCCGGCAACCTGCTGGACGATGACCGGCTGCACCCAACCCCGGCCGGCACCGCTCCGCTGCCGGCCCAACTGTATGGCGATGTGTGGGAGTGGACCCACTCTCCGTACAGCGCCTACCCGGGCTTCCGCCCACTGGAGGGTTCGCTGGGCGAATACAATGGCAAGTTCATGTGCAACCAACTGGTCCTGCGGGGGGGTTCCTGCCTGACATGGCGGGAACACCTGCGCCCCAGCTATCGCAATTTTTTCTATCCCGACGCGCGCTGGCAGATGTCCGGCATCCGCCTGGCGCGGGACGCCTGAGCATGTCGGACCCGTCCCCGGTCGCCGCAGTGCGGCTGGTCGACTACCACCCGCCCCCGGCGGACATGCGTGCCGAGGTCCTGCAGGGCCTTTCGCGTCGGCGCAAGGCGTTGTCACCCAAGTACTTCTACGACGCTCGTGGCTCGCGCCTGTTCGAGCGCATCACGCGCCTGCCCGAGTACTACCTGACCCGCACCGAGCGCTCGATCATGGCCGCCGGCATGGGCCAGATGGCAGATGCCATCGGGCCGGGTGCCGCGGTGATCGAATTCGGCAGCGGTTCCAGCACCAAGATTCGCTACCTGCTCGATCACCTGCGCTCGCCCGCGGCCTACGTGCCGGTCGACATTTCCCGCAGCCACTTGCTGAGGGCCGCCGAATCGCTGGCCGCCGACCATCCCGGCCTGGACATCGTCGCCGTGTGCGCCGACTTCACTCGCCCCTTCGACCTGCCCCCCCTGGCCGCCGCCCGCCGCCGCCTCGTGTTCTTCCCCGGCTCGACGATCGGCAACCTCACGCACGACGAGTCCGTCCAACTGCTGCGGGTCATGAACCACGTAGCAGGCGCGAATGGGGCCCTGCTGATCGGCGTGGACATGGTCAAGGACACCGCCACGCTGGAGGCGGCCTACAACGATGCGGCCGGCGTCACCGCCGCCTTCAACCTCAATCTGCTGGAACGGATCAATCACGAGCTGCGGGCGGATTTCGACACCCATGCATTCCGGCACCGCGCGGTATACAACGCCGCCGCGGGCAGGATCGAGATGTACCTGGTCAGCCAGTCGGCACAGCGGGTGCGCCTCGCCGGCCGGGAAATCCGTTTCGCCGCCGGTGAAAGCATCCTGACGGAGTACTCCCACAAGTACACCCAGGCACAGTTTGCCGAACTCGCGGCGCGAGGCGGGTTCGTAATCCGCCACCAGTGGACGGATGCGCAGGGTTGGTTCAGCGTCCAGTTCCTGGAACGCGCCGACGCGTATTGCCCCGAGGCATGACCGGGCGCCCATGCGCGACCGACGTCCGATTGCCTGCCAACGGCTGAATTCCTATCATCGGGGTGAAACATGATCGGCACCCCATGACAGCATCGGTACCTGATATCTGCGACGCCCGGCCGGACGCGGTGCGGATTGTCGAGCCCGTATTCCGCGATTACGGCGGTGCCACGCGGTTCGGCGGCGAGGTCGTCACGATCAGTTGCTTCGAGGACAATAGCCGCGTCAAGGAAATGTTGGCGCGTGACGGCGCTGGCAACGTACTGGTGGTCGATGGCGGCGGATCGCTGCGCTGCGCGTTGTTGGGCGACATGCTCGCCGCCCTGGCGCGCGACAATGGTTGGCGGGGCGTGGTGGTCAACGGCTGCGTGCGTGACGTCGAGATTCTCGCGACGATCGAGATCGGGGTGCGGGCGCTGAATGTCCACCCGCGCCGTTCGGAAAAGCGCGGCGAGGGCCGTGTCAACGAGCCGGTCCATTTCGCCGGCGTCACGTTCGAACCGCAACAATTCCTGTATGCGGATCGCAACGGCATGGTCGTCCTGGCCTCACGGCTGGAACCCGATGCCGATTGGGGTTGAGGCGCGGCGGCCGGTGTCTCGGCCACAACAGGAACGGGGCGGCCGCCGGCCGCCCCGCCTGGGTTGCTACACTCCTTGCTGACCTTCGACTACGCTGCGTGGATCCGGTACCAAGTGGAATTGGCAACCTCGTAGTCCTTGGCCATCGGCAGTTCGACAAACGCCTCTGCCATTTTATCCCTCACCTTCGGATAGACTTCGCGCTCATAGCGCTCGAGGTCGGCCTTGTTCTCCCAGAAGCTGATGGCATAGCCACGGCCCAGGTCCTGGTTGAAGAAGCTGATCTCATCACGGAAACCGGGCTGCTTGCGCAGCAGCGGAATCACCTCTTTCTCGAGCGTCTGAGTGGCGAAATCGTATTTACCGGGTTTGAATTTACCCTCAACAAGCCTTGCGTACATAATCATGCCTCCATTGCATCGGGTTGAAACGGATATCTCGCGAAGCGCAGCCCGGACCCGGGCGATTAAACCGGCCTGAACGGGAGGGTCCGCCCGGGGCCGTTCTGCATGTGCAAATTAGTGGTTTCCGTGCCGCTTGGGTAGCGGTCAATTGATGGATTCGGGGGGGGCACTCGACCCATCGACCGGGTCGCCTGAAACCCGCGACAACAAAGGGTTGCGACCAGGTCAAACAGTCGGCTTGCCCAAAACGCTGGGGCAGTTGGCCCAGGAGCGCCCCTACCAGCGGCCATTCACAGCAGCCCCCAGCGCCGCGCGGTGGCCACCGCCTCCAGCCGGCTATGCACTGCGAGCTTGGCCAGAATGTGCTCGACATGGTGGCGCACGGTCGGGATGCTGATGCTGAGGAGGCTGGCGATCTGGCGAGTGGAAAGGCCCTCGCCCAACAACTCGAGCACCTGTTGTTCACGCGGCGTGAGCCGCTCCCGCTGACCGCCCCGAGCGGCATGGCCCGCGAGGCTCACGCCCGGGTGTACTTGCGCCTCCGGTTCCGGCCGGCACAGGTGGACCAGGATCTCCTCTCCCGGCGGCTCGAAAAACACCAGGTTGCTGACCGTGAAATCACGCTGCTGACCGGATGCGGTCCGGAACCGCAGCCTGCTGCGCTTGACGGAGCGGCCCTGGCGGGCCATTTCGCGGTGCGGGCAGCGCTCGCAGCAGTACTGGTTACCGAACAGGTCCTCGCCGCGCAGGAGCTGCCAACAGCGCTGCCCCAGAGCCTGGCTCTGACGATAGCCGAACTCCACCTCCGCCGCCGCGTTCCAGGAGACGATGACACCGGCGCGATCGACCGCATACGCCGCTTCGCCCGTGCTGGAGACGAGGCCGTGGATCCCTGCATGCATGTCAATACCATCCTGTCCCGCGCCGTGCGCCGCGGGGACCGTTCTCGGGTTGATTCAGGCGCCCACGCCTGAGGTTGCCGCGTGGGGCGCATGCCGCCAGCGTCAGTAGAACACGAAGCCACGCCGTGCGCCGTGACCCAGGTCAGGTACCAGGGCCGAACTGCAGCCACGCTCGCTCAGTGGACCAGCAACAACTCCCCGAGCAGGCCGATGGCGAAACCCAGCACGGCACCGAGCGCGGGCGCCCAGTGGCGCTCGAGCCGGGACTGCGGCGCGATGTCCTGGAACAGGAGATAGACGATGCCGCCGGCGGCGAACAGCATGACCGCCCCGAGCAGCGCCGGGTGATCCTGCGCATAGAACCAGCCGACAGCCCCCAGCACGGGTCCCATCGGCACCAGGGCGGCCATCAGCAGCAGGATCACGATCCCCGGCAGCCGGCGCAGTCCACGCAACTCCCGGTAGGCGTTGAAGCCCTCGGGCAGGTTCTGCAACCCGATGAGAACCGCCAGCAGCGGAGCACTGGCGGCCCCGCTGGCGAACAGGCCACCCAGGGCCAGTGATTCGGGCATATAATCCAGCAACAGGGCTCCGAATTGGGGCATCTCCGCACGGTGCAGGCCCATGAATCGCTCCAGCGCGAAGAACGCCAAGCCTCCGCAAACGAAAGCCAGGGCCGCAGGCCATGCGGCGCCCAGGTGACGGCTGCCCTCCGGTACCAGCACCAGTGCCACGGCCGAGACCAGCACGCCGCCCCCGAAGGCCATGACGCTGTGGCGCAACTCGCGGTCGAGCCATGCCGGGCCGAGCCGCCTCAGGCAGCCCACCAGGCCACCCAACAGGATGCAAGCGCCCGAGCAGGCGGTGTATACGAGCATGGTCCAGAATTCGTTCAATGCGCGTTGTTCCGCTTCAGGAGGCTTCGAGGATGACACGATCGCTGCGGGTTTGCATCACGCCCTTGCCGGCGCACCGCGGCTATGGCTATCGGTCCTTTCCGACTCGATGAGCTTGCTGGGGGTGGCCCACCCGGAAATGCGTGCCACGCCCCCGGGACCATCGCGGACGTTCGGGATTCGCACAACCGGGGCCACAGCCGGGCGGGGATGGCGATGAGAACGAAACTCGCCACAGCTGCCGCTGGAGAATGACGCGACGCCATGATCCGAACGATCGCCTCCGTCGCCACTTTGCTGTTCGGTGTCGCCATCCTGCTGGCCGGGCAGGGCCTGCAGGGCGTGCTGCTGCCGGTCAGGGCGGGCCTGGAGGGGTTCTCCATGCTGGCGATCGGCTTTATCGGCGGCACCTACTTTCTTGGCTTCACGCTGGGGTGCTGGCACGGAGCCCGCCTCATTGCGCGCGTTGGGCACGTGCGCGTGTTCGCGGCGATGACCGCCGCAGCCTCGGCCAGCCCTCTGCTGCATGGCCTGTGGGTCAACGTGTGGTCGTGGGGGGCGCTGCGCATGTTGTCCGGATTCTGTTTCGCAGTGCTGTATGTGGTCATCGAAAGCTGGCTGAACGAGCAGTCCACCAACGAGAACCGCGGTACGGTCTTTTCCACCTACATCTTCATCAACATGACCGTGCTGGCCGTCGGACAGCAAATCCTGCTGCTCGATGATCCCCGCAACCTGGGCCTGTTCGCGATCAGCTCGGTCCTGGTGTCGCTGGCTGCGGTGCCCGTGGCGCTGTCGACCTCGCAGGCGCCCCGTGAAATCCGCCACGCGCGGCTACAACTGGCGCGACTCTACCGCACCTCCCCGGCCGGCATGCTCGGCAGCCTCACCGCCGGCCTCGCCAACGGGGCTTTCTGGTCCTTGGCGCCGGTGTTCACCGCGGCCTACTCAGGCGATGTGCGCCTCGCCGCATGGTTCATGACGGCCGGCGTGCTGGGCGGCGCGGCTGGCCAATGGCCGCTGGGGCGGTTGTCGGACAAGGTGGATCGCCGTTCCGTGTTGATCGGAGTGTCGATCACGGGCGTGGTGGTGGCGGCCGCCCTGTGGCGCTTCGCCGCGCAGATTCCCCTGCCCGGAATCCTCGCCCTGGGCTTCCTGTGGGGCGCCATGGCATTTCCGCTGTACTCGATATCGGTGGCACACGCCAACGATCGCGTCGAGGCGGACGACTACGTACCGGTGTCCAGCGGCTTGCTGCTCATGTACGGAGCCGGGGCCGTCACCGGGCCGTTCCTGGCCTCTGCGCTCATGACCGCCAGCGACTTTGCCGGCCTGTTCCTGTTCTCGGCCCTCGCCCACGGACTGCTGGCGATGCTCATCCTCTGGCGAAGCCTGCAACGCGCCCCGGATGCCGTCGAGCACCATACTGAATTCTCGGATGCGCTGACCTCGGCGCTCACGGCCTCCCAGGTGTATCCACGGGACCAGGCCGAGCGCCGGGCAGCGGGAGACGCGCTCGGCGGGGGCTGACTGTCCACGCCAGCCCGGCAGACCTGGCCCCAACCGGACCATGCCGGGTGCGGCTGCGCTGCAGGGCCCGGCTTTCGCTGTCATAATCGACCCGTCACTGGCCCGGACGCGCCCCATGAACTCTGCCATCGTACTGACCATCATTGCCGATGATCATCCCGGGATCGTCGAGTCGGTGTCCGAGGTGCTGGCCCGGCACGGCGGCAACTGGAGCCAGAGCAGCATGTCCTCGCTGGCCGGGAAGTTCGCCGGCATCCTGCTGGCCAGCGTGCCGAGCGCGCAGGCCGCGGATTGCATCGCCGATTTGCAGGCGCTCGCCGACGACGGGCTGCAGGTCATGGCGCAGGCCACCGACGCCCCGCTGCCGAGTGAACCGCATAGCGCCTGCTCGCTGGATCTCGTGGGTCACGATCGACCCGGCATCGTGCGCGACATCACCCACATCCTCAGCCGGCACGGGGTAAACGTTCAGGAACTGGAGACCCACGTCGAGAGCGCCTCCATGGCGGGCGGGCCGCTGTTTCATGCCACCGCACGACTGATGGTCCCGAAGGTGGTCGACATGTCCCGGTTGCGCGCGGAGCTCGAGGACCTCGCCAACGAACTGATGGTGGAAATCACCCTGCACGGTGCCTAGGCCGCACCCACGCAGCTTCCGGACCGCGCCTTGACCGCCATCATCACTCACGGCCGGCGGTTGGATCTATAATCCAGGCATGGAACCCGACCAGCTCAAAGCCAGCCTCAGGGCGCTGCATGCAGCACTTGAGAAAACCGGCAGCGCGGATCCGGAACTGCGCGCGCTGCTCACCGAGCTCGACGCCGACCTGCACCGGCTGTTGGCCGAGCGTGGCAAGCCCACCGAGGAAGGCGCCGGCCTGAACACGCGGTTGGAGGAAATGGCCGCTGATTTCGACTCGCGGCACCCCCAGCTTGCCCCGCTGTTGCGCGAACTGGCGGACAACCTGGCCAAGGTCGGCATCTGACGGTGGCCGCACATCGCCATGGCCTGCCGCAACTCGACGGCACATTCTTTCTCACCGATGCCGGCATCGAGACGGACCTGATCTTCAATCACGGCCTGGAAATCCGCGAATTCGCCGCCCACACGCTGCTGCCCGATCCCGCTGGCCGCGAGGCCGTGGCCAATTACCTGCGCGGCTTCCTGGCGCTGGCCCGCGACATGGACGCCGGCTTCATCCTCGACAGCCAGACGTGGAAGGCGCACATGCACTGGGCTCGCGACCTCGGCGCCACCGAAGCCGAGTTGCAACGAGCCAATATGGACGCCGTCGATTTCATCGCCGGCTTGCGCGATGCGTTCGCCGAAAACCGCCACCCGATCGTCCTCAACGGCGTGATGGGCCCGCGAGGCGACGCCTATGCCCCCGAGGCCGCAGTCGCCGCGGATGCAGCACAGGCCTACCATGCGCAGCAGATCGCCTGGCTCGCGGCCACCGAGGTGGACATGGTTACCGCCCTGACCTTCACCCAGGCTGCCGAGGCCATCGGGCTGGTGCGGGCTGCACAGGCCGCCGACCTGCCGGCCGTGGTGTCGTTCACGGTGGAAACGGACGGGCGTTTGCCCGATGGCCAGCCGTTGGGCGAGGCCATCGAGGCGGTGGATGAAGCGACCGATGCCGCCGCGGCCTATTTCATGATCAACTGCGCGCACCCGGACCACTTCAGCCATGCGCTCGGTGATCACGATTGGGCCCGGCGCATCCGGGGCTTGCGCTGCAACGCATCGCGCCTGAGCCACGCGGAACTGGACGAGTGCGAGGTGCTGGACGACGGCGACCCGCGGGAACTGGGCAGCCAGTACGCAGGGCTGATGCGACGCATGCCCTGGTTGAACGTATTAGGCGGCTGCTGCGGCTCCGACCTGCGCCACGTAAGGGAGATCGCGCGCGCCGTGCGGGCCTGACTGCGCCCGCCCCGTGGCCGCCGTCGCCCGTGCTGCGCTAAGATCTTCCCATGCCACCCCGCACACCGCCCAAGCTGTTGGCCCTGGTGCTGGCCGTCACCTTGTCGCTAAGCGCTCATGGCGCCGAGCTGGTGCGGGAGTTCAAGGGCTCGCGCAGCATGACCACCGCCGAATTCGAAGTGGCCGCCCCCTGGATTCTCGAGTGGCGCGTGACGGGCGACTTTCCCATGCACCTGGCGGTCGATGTCGCGCTGCTGTACGCGGGCACCGGCGTCCACGTGGGCAACGTGCTCAAGACCAAGCAGACCGGCAACGGCGTCAAGCTGTTCGAGCAGGGCGGGCGGTTCACGTTCCTGGTGAATGCCTCCATGGCAAGCTGGACCTTGCGGGTAGAGCAGTTGACCCGCCAGGAGGCCGCGCAGTACACACCCAAGACCGAGCCGTGAGCGTGCGCGGGCCGGGCCCGGCGCCTGATGCGCGCCTGACATTCGTCAATGCGCCCGGCCGGGGCGCGCGGTAGCGTAAGGGCAGTCTCCCCGAGCGGAGTGAACGCCATGAGCCACCACGTACCGTACGCGCTGCTGGCCCTGGCCCTTGCCCTGGGCGCGGACGGGGCCTGCGCCTGGGACGGGAGCGACTGCAGCGAGCCGGGCAGCGGCGCCTATGAGGGCAACCCGGAAGGCTGGCAGGCAGAGCGCCTGCAGCACGGCAAGGCGATTTACGACCGGGCCTGCGCTGTCTGCCACGACCCCGGCGCCGGAGCGGCACCCGATATCGGCAACCGCGAGGACTGGTCCGGGCGTTCGCGCCTGTGGTGTGCGGTGCTGTTCGAACACGCCAAGGCGGGCTACCTGGACATGCCTGCCAAGGGCAGCCACCCGGAATTGTCCGGGCGGGATGTCGAAACGGCCGCGGAGTACATGCTCAGCGTCACCTTCCCGGAACTGCCCCTGGACTGAGTCACCGCGACTTCATGCCCTCGGGCATCAGGACCGCCACCACCCGACCGCGGGCCCGGATCTCGCCGGCCGCCCGCACCGTCACCTCGATCACCGCCTTGCGCCCGCTCACCTCCAGGATCTCGCCGCGCAATTCGAGTTCCTCACCCATCGGGGTGGGCGCAAGATAGTCCACTTGCAGCGAGGCGGTGACGAACCGCAATGGTGGTTCGCTCCCGAGGTCACGGCCTTGTGCCCTGGCCGTGGCAGCCGCCGCCGTGCCGGTTCCGTGGCAGTCGATCAGCGAGGCGATCAGGCCGCCATATACATAACCGGGCAGCGCCACGTGGTGGGCTTCCGGCCTGAAACGGGCGATGGTCGATTCGCCGTCCCAATAGCTCTTGAGCCGGTGCCCGTCGGGATTGTTTCGCCCGCAGCCATAGCAGTGGCTGAGTTCGTCGGGATAGTGATCCTGGAACGCCTTACCGTTCATGGGTCCGCGAAAGTGGCTGCACGGGCGTCCAGTGTAACGGTGGCGGGGCCCGGCCGGCACGTGCGGGCCGTCGCATTTCGTCGCAACATATTTGCTGTTCGCCTTCGTTTGGATAATACTTTGAGGATTATCGGCGCCGAAAAATCCGGTGCCGACGGAGCAGGAATGGGCCGGGAACGAGCCCGGCCAGAAACAGGGACGATCGAGGGGCCATCATGTCGAGCAAGACGCGCATCACCTCACTGCTGCTCACGGCACTGCTGCCGCTGGGCTGTGTTTCCACGCCCGATCAGGCGCCCGGCCGGGGCGCGCCGGAGACCGTGTTCGAAGGCGTCGAGGGCATCTATGTGCCGGACCGCATGGCCGCCCAGTCCGGGCCGGCCATCGTCACTCCGGATTCCGCCACCTACATGGCCGAGGGCCCGTTCCCGGTCGCCATGAGCGAAGCCGCGGCAATGCCGGCCCCGCGGGGCCTCGGCAACCTCACGCGCAGGAGCAACGGCAAGCGCATGGAGGCACCGCTGCCCGACGAGGTGATGGACATGCTGCGCGAGGACGCCCGGCGCCTGCCGCCGAGCCCGTTTGCGCAAGCCGTCCTCGAGGGCCCCGATGCGCTGGGCCCCACATCGGCCAGTGCCCAGTTCGCAGGCCCCGACTACACTCAGTGCTGCGGCGGCGGCGGCAATGTGCCACCCGACCCGGAACTGGCGGTGGGACCCAATCACATCATCGCGGTGGTCAACGTGGTGTTCTCGATTTATGACAAGGCCGGCAACCTGGTTTCCGGCCCCACGACCTTCGCCAGCTTCTTCGCGGGCATGGGCTCGTGCACCGACGCGTTCGACCCCAATGTGCTATACGACGAGGAGGCCGACCGCTTCGTGATGGGGGTGGACGGCAACGGCACCGATTACTGCGTGGCCGCCACCCAGAGCAGCAACCCCACCGGCAACTGGTACCGTTACAAGTTCGCCGCCAACGTCAACAACAGCTTTTTCGACTACCCGCACGCGGGCGTTGGCGACGACGCGATCTACATGGGTGCCAACCTGTTCGGCGCGATGTTCTTCAACGAAGGCCGCGTGTGGGCCATGGACAAGGCCGCGATGTACAGCGGTGCGCCAATGACCGTGGTGACGCGCAGCACCGGCGGCGAGAGCACTCCGCAGCCGATGAACCTGCACGGTTTCGTGCAGGGCACCTGGCCCGCGGGCGGCCCGCACTACATCCTCACCGATGGCCCGTTCAACGGCTCCACTTATGGTGTCTGGACCTGGGCAGACCCGTTCGGCGCGAATACGCTCGTCGATACCGGCACCTTCGACCTCGACAACTTCACCGGCGTCGATGCCGGCTCGCCGCTCGATGCACCGCAGAGCGGCACCAGCGCCAGGCTGCAGGGCAACGACTGGCGGGTACAGGACGCCGAATACCGCAACGGCTCCATCTGGATGGCGCATACCATCGCCTGCAACCCGGGCTCCGGCTCCGTCAATTGCGTGCGCTGGGCACAAATCGACCCGTCCTCCCGCACCATCGAGGACGCGGGCGTGTACGCCACCGATGGTGAGTACCGCATGTTCGCCGATCTCGCCGCGGATGACTGCGACAACATGGTGATGGGCTACACCAAGACCTCCACCAGCATGTTCCCGGCGGTGTTCGTGGCCGGTCGCGAGGCCACCGATCCGCCCGGCATGCTGCAGACCGAGGTCGAGGCCAAGGCCGGCGAACTGACCTACACGGCCTTCGACGGCAGTCCGCACCGCTGGGGTGATTACACCGGCATGACCGTGGACCCCGACGGCAGCACGTTCTGGTACCTGGGTGAATATTCCAAGAATACCGGCACCACCAGCGGGCGCTGGGGCACCTGGATCGCCTCCTTCACCTTCGACTGCAACGGCGAGCCCTCCACCGATCCGCCCGGCCTGGCCAGCAACCCCAGCCCGGCCGATGGCGCCACTGGTGTGGACCTGGCGGTGGTGCTGAGCTGGAGCGCCGGCAGCGGCGCCGCCTCGCACGACGTGTATTTCGGCACCAGCGAACCGCCTGCCTGGCAGGGCAACCAGACCGGCACCTCGTTCGATCCCGGGGGTGCAGCTGATTTGGACGCGAA
>WVWV01000053.1 GCA_011773845.1 Lysobacterales bacterium | reverse complement strand
AGGGGTTCCTGCGTGCGGGCCAGGAGCACGCCCTGTTGGCCTCGGCGCGCACCGTGGCCCAGGCCCTGCCGCTGGAATTCCAGTCGGAGTTGCTGTTTGGCCGCGAGCGCCTGCTGCCGGTGCGCGACCTGGAGACCCGGCCCCGCATGGACGGTTATGCGGACGAATGGCCGGCATCCGGCGAGGCGCTCGAGTTCAGATCGGAGGATGGACAGCTCGGCCTGGAGGTGCTGGCGGGGCGCTACGAGGGACGGCTGTACCTGTTCTGCAGGGTGCAGGATGCCACCCCGGTGCGCGAGGAAATGCCCGCCGCGTCCGCCGCCTCCGACGGCCTGCTGCTCTATGTGCGCAGCGCACGCGGACTGGTGGGCTTCCGCATTCACACCGCTGCACCCGGCCCGCTGACCCTCGATAGCCAGACCGAGGGCGGCGGCCAGCTCGCCGGTCATTGGCTGGACCGTGCCGACGGCTACGACCTGGAGTTGGCGTTGCCGCTGAAGCCGGGCCTGGCGGACCTGAGCGTGGCCGTGCTGGATGTCGAGCCGACCCCGGCCGGCCCCCGGCAAATGCGCGAGCTCGGCACGCTCACCGGTGGCGTGCCTTCGGCCTGGCTCAGCCTGTCGACCTTCTCGCTGCCGTTGCAGGGCTGGCTGGCGGGCGTGATTCCGCCCGGCTCACGGGCCTGGGTGCTGGACCGGGCCGGCTGGGTGATGGCGCAATCCGGTGCTCAGCGGTTGGCTGCAGGCCGAACGCTGAGCTGGGCCGAGCGGGTGATCTACCGCCTGGTAGCCGGCTCCCGCACGCAACTGGAGAACGAGCGCCCGGCGCAGATGGTGCGCTTCGAGGACGCGCTGGCCGCCGCCGCCCTGGCCGGCGAGGAGGCGCGCCACTGGGCGCAGGATCCGGACAATGCCCGCGTGACGAATGCGGTGGCTGTACCCATCCTGCTGCAGGGCCAGGTGCGGGGCGCCGTGGTGATCGAGGCCGCCACCGATGGCCTGCTGCTGGTGACCAACCGCGCCCTGGGGCGCTTACTGCTGATTACCCTGTTCCTGACGATCGGCTTGGCGGCGGGGTTGTGGTTTTTTGCCACGCGGCTGTCGCGTCGCGTGCAGCGCCTCAGCGCCGCGGTCAGCCGCGCCATGGACGACACCGGCCAGCCCCCGGACCTGCCACTGACCGCCGCGCACGACGAACTGGGCGAATTGGCCCGCAACAACGCCCGCCTGCTGCGGGCCGTCGCCGACTATACCGCCTACCTCAAGAAACTCGCCGGGCGGCTGTCCCATGAATTGCAGACCCCGCTGGCGATCACCCGCTCCTCGCTCGACAACCTGGCCGATCAAACGCTGGCGCCGGAGGCGCAGCGTTACGCCGAGCGCGCCCGCGAGGGGGTCGAGCGGCAGGCGGCGATCGTGCGCGCCATGTCGGAAGCCAGCCGCCTGGAGGCCGCGGTTAAATCACTGGAATGGGAGCGCGTCGACCTGGCCGCCTTGCTGCGCCAATGCGTCGAGGGCTACCGGGAACTCCACCCCGGTCGCCGCATCGAACTGGAGCTGCCCGCGCGGCCTTGCGAGCGCGAATGCGCGCCCGACCTGATCGCGCAGGCACTGGACAAGCTGGTGGAAAACGCGGTTTCCCTGACCGGGGTGGAGCACGGGATGACCGTGGCGCTGGTGTGCGGCCCGGGTGCCTGCGAGATCCGCGTTGCCAACAGCGGCACCCGGCTGCCGGATATCCTTCCCGGCCAGCTGTTCGACTCCCTGGTCTCGCTGCGGGAGCGGGGGCAGGGGCGGCACCTCGGGTTCGGCCTGCACATCGTGCGGCTGGTCGCCGAAGCGCACGGCGGAGCGGTTCGCGCCGAGAATCTGCCGGGCGGCGAGGGCGTGCGGTTCACGCTGGTGCTGGGCCCCGACTGAGTCCCGGTTGAATCGCCGCACCGAGGCTGTGGCGGCAGCCCTTAGCGGGTAGAATCCGGTTTTTCACCGGCGCGGCAGGCATCCCTTGGACAAGCCTTCTTTCGACCAGCTCAATGACGGCACCTGTAACCGGATTCCGGTCTGGCGCACGGTGCTGGCGGACCTGGACACGCCGCTGTCGGTGTTCCTGAAGCTGTGCGATGGGCCGGACGCCTACCTGTTCGAGTCGGTCGAAGGCGGTGAGACCTGGGGCCGCTACTCCATCATTGGCTTGCCGTGCCGCAGGCGGTACACCATCGAGGGGCATCGCATGTCCGTGTTCGACTTCGGCGAGCAGGTCGCGGAGGAGACGCTGGACGATCCCCTGGCGCGCATCGCGGAATTGCAGACCACCTTCCAGGTGCCGCGCGTGGCCGAGTTACCGCTGTTTACCGGCGGGCTGGTCGGATATTTCGGCTACGAGACGGTGCAGCTGCTCGAGCCCCGGCTGGATGTCGCCGCCAAGCCGGACGAACTCGGCACGGCGGATGCCGTCTTGCTGTTGTCGGAGGAAGTGGCGGTGTTCGACAACCTCGAGGGGCGATTGTGGCTGATCGTCAACGTCGATCCGGCCGATCCGGACGCATGGGCCCGTTCGCAGCGGCGGCTGGACAACCTCGAGCATCGGCTGCGCTCCGGCAGCACCGGCTACGGGCTGGCCGTGCCCGGCGCGCCGATCGACGAGGCGGATTTCCACTACGGCCTCAGCCGCGCTGCATTCATTGCCGCGGTGGAGCGCAGCAAGGAATATATCCGCGCCGGCGACGTCTTCCAGGTGGTGCTGTCGCAACGCATGAGCGTGCCGTTCAAGGTCCGCCCGCTGGATGTTTACCGCGCGTTGCGTGCCCTCAACCCCTCGCCATACATGTATTTCATCGATCTCGGCGACACCCAGATCGTCGGCTCATCGCCGGAGGTGCTGGTGAGGGTACAGAACCGCCGGGTCACGGTGCGCCCCATCGCCGGCACCCGGCCCCGCGGCGCCACGCCGGAGGAGGACCGTGCGCTGGCCGAGGAGCTGCTGGCGGACCCCAAGGAGCGGGCCGAGCACCTGATGCTGATCGACCTCGGCCGCAACGATGTGGGCCGCATCGCGAGCAGCGGCAGCGTGGAGGTAACCGATTGCATGGTGATCGAACGCTACTCGCACGTCATGCACATCGTCTCGCAGGTCGAGGGCGAACTCGCCCCCGGCCGGGGCGCCATGGATGCGATCCGGGCGGCCTTCCCCGCGGGCACGCTCACGGGTGCGCCCAAGATCCGCGCCATGGAGATCATCGATGAGCTGGAGCCGGTGCGGCGCAACATCTATGCCGGGGCAGTGGGTTACCTCAGCTGGCATGACGATGCCGACCTTGCAATCGCGATTCGCACGGCGGTCATCCGCGGCGGCAAGCTGCACGTGCAGGCCGGGGCCGGCATCGTGGCGGATTCCGACGCCGAGACCGAGTGGGAGGAAACCCGCAACAAGGGACGGGCCCTGCTCACCGCCGTGGACCGGGCCTCGCGCGGACTGTAGGGTCGGCCGGCGGGCTATGCCGCCGACCGTCCCAACCGCGCCCAAGGGGATTATTCGGCCGCGACTTCTTCGACGGAAATTGCCACCGCCTCGGTGTAGGTGATGACCACCAGGTCGCCCACGGCGGCCCGCCGCAGGTTGTCCGGGTTGCGGGCGGTGAACTCGTCGATGCTGCCATCGGGGCCCTTGAGCTTGAACGTGTTGGCCTCGAGGTTGATCTCCTCCACCGTCGCGGTCACAACCCGCGTGTCGATCGCCGCTACGCCCGGCATCGCGCCTTCCGGGGCCCGGCCAATCGCGCCCATCTCGCCAATACCCGGCTCGCTGCCGTCATTGGCCACCACTTCGATGGACATGCTTTGCGCGTACTCGGCCCGAACGATGTCGCCGACCTGAACCTGGCCCAGGTTGCGCGCCTCCTCGCTGGCGGTGAAACTGACGGAGTTGCCCTGCGGGCCGCGCAGCACGACCTCCCGCGTTTCATGGTCGATGGCCTCGACCACCGCGGTGACGGTCATGATGTCACTGGCGTAGATGGCGGGTTTGTCATCGGCGGGTGGAGGGGCTTCCGGCGCGGCTGTCGGTTCCGCGGCCAGCGCCGTCGCGAACGGTCCAATGGCCAGGCACAGGGCAGTGATGTTCAGATACTTCATGAGCGATGGCTCCTCGCGTTGAAAAGGCCGCCCATTATGCCGGCTTGCGGTTTTTAAACAAGGTTTTTGGGCCACGGCGCGTGCGTTTCGGCGCGGGTTTTGCTTTTAGGCCGCGCGCAGTTCAGAATCCTCGGGTTTCAAGCCATTTACCGGCGGCGTGCAGGAATGACCGGAGGGTCCGAGCGTCAGATGATCCTGATGATCGACAACTACGATTCCTTCACCTACAACCTGGTGCAGTATCTCGGGGAGCTGGGTGCGGAAGTCCGGACGGTGCGCAACGACGCGCTGAGCGTGGACGAGATCGAGGCCGATGCGCCAGACGGCATCGTCATCTCGCCCGGGCCGTGCACCCCGAACGAGGCCGGTATCTCCGTGGAACTCGTGCAGCGGCTGGGCCGTCACGTGCCGGTGCTCGGCGTGTGCCTGGGTCACCAGTGCATCGGGCAGGCATTCGGCGCGGAAGTCATCCGGGCACGCCGCATCATGCACGGCAAGACGTCCATGATCAGCCATGCCGACCGGGGCGTGTTCCGCGGCCTGCCCCATCCCTTCGAGGCGACCCGCTACCATTCGCTGGTGGTTGGCGAGGATTCGATACCCGACTGCCTGGAGGTTACCGCCTGGACCGAATTCGAGGGTCAGCGTGAAGTCATGGGCCTGCGGCACCGGCAATGGCCCGTGGAGGGTGTGCAGTTCCATCCAGAATCCATCCTCACGCCCGACGGCCATGACCTGTTGCGCAATTTCCTGGATGCGGTGGGGGTCATCGCCTGAATGAGCCGGGAGATGGACATCCAGCATGCGCTCGGCCTGATCACCCGGCGCCAGGACCTGAGCACCGCGGAAATGGCCTCGGTGATGCACCAGATCATGTCCGGCCAGGCCTCGGATGCCCAGATCGGCGCGTTCCTGGCCGGCATGCGCATCAAGGGCGAGACCATCGACGAGATTGTGGGGGCCGTCACGGTCATGCGTGAACTGGCCCTCGACGTGGAGGTTCAGGACGAGCACCTGGTCGACATCGTGGGCACCGGCGGCGACGGCGCCAATCTGTTCAACGTATCCACCGCCGCGGCGCTGGTGGTGGCCGCCGCGGGCGGAAGGGTGGCCAAGCACGGCAACCGCTCCGTGTCCTCCAGATCCGGCAGTGCCGATGTGCTGGAAGCGGCCGGCGTGCGGCTCGATCTCACCCCGGAACAGGTGGCGCAATGCGTGCATGAACTGGGCATCGGTTTCATGTTTGCGCCAGCGCACCACAGCGCCATGAAGCATGCCGTGCGGGCGCGGCAGCAGCTGGGCATGCGCACGCTGTTCAACATTCTCGGGCCCATGACCAACCCGGCGGGTGTGCGCCGCATGCTGATCGGCGTATACGACAAGGCACTGTGCCGCCCGGTCGCCGAGGTGCTGGGCCGGCTGGGCGCCGAGCACGTGATGGTGGTGCATGCCAACGATGGGCTGGATGAAATTAGCGTGGGCGCCAACACGTGGGTCGCCGAATTACGGGAGGGTGAGCTGCGCGAATACGAGATCCTGCCCGAGGATTTCGGCATCGCCCGGCACGTGCTGGACAGCCTGGTCGTTGCCGATTCCGCAGCCTCCCTGAAGCTGGTCGAGGCGGCCCTGAGGGGTGCGCGTGAGCCCGCTGCCGAAAAGGCCGCGCGCATGATCGCCCTCAATTCCGGTGCGGCCATTTACGTGGCCGGCCTGGCCGAGTCGCTGGCCGCCGGGGTCGAGACCGCCAACGAGGTCATTCGCAGCGGTGCCGCCTGGCAGCGCCTGCAGCAACTGGTGGAACTCAGCAACCGCCTCTGATGCCCGGTCCGACCGTACTGCAGGGCATCCTGGCCGACAAGACCCGCGAAATCGAGGCTGGACGCGCGCGCCTCCCGCTCGGCGAATTGCGGTCCCGCGCCGGCGACATGCCGGCCACGCGTGGGTTTCGCCCATCGCTGGAGCAGGCTGCCGCAAAGGGGGTTGGCGTCATCGCGGAGATCAAGAAGGCGTCTCCCAGCGCCGGCCTCATCCGCCCCGATTTCCGGCCCGCCGAGATCGCGGCCTCTTATGCCGCCAATGGGGCATCATGCCTTTCGGTGCTCACCGACGAGCGCCATTTTCGGGGCCACGGCGATGACTTGCGGCAGGCGCGCGATGCCTGCGGCCTGCCGGTGCTGCGCAAGGATTTCATCCTTGACGCCTGGCAGGTGCTGGAATCCCGCTGCATGGGCGCCGACTGCATCCTGCTGATCGTGGCCGCATTGTCGGGCCCGCAGCTGCAGGACCTGCACGGCCAGGCACGCGAGTGCGGCCTGGACGTGCTGGTGGAGGTGCACGACGCGGCCGAGCTCGCGACGGCGGCCGCCTTGGGCCAGGATTGCCTGCTGGGCGTGAACAACCGCAACCTGCACGATTTTTCCACCGACCTGGGTACCAGCGAGCGCCTGCGGGCGGCGCTGCCCGCGGAGCGCCTGCTGGTCGCGGAGAGTGGCATCCGCACCCGCGCCGACGTGCAGCGCCTGCTCACGGCCGGCATCCGGGCATTCCTGGTCGGCGAGGCATTCATGCGCGCGCCCGATCCCGGAGCGGCCTTGCAGCAGCTGTTCTTTTGAGCGCGTCCGCGGGCGCGTCCGCGGGGTCAGATCCGGTAGGCCACCGTTTTCATGAAATGGGCGGCGGCGCGCATCATTTCCCTGACCGATGCGGGCAGGTCCTGGGCACCGGCCGCCTCGGCCATGTCCGCGTGCCGGGCCTCATCGGCTTTCATCCGGTCGAGGATCGCCTGACTGCGGGCGTCGTGTTCGGGCAGGCGTTCGAGGTGGTCCTGCAAATGCGCCTCGACCTGGTGCTCGGTTTCCTTGAGGAACCCGAGGCTCCAGGCGTCGCCCGCCAGCCCCGCTAGGGCCCCGATCGCAAACGAGCCGGCGTACCAGAGCGGGTTCAGCAGGCTGGTGCGGCTGTCCAGTTCCCTGAGGCGCTGGGCGCACCAGGACAGGTGGTCGATCTCCTCGTCGGCGGCGAGACGCATCTCGTCACGGGTTCGGGCATGGCGCGCGGTCGCGGCCTGTCCCGCGTACAGGGCCTGGGCGCAGATTTCGCCGGTGTGGTTGATGCGCATCAAGCCGGCAACATGCTGGCGGGTGGGCTCGTCCATTTCGACCTCGGCCAGCTGGCCGGCGGGATTGGGTCGCGAGGATTCGGGCACGATGCCGCTGGACAGGCGCAGCCCCTCGTCGAGACGGGCGATCAACCGGTCCAGGGCGGACAGCTGCCGGCCGGCGAATTCATCGTGAAGCGTTGCCATGGCGCGCATTGTAACGCAGCCAGGCCGGTCTTCATTGGGATTTCACGGCACACCCAGTATACTTGCGCGTTTTTTTGACCATGCTCAAGGGAGAAAGGCAGATGCGACACGTATCATGGACCCTCGCGGCGCTGCTGGCTTGCGCCGCATTGCCCGCTGCGGCCGAGGAACCCGCGGCGGATCCGGGCGCCGAGTCCGAGGCGCCTGCGGGCTGGCTGCGGGGCTGGACCGGCAAGGGCGAGTTCGGCCTGGTGAAGACCACCGGCAACACCGACAGCGAAGCCGTCAACCTCAAGCTCGAGTTCGTCAAGCAGAGCGAACTGTGGCGTCACCGGTTCTTCGGCGCCGCGCTGACCACCTCGGAGGACGGTGACAAGGATACCGAGCGTTACCAGGTGGAGATCCAGAGCGACCGCAAGCTCACTGACCGCTCGTACCTGTTCGGGGCCTTCCGCTGGGACGCCGACAAGTTTGGCGCCTATGACCCGCAGCTGACATTGACCGCCGGTTATGGCCGGGAGTTGATGAAGAGCGAGCGCCACCTCCTGAAGGCGGAAATCGGCGCCGGTTACCGCGACCTGGAGGAGCGCATCTCCGGGGCATCGAGTAGCGAGGCCATCATCCGATTCCTGGTGGACGATACGTGGAAGATTACCGACAACACCGAGTGGGTGAACCGCCTGCTGGTCGAGTCGGGCAGCGACAACACGTTCTCGCAGTTCAACACCGGCCTGGCCGTCGCGATGAACGACAAATTCGCCATCAAGGTCGGATTCGAAGCCCGCCACAACTCGGAAGTGCCGCCGGGGGATAGCGACAAGACCGACACCACCACTACCGTCAACCTGGTGTATAACTTCCAGTGACAACGGACGACTGACACGGCATGTCCTACTATCAGCGGCATATCTTCTTCTGCGTCAATGACCGCGGGGCGGGCGCCGGGCGCCCGTCCTGCAACCAGTGCGGCGCAGGCGCCATGCGCGACTACGCCAAGCGGCGCATGAAAGAGCGCGGCCTGACCGGCGAGGGCAGGGTGCGTGTCAACCAGGCCGGTTGCCTGGACCGCTGCGAGGAAGGGCCGGTGTGCGTCGTTTACCCCGAGGGGGTCTGGTACACCTATGTCGACGAATCGGACATCGACGAGATCATCGACTCGCACCTGGTGGGCGGAAAGCCCGTGGAACGCCTCATCATCTAGTGGCTGGCGGCGTCGCCGCAGGTTGAATCCGGCGCGGGTAGAAAGTAGAATTCCCGCCCTTCACCCCGGCCTTTTTGGTTCGAGAGACACTTAAATGAAAACCTATTCTGCGAAGGCGCAGGATATCAGGCGCGAGTGGCACCTGGTGGATGCGACGGACAAGACGCTGGGCCGGCTGGCCACGGAGGTGGCGCGACGCCTGCGCGGCAAGCACAAGCCGGAATTCACGCCGCACGTGGACACGGGCGACCACATCGTGGTGGTCAACGCCGAGAAGGTGCGGGTGACCGGCAACAAGCTCGAGGACAAGTACTACCACCGGCACACCGGTTACATCGGCAACCTGAAGTCCATCAAGCTCGGCAAGATGCTGGAAACGCACCCCGAGCGGGTCATCCAGAACGCGGTCAAGGGCATGCTGCCCAGGAACCCGCTGGGGCGCGCCATGTTCCGCAAGCTGCATGTCTATGCCGGCCCGGAACACCCGCACGCGGCCCAGCAGCCGACGCCGCTCGAGCTCTGAGCACAGCACACACGGAACGGAATGCATCATGGCAACTGAACAGTATTACGGCACTGGCCGACGCAAATCCTCGACCGCGCGGGTGTTCGTGACCCGCGGCACGGGCCGGATCATGGTCAACGATTGCCCGCTCGACGAGTACTTCGGCCGCGAGACGGCGCGCATGATCGTGCGCCAGCCGCTCGAGCTGGTGGAGATGACCGACCAGTTCGACATCAAGGCGACCGTGGACGGGGGCGGGAGTTCCGGCCAGGCGGGCGCCATCCGGCTCGGCCTGACGCGCGCCCTGATGGAGTACGACGAGGAGTTGCGCAAGCCGCTGCGCAAGGCCGGTTACGTGACCCGCGACGCCCGCGAGGTCGAGCGCAAGAAGGTCGGCCTGCACAAGGCGCGCAAGGCAACCCAGTACTCGAAGCGGTAAGATCGGCGGAAGGCATCGCTTTCCACCGAGCGATCTCCTGGGGGATCGTCTAATGGTAGGACAGCGGACTCTGACTCCGCCAGTGGGGGTTCGAATCCCTCTCCCCCAGCCAGATACGACAAAGCCACCCTTGCGGTGGCTTTGTCGTATCTGAGTGGTGGAGGGGCCGATGCAGAACCACTGCCGCCAAAGGCGGCGGGGTTCGACAAATTCGCCGGGAGCGAATTTGGACGCACGAAGTGCGCCCGAAGGGTGAAAACCAGGGATGGTTTTCATCAATCCCTCTCCCCCAGCAAATTAAAAGCCCGCTTCACGCGGGTTTTTTATTGGCTGGGGTCGAGCGTGCAGAGACGCCTCATCGAGCGAGGCTCGGTGGGGGTTTGACAAAGCGGCAGGATTGCCGTTTTGGACGTCGAGCATAGCGAGACGCCCGTAGGGCGAGCGCCAGGGACGGCGCGAGTCAATCCCTCTCCCCCAGCCAGAATAAAGAGGCCGCCTTCGGGCGGCTTTTTCTGATGCTCGGGTTGGAGGGATGCGTACACCGACTCCGACGGGGCGCTTCGGGCACTGACCGAGTACACCGAAGTTCGCTATCATCTGGGCTCGCCCCACAATGAGCGCGACGCCCATGGCCATGACACTCACCCTCCTGGACAGCTCCCGGGTCCGCTACGTGGCGGGCTCCATGATGTACTTCGCCCAGGGCATTCCGGCAGGGCTGCTGTCCATCGCCATTCCTGCCTGGCTGGCGAGCCAGGGCGTCTCCGCCGGGGACATCGCCACCTACCTGGCCGTGATCGTGTTGCCGTGGGCGTTCAAGCTGGTGACCGGCCCGTTCATGGATCGATACATGTTCCTGCCCATGGGCCGCCGCCGGCCCTGGGTGCTGGCCGCGCAGGCGGGGTTGTCGGTGTCGTTGCTCGCCCTGATGGCGATCGAGGATCCTGCCGGTCAGATAGGCCTGTTGACGCTGATCGGCGTGGTGATCAACAGTTTCGCCGCCACGCAGGACGTCGCAGTGGACGGCATGAGCATCGATTTGACGCCGGTGCGGGAGCAGGGCCGACTCAATGCTTTCATGAGCTTCGGCAAGGCCGCCGGATGGGGCCTGACGGCGGCGGTGTCGGGCGTGATGTTGGTCGAATTTGGCATGCAGCTCACGGCCATCGTGGCCGCGATCACCGCCGCCGCCGTGCTACTGGCGTTCGTGTTCGTGCTCGAGCGCGACGGTGAACGCCACTTGCCGTGGACCTCCGGAGAGGCGAAATCCGCACGGCGCGAAGGCGGCACGTTCAAGGCCGTGTTCGCCGGCGTCAACGAGGTCCTGTGGCAGCCGACCAGCCTGATCGTAATGCTGATCATGCTGTTCGACGGCCTGGTCTACGGCTATGGCCAGGCCCTGATGCCCATCGCGGCCATCAATGTCTTTGGCTACACCACGCCGCAGTGGTCGCAGCTGGTGGCGATGATGGGGCTCATCGGCGCGGTGGTCGCGCTGGCGCTGGGGCCGGCGATCGACCGCTTCGGCGCCAAGCGCATGCTGCTCTTCACGGTGACGCTGGTCGCCGTGCATGCTTTCATCCTCGCCCAGACCCAGTTCCTCTGGCAGGACACTGCGTACGTGCGCGCGATGCTGTCCGTCTGGGTGCTGATGCTGCCGGTGACGATGGTGTGCGGGATCGCGCTGGCCATGGCCATCTGCTCCAGCAGCTGTTCGGCGACCCAGTTCGCCATCTACATGTCCTGCGCCAACCTCGGGCATTCGGCGGGGTCCAAGGTGTTCGGCATGGTCGCCGAGCAATCGACCTACGTGGAACACTACATGCTGCTGGGCGCGCTGGTGGTCGGCATGATCTTTGTGCTGATGTTCTACCGGCATGGGCGCGAGCCGGGGGCCGGGCCGGGGCGGCGGACCGCCCCGCGTCACACGATCGCCATTGCCGGTCGGCAAGGCGGGGTGTTCTGGTCGGGCGCGATGCGGTGCCCGAAGTGCCGGTCGGACATGGAGCAGATCGAGTATCAGCAGACCGAGGTCGACCGCTGCACCAGCTGCAGCGGCATCTGGTTCGACGCCGGGGAACTGGAACTGCTGAGCAACCCGGAAGCGGCCGCCGCGATCGATACCGGCCGCGCCGGCCAGGGGCGTCGGTACAACGTGATCGACCAGTACCGCTGCCCGCGGTGCGGTGGCGAAATGGAGAAGCGGGTCGATTCGGAGCAGCGGCACATCTGGTACGAAACCTGCGCGGACTGCGGCGGTTCGTTCTTCGACGCCGGTGAATTCCGGGACCTCTCCCAGCACACCGTCGCGGACTTTTTCAAGCGGCTGGTGACGCCCGAGCGCCGCTGACGGGCTGACCAAACCGGGGCTCACCGTGGCAGCCACCCATACCCCTCGTACACGCACATGCCCGGCCGGCCTGGGCGCGGGGCGAGCTCTCGGTACATGACGCGCGAGGAAAGCCTGCTGGCGCGGCGCCAGCGCCTGATGGGCGGGGCCTACCGCCTGTTCTACGGCCGCCCGCTGCACATCGTGCGCGGCGAGGGCGTCTGGCTTTTCGACGCCGCGGGACGCAGGTACCTCGACGCCTACAACAACGTGCCGCATGTCGGTCACTGTCATCCGCGCGTGGTGGAGGCGATCTGCACCCAGGCCGCGGCCCTCAACACCCATACCCGCTACCTGCACGAGGGGGTGCTCGACTACGCGGAAATGCTGCTCAGCCGCTTCCCGCCGGGGCTGGAGATCGCCATGTTCACGTGCACGGGGTCGGAGGCCAACGAGCTAGCGCTGCGCATCGCCCGCCTGGCGACCGACCGGCCGGGCATCATAGCGGTGGAAAACGGCTACCACGGCAACACCTGGCTGACGGCGCAGATTTCCGACGAGGAGCCGGGTGAACCCCGCGAGGACCGCATCGCGATCGTTCCGTGCCCGGACACGTTCCGTGGGACCTGCCGGGGACCAGACGCGGGCGCCCGTTACGCGCAGGCCGTGGCGCAGGCCGCAGACCGGCTTCGGGAGCGCGGCTATCCGCCGGGCGCGTTCATCATGGATACCGTCCTGTCGAGCAACGGTCTACCCGACATTCCGGCGGACTGGTTGCCGGAGGTGGTCGCGGTGGTGCGCGCGGCCGGCGCGGTGTTCATCGCCGACGAGGTGCAGCCCGGCTTCGGGCGCATGGGAGGCCATTTCTGGGGCTTCGAGCGGCTGGGCGTGGTGCCGGATATCGTGACCATGGGGAAACCCATGGCCAATGGTCATCCGGCCGCGGCGGTGGTCACCTCGCAGGACCTGGTCGATGGCTTCGGGGCCAGGGCGAGCTATTTCAACACCTTTGGGGGCAACCCGGTGTCCTGCGCAGCGGCACGGGCGGTGCTGGAAGTGCTGGACGAGGAGCGCCTGCCCGAGAATGCGCGCGAGGTGGGCCAGTACCTGCGGGCCGGGCTGGAGGCGCTGGCCGAACGGCATGCAGCGATTGGCGACATTCGTGGCAGCGGCCTGTTCCAGGGCGTAGACCTGGTCAGCGACCGGGCCACGCGCGCTCCCGCGGGGAAGCTGGCGCAGGCGGTGCATAACGGCATGCGCGACCGTGGCGTGCTGATCGGCACCATCGGTGCCCACGACAATGTGCTCAAGATCCGCCCGCCCATGGTGTTTTCCCGGGAACACGCCGACCTGCTGCTGGCGTGCCTGGACGAGGCACTGGCGAATTAGGGGTCACGCCCAGGCCTCGACCGCAGGCGATCAGTCAATACGGCACGCAGGTCAGCATGAAATGGGTAGCGCATGGCGGTGATCGCCGGGTGGCTTGATTCAGATCAGCCGTCGCGGCCGAGAGAGGCCCAGGCTTGTGCCGATCACTGCCCGCTCAGGGGGTTATTCGGCACCGTGGACCTCGTCCATCCACTCCCTGAACACGCCCGCCCAGTAGTCGAAATCGTGGCCGATGGCCGCCCAGTCCACCACGCCATCGCCACCGGCGGACGCCTGCTGGCCCAGGTCCGCGGCTCGCGCCAGCACCTCGCCGGTGCTGGAATCGAGCAGGCGGGCGACCATGGTGATGTGGCCCGGCCGGGCCTCGAAATCGTAGCGTTGGAGTTCGGCGGGGATCGCCTCCCCGGGTTGCAAGGCCCGCAGGTCCACGAATTCGGCCTGCACCCGGAGCACGCCACGACCGGGTTGGTCCGTGACCGGGTAGCGACCCGACAGGGCCTCGCTGATGGTCTGGCGGAACATCCGCTGGGCGCGCTCCAGGTTGGCCTGGGCGCGTTCCGCGCTCTCCGGCGAGGGCGCCCGGTCGGCGGGATACCACACGGACACGTCATCGACGATGACCGACCGGTAGCGGCTGAAGTCGACATCCTGCTTGATGAAGACCGCGTCCAGGCGCGATTCGTTCTGGTGTCGGTACACCTCGACACTGGAACAGCCGGCTACCAGGCCGAGGCTGCCCAAACACAGTAACAGGGCCGTGCGGTTGCGTGTTTGACTCACCATGCCTTCCTGATCACGAACGAGAGCGCTCGGGGTATCCTAATCACCACTGCGGACCAGTACAAACCGCCAAGCGGTCCCTGTTAGCGCGGCCGAGCCGAATGGGTCTCTGCCGCAGCCAGAACCCGAGGCCCCTCTGTCCCGGCGGGCCTTTATTCCTTGAGCCCGCGTTCCGGGAGCGCCAGCGAGGCACCGACCTGATGGACGATCTCGAGTATGCCGAAATTCAGCTGCTCGGCGATGTTGAGGTATTCGGTGAAATCGGTCGTGTCGATGTAGCAATGCACCTTGACGTCCAGCGAGAATTGGCCGAACTCACGGAACTGCACGCGCAGGACGTCGTTCAGGACGCGCTGGTCATCGATCAGCATCCGGCGTGTCCGCTCGACGATTTCCCGAATCTGGTCTGGCGTGGTATCGATGCGCAGACGTACCAGCGGCTGGTACCACACGCATTGGCGGGCAGAGATGTTTTCGATGTCCTCGTAGGCCAGGCGCGAGTTGGGTATCGACACCACCGTGTTGCCCTGGGTGCGAATCCGCGTCGAGCGCAGTCCAATCTCTTCGATGCGGCCAAGGTGTTGGCCATACCGGCAGAAGTCTCCGGTGGCGACGGGGCGTTGCGAGTACAGGGTAATGGCGCCGAACAGGTCCTCGATTGGCTTCTGCAGGGCCAGTGCCATGGCGATGCCGCCAATGCCCAGCCCCGCCAGCAGGGCGGAGATATTGACCCCCATATTGCTGAGCCAGACGAGCACGCCCAACAGCGCGATGAGCAGCTTGAGCGCATTGGCCACCGGGCGGCCGAGCACTGCCGCGTCGGTGCGGCCCTGCTCGAGAAAGCGCTCGCGACGCTTGGATCGCACCAGGTCGATGACCGAGAACAACAGCCAGACCGTGATGGCGGTCATCGTGGTGTGCGCACTGGCTATTTTCTGGGCGGTGGCGCCCAGCCCGAGTTCCCGCAGGAACCAGTTCAGAACGATCACCAGCACCAGGAACAGCAGTGGCCGCGTCAGGAGCTTCCGGACCTCGGGATACAGCGGCGAGCGCGGCGAGCTGAAAAGCCGCGCCAGGGCAACGAAGGCCAGCCACAGCACGGGCCACAAAACCACGCCCACGCATAGCACGAGCACCACTTTCCAGAACTCGACGCCCAGAAAGCTGACCCGGGTTGGGAACCAGGCACGGAATTCCTCGATCCACACGGGATAGCCATACACTTCGTAGAGGCTCGGAATCCGGGCGACCGTGGCATTGGAGAGTTTCCAGACGAATTGACCGGCCTCATCAGCCGGCACGCGCTGCATCAGCAGCAACACCGAGTCGTCTTCCAGCGCCACCTGCCCCACCGCGTCCCTGAAGCTGGGCAAACCATCCCCCGCGGCCCCCGCAGGATCGTCACTGATGTTCTCGATGTCCAGCCACAGCGCCCGGCTGATCACCAGGTAAATCTGCTCTGCGAGTTCGGCTTGGTCCATGTCGCGCATGGCGGCGGGCAGATTGCGGAAGTCCATGTATTCGGCTGCCGACTGGAAATCGCCCCGCTCGGCCGCAGCCAGGAATGCCAGCGCCGAACTGCGGGGCGTGCCGCGGCCCAGGGGATCGACGAATTCCGGTTCCTGCTCTGCGCTCAGAATCTGCGCCAGCGCCTCCACGGCCTCGTTGCCCGCGGCTTCTTCTTCCTGGGCCGACACGGGTGCCGCCAGCAGTACGGACAGCGCCAACATCGCGCCTCTGAATACGCTGAGAACCCTGGGAACGTAGATCAAGGTGAGTCGCACTTCGGCCATCACGCATTCTGCCAGCTGTGTGGGGCGTCCAGAATATCCGATTGGCCGGTAAACTTCAGCGCGGTCTGGGGGCCTCAGGCGAGGGCGTCCCGGCTTCCGCACCTTCGCTTTCGGTCCATGCCCAGCCAGGCCTGGAGGAGCGGTTAGCCTGCCGACAAGCGCCTGAGCAACCCGCCTGCCCGCAGCTTGGCAGTGCCCCCACCGATCACCCATACTGGGGGTCGATCAACCACCGATGGAACCAGCGCCCATGGGCAAGCTCGACCAAGCCCTGAACATCGAGGACCTGCGTCGCCTCGCAGCGCGCCGCCTGCCGGCGCCGTTGTTCAATTACATCGAGGGGGGTGCGGACGACGAGTCGAACGTGATCGGCAACACGCGCGCTTTCGAGCGCGCGCGGTTGTTGCCGGAGTACCTGGTTGACGTGAAATCCATTGACCTGCGCACGCGAGTGCTGGGACGCGACATTGCCATGCCGCTGTTCCTTTCACCGACCGGCATGAGCCGCCTGTTCCATCCGCAGGGCGAAATGGCGGTGGCGCGCGCGGCTTCTGCGGCCGGCACCTACTACACGCTGTCCACGCTGGGCACGACCCGGATCGAGGAGGTGGGCGCGGTGGCCGAGGGGCCCAAGTGTTTCCAGATCTACGTGATGAAGGATCGGGACCTGACCCGCGAATTCATCCAGCGCTGCAGGCAGGCCGGTTTCGACGCGCTGGCACTGACTGTTGACGTTCCGGCGCCCAGCAAGCGCGAGCGGGAACTGCGCTATGGCTTCACCTTGCCGCCACGAATCAACCTCCGCGGGCTGCTCGGCTTTGCGCGCCGGCCTGCCTGGGTGGCCGGCTACCTCCGCGCGCCGCCGGTGCGGCTGGAAAACGTGGTGCACCGCATCGCGCAGGGCAGCTCGGACGCCAGTTCCCTGATGCAATACATCGCCGACCAGTTCGATCCCTCGGTGACCTGGGACGATATGGCCTGGATGATCGAGGAGTGGGGCGGACCATTCGCCATCAAGGGTATCCTGTCGCCGCGCGATGCGCGCCGGGCCGCGGACCTCGGTGCCACGGCGATCATGGTTTCCAACCACGGGGGGCGCCAACTCGATGGGGGCGTGCCTGTGTTCGATGCGCTGGGTCCCGTCGTCGACGCGGTGGGGGGCGAGTGCGAGATCATCTGTGACGGGGGAATTCGCCGCGGCACGCACGTGCTCAAGGCGCTGGCGCGCGGCGCCACTGCGTGCATGATGGGGCGGCCTTACCTGTATGGTCTGGCCGCGGCGGGCGAAGCCGGCGTGGCCCACGCGCTGGCGCTACTGCGGGATGAACTGGAACGCGGCATGGCGCTGCTCGGTTGCCGCTCGGTGTCTGAAATCGACCGGCGGCACATGACAGGGTGCTGAGCACCGCAGCCACGGGATAACCCGGGGCCATTCAGACGAATTCGGCGAGCCAGCCCCACGGTGACTTCGAGCGCGCCACCGATACAATCCAGGCAAAACACAGCAGGGCGGTGACGAAAAACACCGTTTTCAGCCGTTTCGTGGGTGCGCGTTTCAGAGCCAGGGAGCCGAGCACGACGTAAGCGACCAGGCCGGCCACCTTGGCGGTCAGCCAGCCATCGGCGAGCGGCGCCTGGTGGATCATCACCGCCAGTGCGATGCCGCTCAGCAAGAAGAGGGTGTCGATCACGTGCGGCAACACCTGCGTCGTGCGGTGGTGCAGCAGCGCCGAGCCGCGATGCATCCACGCCCAGCGCAGGACGAAGCCCGAGATGCTGAGTGCGGCCAGGCCGATGTGGATCAGGCGGAGATCGGCAGGGTTCACGGGCGG